>JAWSUZ010000075.1:0-22690 GCA_033852165.1 Agarilytica sp. | reverse complement strand
CCGGCATATTCAATGGCGGCAACAGTTTTTTTAAAATAGCTTCTTTTCTCTCTGGTGAAAAACTTTTCATTTTTTCCTCGTCAGCCCCCCGTACAATATTGATTAATTATGAGGGGTGACAACTAGCCTGACACAGGGGGGGTGTAGGGGCGTCAATGCCTGTAAACCCTGATGTGGAGCCGTCATATTGGAAAAATCTTAAAAAGTCGATATGTAAGCTTGATGTGTCGACGGCGTCGACATAAGCTCGCCTTGTGTTGAAAAACAGAAAAATATATGCATGGTAAGGGGGGAGGTCCCATCATCACCGCAGCTCAGTATAGCAACAGGGCTGGCGGTCTTATCAGGCCTATAACCACATGCCTTTGCTTCCCCCATAAGCTGAACTGGAATATCGACACGTTCTAAAGGCGTGAAGTTGTTCACGCAGGAATGCACCATCATTACACGCGATACATCGTCATAAAAATTGAGAGCAATATGGGTAATAGCGACACCGTTCAAAACTTTGATGAATTAACGTTAAGTCTTCGAAAATTCGCGAAAGACCGTGATTGGGATCAGTTCCATTCGCCCAAAAATATTAGTATGGCTCTTAGCGTTGAGGTTGCTGAGATCGTTGAGCACTTTCAATGGTTAACGGAAGAGCAGTCGCAGCAGTTGGATGATAAAGTCCTTGCGGAAGTGGCGGATGAAATTGCCGATGTGCAAATGTATCTCATCCGCCTGGCGGATAAGTTAGGTGTAGATGTTCTTGCTGCTGTCGAAGGAAAAATTAAGAAAAATGAGCTTAAATACCCGGCTGATAAGGTCAGAGGAAGCTCTAAAAAGTACACGGAGTATGACCGTGAGTGATTGTATATAGCGCCACAAAAACGGGTTTCGCTGATGATGTAGGTGGAAATATAAGCCACGATAAATACTCGATGCGTTAGCGTTAAATCTTCATCGTTAGAGTGAGGGGTGGCGTACAAACAATATCCACATAATTATGAATCAAATGGCTGGGCTGTTTGATCGAGGTTATAACACCCCTTTATATGATTAGCCGTCGTGATTCATTAAACGGATGGGGGGTAACAGAAGCACTTGTTATGCTATTCAATAATCCGCATAAAACCAGCTTAGAAGAAACTGAATGAGATGAAGTCGAACAAAAACGGTAAAACTAAAGCCAAAGGTAAAGGCTTGCATCCGCGCAATGTGCACCGTGAGCGCTATGATTTTGAGGCCTTGATTAAAAGCAGCCCGCAGTTGTCGGTGGCGGTGGTTAACAATGCGTATGGAGACTTGTCTGTTGATTTCTCTAATCCCAAATCGGTGAAATTATTAAACCAGGCTTTATTGAAGCACTATTATCAGGTGGGGTTTTGGGATATTCCGGATGGTTATCTTTGTCCTCCTATTCCCGGGCGTGCGGATTATTTGCATTATTTGGCGGATCTTTTGGCTAGTACGCGTGAGGGTGGTCATGCCAAAGTTAAGGATAAAACCATTCCCAAAGGAAAAAACATCACAGCTTTTGATGTGGGCATGGGAGCGAGTTGTGTGTATCCCATTTTGGGTTCGCGTTTATTTGGTTGGAATTTCGTAGGTTCCGATGTGGATTCAGGTGCAGTGAATTTAGCCAATACGCTCGTTGATAGTAATGCGGTGTTAAAGGGGCGCATAGGCTGTCGTGTACAACCCTCTGCAAAGCATATTTTTAAGGGGGTGATGCTCGAAAATGAACGGTTTGATGTTACGCTATGCAACCCGCCATTTCATGCATCTTTGGCCGAAGCTACTGAGGGTAGCCAGCGTAAGGTTGCTAATTTGGCTGCCAATACTGCAAAAAAACGGGGTCAGTCTCGTATTGATACGAGAGGAGGGCCTTCAATAAAGGCCGCATTAAATGCAGATCGTTTGAATTTTGGTGGGCAGGGTGCTGAGTTGTGGTGTCCTGGCGGTGAAGCTGCTTTTATTGAATGCATGATTGTAGAAAGTGCTGAGCGGTCAAAGCAGTGTCTTTGGTTTAGCAGCCTGGTTGCTAAAAAAGACCATTTGCCGGCTATTTATAAAACATTAAAAAAAGTAAAAGCAAGGGATGTTCGAACGATCAACATGAGCCAAGGGCAAAAGATAACGCGAATTGTGGCGTGGACTTTTCATTCTCGGGATGAGCAAGCGAACTGGTGCCGAACGCGTTGGTAGTTCTTAATGAATGTACGAATGATGCTGAGCGTCTTGCTGTGTTGATGTTAGGAAATATCAACAGATACAAACAAGACTCCAGGGTCATTAATCTTAAAATATAGGGTGAATATGAGAATTTGTGGCGTAGAGTTAAAAAACAATGAGGCCATCATATGCCTACAGGCCAAGTCTGTCGGTCTTTTCGAGCTGCCAGATTGCCGCGCACGCAACCTAACCGTGCAAGATGCCCGCAGTGCGGAGCAGTTGCAGGCCTTTCAGTTCGCGTTTGCGAAGCTAATGGTCGATTACAAAATAGACAAAGTGGTTATTCGTGAGCGCGCGATGAAGGGGAAGCACGCTGGTGGGGCGGCGGGCTTTAAGCTTGAAGCGGCGATTCAGTTAGCGACCGGCTTTGACGTTGAAATTCTGTCTGCCAGTACAATCAAAGCGCGCATCGCAGCGAACCCCTTGACGATCCGCTTTAAAGAGACCGGGTTAAGGCCTTTTCAGGAGGTAGCATTTACCACTGCGTATGCCGGGCTATTACCGGACGTCGAAGTAAAAGAGTAAGCGACTCTCTGAGCATTACCCGCAGTCGACACCATTGTGGCGGCTGCAAAAGGCGTCAGCCGTTGTTTAACCTCAGGAGCGTTGCAATCTTTGTTTCGCTCCGGATGCGTCGCCATCGTTGTTTCACCCCAGATGCGTTGCAGACTTCGAACGCAGGATCTTCCGCAGGACTAAAAGTATCGTGAGTACATTCCAAGAACACCACCTAGATAGCAGGCTACTACGTGCCCTGGATGATCTGGGGTTTCAAGAAACAACCGAAGCACAGAAACAAGCGTTGCCCATTATTGCCGAAGGGCGCGATTTGATGTTGTCTGCAAAGACTGGCAGCGGGAAAACGGCTGCATTTATTTTGCCCATGCTGAACCGTTTTTTACTTGACGAGCGCCGCGGGTGCCTGCCGCGCGGTTTGATACTGTTACCCACGCGTGAACTCGCCATACAAACGCAAAAAATGTTCGAGAATTTAGCCGCGCATACTGATATTACATGCGGATTGATTCTGGGTGGCGAACCCAGTAAACCACAGTTAGCCATGCTGAAAAGCAAACCCAGTGTAGTGATTGCGACCCCTGGCCGTCTTTTCGAGCATGTTGGCAATGCGCGTATAGACCTGAGTGCGATAGACGTGCTCGTGCTGGACGAAGCTGACCGTATGCTCGACATGGGCTTTTCCGAAACGGTTGACGCTATTGTGGCTGCTTGCAATAAGGAACGTCAAAATCTATTATTTTCGGCAACGTTAAAGTCAAAAGGCTTTGGGCGCATTACGCGATTCTTAGATAACCCGGTACGTTTAGAAATAGACTCGTTGAGAGACGGGCATAGCCAGATAAGTCAGCAGTTTGTTTTGACGGATGATGATCGTCATAAAGAAAATGTAGTCGCAGCACTCATCGCTGAAGAAGGCGCGCAGCATGTTTTTGTGTTTTGTAATACCCGTTTGCAAGCGCAAAAGGTGAGTAACATGCTGAGCTCAAAGAAGCTCAGGGCCTGTTACATTCATGGCGAAGTTTCTCAAGAGGAACGTAAAAAAGTATTAGAGCGTTTTCGGTCTGGGGTATTGCAGGTATTGGTTGCTACCGATCTGGCCGCGAGAGGGTTGGATGTTAAGGACGTGGACCTCGTTATTAATTTTACCGTGCCGCATTCCGGTGATGATCATGTTCATAGAGTTGGGCGAACGGGAAGGGCAAGCCAAGAAGGGACAGCCATCACCTTAGTGAATTCGCTTGAATGGAATCGAATGTCGAGTATTGAGCGATACCTAAAAATCCGCTTTACACCTCGAAAAATTAAAGGTTTAGAGGCTGCGTACACTGGGCCGAAAAAATTAAAAAAATCGGGCAAGGCCGCGGGCGTGAAAAAGAAAAAGCGCAGCAAGGCAATAGGTTCCAAAAAAGGCAATACAAAAAAGAAAGTAAAAACAAGAAAGCGCTAACAAGCCCCCGCGACTATTCATCAAATGGTCGAGCTGTTTGGTCGTGCTAAATCGGTGCGTTCTCAGTATTTGAACGTATTTATGAAAACGGTGAGTTGCGGCGCAATGGTTACGATGGCGGTCTTGATTAGTGGTTTGGCCTTCATCACAGCATGTAAAGCGTTTTTGATCTGTCATCGACCGAGGTGTGAATTGTGATCATGTTTTAGTTGAAAGGGTCGCATGAATGAGGCATTAAAATTGACCGAGAGAATAGACGGTCAGATGGTTGTAGTCTTTGACTTGATCATTAGAAACCGGCTCTGATTAAAATACGAGTCTGGGTGTCATTATTTCACCTTCATTTTGTTATCATCACATATTCCACCAAACTATCGGATTCCCCATGCGCGCTGACTCTCTTATTATTCTCGATTTCGAAACCACTGGGTTATCCCCTGATATGGGCGACCGTGCGATTGAGATCGGTGCGGTGCGTTTGGAGGGTGGTGAGGTGGTGGATAGTTTTCAAGAATTGATGAACCCGGGTTTTCGGGTGTCGGGTTTTATTGCTAACTACACGGGCATTGATAATGCGATGTTGGCGCAAGCAGATAGTTGCGCGGCGGTGATGGGGCGTTTTGCTGAGTATATCGGTGATGCAAATTTAATTGCACATAATGCTTCCTTCGACAAAAAGTTTTTAGATGCCGAATTGGCTCGGATCAATGTTGATTATGCGGGTGATTTTTCCTGTTCGCTATTACTGGCGCGACGTATTTTCCAGGCTTCGCCCAATCACAAGTTAGCGCAGTTGGTATCCTACGCGAATATCGAAAGTGGTGGCGGCTATCACCGTGCGCTTTATGACGCGGAGATGACGGCGAAGGTGTGGATGGCGATGCTGCAGGACATCGAGCAGCGTTTTGGGGTGAGTGATTTGTCTTTCGAGCAGATTAAGAAGATAAATAAAACGCAGAAGAAGTCGATAGATAAGTTATTGTCGAGGTGGTGATGCTAGGTTGATGATATGTGCTGAAGTGCAAAAAATAATCAGGACATATATGCTCATGACCATTATGGAAGAGCGTAAGAAGCGTGAAATTGAGCCCACCTTAACCTTACTTAGGCAGTGTGTTTTAGAAATGGACGGTGATACCAAGACACCTGACGAGGTAAAGGAGAAGATATCTTCGATGCTGACCTTTGTATCAACGCTGATTGATTGGTTCGATCAGGTTAAGAACCTCCCTAAGCCAACATTAGTGACATTGATGAAGATGGGAGGAACGATCGCTAAATTCCTTCCGTCAAAAGGAGGGAGGCGTAAGGGATAGTATGAAAGTTGAAGCTCAAGATAAAATTTCAGTCATCTATGACAAAGAATGCCCTATGTGCAATCATTTTGCATGCGCTATTGATGATGCCAATGAGTCTGTTGAGATCGTCAATGGCCGAGAGAAAAGCAAGTTACTTGATGAGGCAAGTGAGCGTGGATTGAATATTGATAACGGTTCGATTGTGTTTTATCAGGGCAAGTATTACTACGGGCATGAAGCGTTTTATTTGACTGTCAGAAAACTGGACGCGTCTGGAGTCGTTGGGTTTCTGAATCGTTATATTTTTAGGTTTAAGTTCGTCTCGAGAATATGCTATCCCGCACTCGTCGTCTTGAGAAAAATTCTGCTGTTTCTTTTAGGTAAATCGTTAATAAATGCGGCGCATAAGCCTTCTAGTATTACCGTTTATTATAACAGTGCATGCCCAGTGTGTGATGCTGGGATAAGCTATCAAAAGGGCAGAGTAGACGGTTGTGATGTTGAATGGACTGATGTTCATTTGGACGAACAGTCATGGAAGTGTCTGGGTTCTGATTTGGCGTTTATTCGCAAGCGTCTTCATGTAAAAACAGATAGTGGTGATATAAAAATAGGCTTGGATGCCTTTATAGCTTTATGGGAGATGTCTCCCAGAGATAGGTGGAAGGTTAGGTTGTTTAAGCTCCCGGTGATTCATGGTGTGTCTGTTGTTGGATATAACACTTTTGCATGGGTGCTTTATGTCATTAATCGATTATTAAGGCGTTGGTAATTATTATGGATGAAATTAATGAAAAGCTTATGGATGTCGACAGGAAGACGAAAATTTCACAGGCGTATTTCAATCCTGTGATGAATTATTTTTATGATTTTTTTCTGTATCGTTTCATTAGTGAATATTTTTGGGGGTGTAAAACCTCTCGTTTAATTGACCGCTATAAACAGAATGCTAAATATAGGCATCTTGAAGTCGGTGCTGGTACGGGGTTTCTTTTGGATAAATATAATCCGAAGGAAATCGATTTAACGTTGATGGATTTAAGTCAGGCTTTCTTAGCAAAATCTTCTAGACGATTAATCCGTTATACCCCTAAGCTACTCAGACAGAATATATTGTACGATATTCCTTGGAGTGACAATAAGTTTGACTCTATTAGCGTGAATTACGTCATGCATTGCGTGGTCGGTGATTTTAATTCAAAAGGAATCGCATTTAGACATCTTAAGTCGCTCTTAACTGATAACGGTGTTCTCTATGGCGTGACCGTTCTTAAAACGCCAAAATCCTCATTTGTATCTAAGCTATTTATGGGCTTGCTCAATATAAGCGGTGTATTCAACAGCCGTTTAGATAACGCTGACGATTTAGAGCGTGAGCTTAATAAGGTTTTTGATTACGTTTGTGTTGATCTCGCCTCGTCGGCGGCTCTATTTTTCGCAACGGATAGCGAGATTGAGTTCAATTTGTATCAAGTGGGAGTTCGCTCAAATGGATAATGTCGGAAGTATACTCGAAGTACATATGGGCGCTAACTTTAAACGTCTTGATCCTCTTTTACAAAAAGTGCATGTCGGGAGCGTTAGGTTACAAGGTACCGTTGAAGTGAAAAGAGGAGGCGTTCTAGCCCGATTTATTTGTTCCATATTCCGGTTCCCACATGAGAACCCCAGTTCTAAATTACGGGTTGATTGTGAACACAGTAGAGACGCTATGGTATGGAAACGAAATTTTGATGGCTTGAAGATGGAGTCTAACTTTAGAAAGCAGGGCGTGTATCTGGTGGAATGCTTGGGGCCGCTGGCTATGTCTTTTAAGGCCATAGAAACTAATGGCGCTCTAGAGTACCAATTTATTAAAACAAAAATGTTTGGAATTCCAATTCCTGCCATTTTAAGCCCTCAGGTAGAGGCGATGGAGAGTGAAGTTGATGGGAAATATTGTTTCTCTGTAAAGGTGAAGATGTTTTTTATCGGTATGGTGATTTCTTATGGTGGTACATTAGATGTGATTTAAGGACAATACGTGAAAATATTGGTTGTAGGTGGATATGGAAATTTTGGTAAGCGTTTGGTTGCCAGCTTACTTGAGCATTACGACTATCAGTTGGTTATTGCTGGCAGATCCCTTGAAAAGGCAGAGCACTATAAAATTGTTGTGGAGCGTTTGTATAAAAAAAGTGTAGGGGCAGTAGAAGTCGATGTGCTGACAGGCGACCTGGAGATTATTTTAAAAGAACTCAATCCAGATATTGTTGTTAATGCATCCGGTCCATTTCAGATGCAACGGAATAATTATTCGGCATACCGGCTCGCAAGGGCTTGTTTAGAAACGGGTTGCCATTACGTTGATTTAGCAGACGATAGAGAATATGTAGCGGGTTTCTCTGATGCCTTGAATCATAAGGCTATACAAAAAAATCTTATTATGGTGTGTGGCGCAAGCACGGTGCCGGGATTGTCATCTGCTGTTATTGATGAATTCATCAATAAGTTCTCCGAGCTAACGGATATTGATTATGGGATTAGTCCGGGTAATCGAACCGAGAGAGGACAGGCAACGGTTGGTTCAATTTTGTCATATACGGGAAAACGCTTTGACACTCTGACTGACGGAGAAATGCAGCCTGTAATTGGCTGGCAGGACCTCAGAAGTTATGATTTTGGTTTTCCTCTAGGCAAGCGGTGGATGGGTAACTGCGAAATCCCTGATCTTGATCTTCTGCCAAAGCGATATCCGAGTATAAAAAATATTCGCTTTCAAGCGGGCTTGGAGATTGCGCTTCTTCATTTTGGTTTATGGCTGTTGTCAGGCCTATCAAGATTTGGTTTGGTAAAAAGTTTATATCCCTATACGGGAGTTATTACGCATATGAGCACATGGTTTATACGCTGGGGTAGTGATTCAGGCGGCATGTATATGGAGATGAAGGGGAAATGTCTGAATGGAGAGCCCAAAAAAATAAACTGGCAGTTGGTTGCTGAGAATGGTGTTGGACTCAATGTTCCTACTATTTCTGCAGAGCTCATTATTGATAAAATTGCTAGTAAACAAATCGCTTCTGGGGGAACCCCATGTATGGGGTTATTTACTCTAGATGAGTTTTTTAAAATCGCTGGGCGTTGGGGCATCTATCAAACTACAGTGGAAAATTGATTGGCAGCCAAGCTATAAATAAACTGTAAGCCCACTCTAGAAAATAGGATGTTAGGAAGGGGCGTAGTGTTCTGATTTTTTGGGGTAGTTCTGGGGGGGGCGGTTAATGTGAAATAAGCATGACGCCAAGCCTTAAGAATAGAACCTGATATCTACTGTCGTGGATGTCGGTCTAATTTTTTCGAATGTTAATGCAAGAGAAAAATGCAGGTATGATAAAAATAATAAAACATATAAATAAATTTTTGTTGGTGTGTGTCGCGTTGTTGTGTTGCACTGCCGCTTGCGGGAAAAGTATCAATCATTATGCTGATCTTGGCCTAACGGCTAAGCACAACCTTATTAAACATTATACTTCCAGCGCTAATGTGGTTGATGTGTCGACATTTAATGGCCGTTCTTGGGTGATTACATCCGATAATCGTTTGTTTCAGTTAACAGACGGTGTTGCTGGGGGGGATGTTGATCTGCCCAAAACCCAAAATGCATCAAGTGTCGATGTGAAGTTGTTGAATGTTTCTTTTACTGAGGCGCAGGGCTTGTTGGTTTCATCCAATAGCGGCGTTTATAAACGAGATGTTGAAAAGGAAACTTGGCAACGATTAAATACTTCAGGAAATCGAAAACATTGGGGCTTTCTTCATGTAGACAAAAATGTGTATGTCTATTCACTCGATGACTATCAGATCTACAGTGTTGATAACCTGAAGGAGGGGATACTCCCCGAAAATTATTTTTGGAATTTTAATCACCCAGCAATATCGCTGCCATCTTATGCGTCTCGGGGCGTGCATGTGAAGGCTATGGATGTGGCAGTTTTCGGCCAAGAAATTCTTATATTTTCAACGTATCGCAATAGTTTCTATATTTTCACCAAAGTTAACGTGGTTTCTGGTGAGGTGAATACGTATGTGGCTAAATCTTCTCTCAATGCTTCTGAGATCCATTCGGTTGCTTTGTCGCCAAAGGGGGAGCCTATTATTGCAGATGATTCCGGCTTGCACCTATTGAAACGTGGCTCTATGTCAACTCGTAAGCTTTCTGTGCTGACATTGTTAAAAGCTAAAGTTGGTAAACGTGATCAGATTACGTCTGTTGAAAATTTAGGGAATACGTTGTATTTGCTTACTACGGATTTTGGAACCGGTTGTAGTAATGTCTATCAATATGATTTGAAGCGTAAACGCGCTGTTAGTTTTCTGAAACGAAAGTGCTCTATGAATTATGCGGGAAAGATGGCTGCGTATAATGATGAGGGGTATTTTGTTTTATTTGGTGATTCAGCGTATTTGTTTGGCAATGAAAAAAATGCGGGTACGAAGTTGTGGGTTACAAGAAATATGTTGCCGCCAAAAGTTATTCCATCTGCACGCGAGTATCGTGATTATTCTTCTGAGTCTCAAACAGAAAATAATCGACGCCATTTTATAACGTTTATTTCTGACAACGATACGGCCTATGGGCACAGTTATGTGGTTTGGAATACGTTTAATACTGAGCGGAATATTTGGAATGCGCCAACAGCGGAAGGTTATTGGCTAGCTGACGCGGGTCTAGGTCGTTATGTAAGAGCGGTATTTGGCGGCCCCGGAACATTACAAACAGAAGACTTTTATTCGCACAGCGATAACCTGCAATCACTCATTGGTATGTACGATAGTAAGGCTCCTGCCGATACGCTGTTAAACACATTTCCCGAGCATTGGAAAATGTTAACCATTCAGGTAGATGAGGCGGTGTATAACAACACAAGAATGCATTCGCAAGCGATTGGCGGGGCGCCGGGTGAATATCGATTACTTGCAAATGACTGTATTGATTACATTCGTAAAATTGCCGATACGGCCGGTTTGTCGTTACCGATTCGCAGTTACTTTCCTTCTGGCGAATTAATAGGGCTGATTCGAGTCACGACGACGCCACAATATTATTTTTCTGCAGAGTTAACGTATTACGGCACTATGTATGACAATAAGCCGTTTGGTGAAGGCCGCTTAGTGCACCACCCAATGGGGACTGTATTTATCGGGAAATTCCGCTTCGGCGTGCTGCATGGGGTCGCTCAGGTGTTAGCGGCTAATGGTGATGAATTTAATGGCATGTTTGTTAATGGGAAGCGCACGGGGCAGGGGGTTTACACTTTCGCAAGCGGTGGTCATTATTCGGGGCTGTGGCTCAACAATAATCGTTCGGGACCTGGAACGTATACTTTTTCCGATGGTTCAAAATGGGTTGGGAATTATTTAAATGATAAGCCTGCAGGTAACGGCACTTTTTACTTTGCCGATGGTTCGGTGCGGCCCTCGCGAACGAATAGCGATGGTTCTGTAGTTTTTGAAAGCCATTCAACTGATGAGCGGGTCAGAAATTCACACAGCAGAAATGACGGCCAACCAACCGACGGATCGGGTCATCATCCTGGCAATGGCAATGGCAATGGGGATGGGGATGGGGTATTTCCCGTTCGAAAACCTGACCTTCCTGATTTTTTGGAGCCAAACGATTTTCCTGAGCTACATGATCGCTTCGAGCCGTTAACATAAATGAGTTGCTAGAAAAATCGTCGGCACAGTTTATGGGTGGTGCGGTAGCTGAATGTGGACCTTAATGGCAATGCTTCCATTATTTGAAAGATAATAAACAAAATAGTCAGTGCGCCGTTTGTTAGCCGATCAATACTACATAGGTATGCTCGGCGAACACAGCGTGATACGCAGTGGTAGTAGGGTGTTGCATCAAGAGAAATTAGGTGTTTGCTGGGTTTTGGCATCTTAGTCATTGATCATTTTTACGTCGCTCGAGGCGAAAGCATAGAAATAGACCGTTGACCCTTCGAATTTCCTTTCTTGAGGTGTTTGCCGTAGGATCCGTTATTATCAGCAGGGCCTGAACTACCGGCTGTCGATCATTTAAACTGTAACTTTCAAACGTATAGGAGATAGAACCTTTTATGAATAATTCCAAGGGTATCAAAATTCCAATAATACTGGCTTTTTTCATCGGGCTAGTTTGGGCAAACTTAAGCTGGGCCGAAGCTAATCACTCCGAAAACGAACTGCAGGAGTTTATTAAAATCTATGAGGATAGGTCTACCTCTGTTCCTAAGAGGATCATCGATAAGTTGGAATTTTCGGGTATTTCCGACGCGAAACTTTATGACATTATTGAAAAACGCCTTTTGGATGAGTACCAGTCGGGTAATGCAGAAGACGTATCCTGGCTCGCTAAAACCCTAGCCTATTCAGGACAGGAAAAATACAAGAAGACTTTGACCCAAGTGCTCGACACAGTCAGAAACCCCAAAGTACAGAAGCATGTCCGAAAAGCACTGGAGAGGCTGCCTTTATATCGGGTTTGGAATGTCGACATTAAGAAAGATACCGAAGAGCTCTCTGGGGATGTGCTTTATCGCAAAAGAACCATCAATATGGTCAATTCTGGCAATTCGCATCTAACCATGATCGGGGCTAAACGAATTTGGTTCCATCACCCCACAGATAAGCTGTTTGTTTCAGCAGCCAAGGATAAATTACTGTCCAGTTTAAAAGTGTCAGAGCTATCGAGGCGAGATGTTGATGCGCTAGGTTGGTTGTGTAAAGTCCTCGGTAAATCTGGTGATTCACAATATCGGGCGGTACTGTTGGAGATTTCAAGGTCGGCATCAAATCGGCGAGTAAGAAATTACGCTAAAAAGTATGCTAGGTTGCTATAGTTCAATAAGTAAATTTGGCGTATTGGCATTAGCTAAATGGCTTGTACATCATAAGGTGAAATTGTAGATGCAAGCGGCGCGCTTAGGCGCGCGTCGCGAAGATTAAGCTGTCAATGGGCCAGTGCAATCCATCCTGCGCTAGTCGATTTTAGCCTATGTGACGAGTAATTAGGGTGTTAGATTATTATTCGCAAAGGAGGTGTAATAATGGATAGATTATCCAAAATCAATTGCTCTGACCCTCTGATTGTGAATTCAGAAGCCTAGCCCCATAATCTTCGTTTTTCCGGCAGTTTGGATTACTTAAATATCTATAGTAATTCGTTATTAATCGCGCGTTGACATTAAAATCCTTAATCTCCATACTCAATATAAGTAATTAGCGAAAAACAGGCGGTGTACTGGTCTTAACTGGTCTTAGCTATTTTTCGCTAATCGCAAGGATATTCCTCGGAAAGTCTGGCATTAGCTAGCTCCCCGATAAAAGCAAACCCGCAGAAACGCGGCGACGCAAAGCCAGTGCCCTCCCGCTAAGCGAAGGGTCGAACGGTTACCGAAAGGAGTTGTGAGCTAAGCAAGAGTCGGCGCTTCATCTCTTTCTTTTCTCAACAACGTTTTTATATTAAAAATATATTCAACAAAACCTTTTTGTTGGGAGCGTTTGTCGTGTCAAAAAAAGTTCTAGCTTGCAATGGCTTCCAAGAAATTCGACTAGCTTTTATCAAATTTAATACGAAAAAAAATCGTCAATGGAGTGTAGGATCGATTACAACATTGAGTGTATTAATTTGGGGGCTTAGTACTATGGATTCAAATTACGTTGCCTCTCGTGTGTATTTTGATGAGGCGAGAGATTACTCTCAAATTCCATTTGATGAGCTTGATGCAATCAACGTATGTAGAGCAGAAACTCGTAAACGTTTTGGGAGCAGTTTGGTTAGATTGACCCTGAATAGCCATTCCACCCGTTTCGATGATCGTACAAGAATATATAAAATGTTTATGGTTGCCGATGTAGGAAGTTTACGGAATTTTGAAGAAATGGCAGTTCACTGTTTTGTCGACCCCAGTGAATATACGATTGATCACTACCGTACTTTTTCAACTAAACAGAGGTCATTGGTTGATCGTGCTCGAGGAATTTTTGGCTTGTGATAAAATGCAGAAATAAATGGGGGCAGGTAGGTGTCTATGGGGAATCCCTAATTTAAGCTAAATTAGGAAGTTCGAACAACCCGCGAAATGTTTTTCTCCGTCAATCTTCAATAGTTTGGAGGCTGAGAATAGTAGGTGCCAGAAGAGAATCACGTGGTGCTTCATGGCGGCGCATCCTAAGGTAAGAGTATTGGGATGGCAAAATTTTGAATTATAGCGGCTGATATTGGTAAAATTAGCAATTCGACATACACTGCCTTATCGAGCTCAGCAAATTCTGTGCCATCGCCTTTACCCGCATCCCCGTGGCATTCTTGACTTTCACGCTGGAAAATTCCTTTTCCCACCTGTACCGAGGCGTTTTCTAAGGAGATGGGGTTTGGAATATTGGCTTTGCGGGGAGATATGCGCCACTCCTCGGAAACGTTTGTTTGAGCAGCCGAAGCGTGAACTACAACAGAAATAATAATAAAAATCACGAAAAAATAATGCGATTACGCAGTGAAGTTTTTGGTGCCATACTCAATCCCTTCTAACAGTTTTGCATTAAGGCGTTCGGTAATTGATTGCCTGAGTATAGTCTTTCGCTATTAAAAACTCCTAAAAATCGGCTCTGTGTATCCTTGTTTTTTAGCCCCTATTGGTCTAGATATTAAAGAGGAATTAGAAAGCCGTATCAGCCCTTGTCAGTCAAAACCACAGCAAAGGAGAATGCCATGAAAAGCGTTATGTATTTAGGCGTTGTTATTTCAATTCTATGTTCTCCTTTCGTGTGGGCGTCTACCGAGTTAGGTGTTCCAGACCGCGAGGATATTGAATATCCTGATGATGAACCACCATCTGAGGCAGAGGTGGAGCTTGGTAAACTATTATTCTTTGACCCTCGCCTCTCTTTAAACAAAAAACAATCTTGTGCCAGTTGTCACAATCCGGAAATGGGGTTTGGCGATGGACTGGCAAAGGGCATTGGAACCATGGGAGGGGCGGTTGGCCGGAATACTCCCCATATATACAATTTAGCTTGGAATACTGTTTTCTTTTGGGATGGTAGAGCGGGTTCTTTGGAAGAGCAGGCATTAGGTCCTATTGAAGCGGCTGGCGAGATGAACATGCCGTTACCTCAGTTAGTTGCTCGATTGAAAAAAGTGCCCGAGTATAAAGAACGATTTCACTCAGTGTATGGAAAATCGGGAATAACGAGTGAAAATATCGGTAAAGCTATTGCGGCCTTTGAACGAGGAATCATTTCAGATAATTCCGCCTTTGATCGATATATCAAAGGAGACAAATACGCCATGGCCCCGGCGGCGATTAGAGGTCTGAAGTTGTTTGAAGGAAAAGCAAGGTGCGCTAAATGCCACAACGGCCCTAACTTTACTGATGAAAGTTTTCACAATATTGGTGTGGATGACAGTGATGTTGGCAGACAAAAGATAAGCGATTCTGCGGGAATGAAAGGAGCGTTTAAAACACCAGGTTTGCGCAACGTATGGTTGACCGGGTCGTATATGCATGATGGCTCCGAGCCTTCATTAGAGGCTGTTGTTCGCTTTTATAATCGCGGGGGTGATAAAAAACAAGGTTTGGATAAACTGATTAAACCGCTGAAGTTAAACGATATTGAGATTAGTGATTTATTGGCATTTCTGGCAGCCTTGACAGATCCAATAATAATGATGAGACCTGAGATACCTTAATGAGTTCGCCATTTCTAGGAGGTTATGAATGACGATAGCTATTTCCCTTTCTACCGAAAAATAGGAGTCGCAATGGGTGTTGTGAGAATTAGTTTAATAAGTGTATTGATGATGGGCGCGATCGCCCCGTATACATTCTCTGACACTATTCGTGCAGAATTGGAATTCATAAAAAGACCACCGTTTTCTGGTGTTATTTATGTTGTAGACGATAAAAATACGATATCAAGTATTACTGTTGACCAGAAAGATCATCAGTTTGCACGTAAGCTTCAGGTCGGGGCTACGGGGCAAAAAATTAGTTTTAATAACTCCGATGATGTTGATCATAATATTTTTGCGAATGATATGAAAAATGGTGCTAGTTTTGATGTTGGTCTAATGCCACCAGGATCCACTGCTGAACTCGAGATGAGTTGGAAGCAGGACTCGTTAGTAAGGATAGGCTGTAAAATCCATCCTAAAATGCGGGCTTACCTTGCTAATGTTCATAGTAATTACTTTAAAATACTTGAATTTGAAAAAACGAAAAAGGTATATAAAATTGAAATAGACGATGTCCCATCTTCATTGACGGCACTAAATATTATGATGCCAGGCTATGAACCGATACATTTTCAGATAAAAACAGGTGAGGCGAAAGAGCTGCCAATTTCCAAAAAGGGTAAGCAGCGCGGAACACTAAAAATATCTCGTAAATTGTAGATTTTTATGATGATTAAACCAAAAATTGTTGTTCTCTCGTTAATAGCATTTTTTACTATTGCCTTTTCCACTCCGCAGAAAGTAATCGCTAATGGGCAGGCCGAAGATAATGGCCAATCGTTGAATAATTATCAGTTTTCATTGCCTGAAGGCTACGATCAACTGAAAAACTATCGTTCAAAATGGAGTAGGTTAACGGGATTTGAGTTTTCTGGTTTGCATTGGAGCAACTACGTTGTCATTTACGTGAATAAAGATATAAAGACCTACCGAAAAAATTACTTAGAATACTTACGTTTATATAGAAGCGAAGATGACGAGGACGAAGATGACGAAGACGATGGTCTGGATGAAAATCAGTTTCAGGGGTATGAGGTGGGGACAGTATTTATTAAAGAGAACTACTCGTCCGAAAAAAATATGCCAAGTCAACCCACGTCTCTTACGATAATGGTAAAAAAGAATCCTGGTTATGATTCACAAGGTGGGGATTGGGAGTATTTACAGTTTTCCCCATCTGGCAGTGTGATAATGCAGGGAAAAACCAATGATCAAGTCGTTTACAAAGAATGTGCAAAATGCCATGGTAATATGAAGGAGCGTGACTATATCTTTTCAACATTTTACATTGAGCAAGGTGGTTGATAATTCAACCGAATGACACATTGTTGGAGCCTATGAAGAATCCCGAACGAAAGATCTTAAATTAAAACTGCGACGTTATTGGGGATTAGGATTATATAGGTCGGAGCCGGAGCCACGTGATGTTGAAAAGTAATGAATAGGATAAAAATGAACCTTTCAATGAAAAAGAAAATTTTGGGCTCGATCGGTGGGCTTTTAATCGTTCTTTTTCTTGTCCTTTTATTTTCCTATCTTAGTATGAAAAGTATGGAAAGCGAAACAAAGCAATTTGTTGAAATAATAATTCCTACTCTAGTCGCTTCAATGGATTTAGCAAATAAAGTTCACCAAAGTTCCGGTTCCTTGGGTTACTACATGCTAAGCAAGGAACCCAGCGATAAGCAACAATACCTAGAGAACTTAAGAAAACTTAAATCTCGCTTAACTTCGCTAAAGAAAGTTACATCTAAGACCCAGGCCGCACATGGGGAATCACAAATCGATCAGATATCGTTGTTGGTGGAACAGTTAAGCGACTACCAAAATGTTATGTTTGAATTGGCTGAAAACTTAGAAAAAAATCGTCCTGCATTTAAAATTGCCAAAGACTGGTTGGAGCCAGTAGGCAACGAAGCATTACAGATGGCCACTGACATCGTGATAGGTGAGCCAGATACAAACAATATGGCCGAATATGCAGACCTATTATTAGATATTCATGATTTGCGATATAAATGGGCCATGGTACTCAGTAATGTCCGGCATTACTTAGCTTTGAGAGATGAAAAGATACTGGCGGAAGTCGATTTGTTTAAAGGTGGCGTGGAGCAAGGGGTTCGCGGTATAAATAATAAAAGTGAACTGTTAAGTGAAGAGCAGCAAGATGCTTTGGATGAGTTTTCAGAATTAAAAGACAGGTATTTTTATTATCTCAGTAAAGCGATAGAGGTTCATAGTAGTGAAAAGTGGCGAACAGATACCTTCTTGATTCGAAATGAATTTGGAACACTGTTAGAAACTTTAAGTGAAGAGATTGGTTCGCTAGTAAGCCAACAACAACAAAATAGCCTCGATACCAGCGCTGAATTAATTGAAAAAACACAGAGAAATTTGTTGATTCTCTGGGGTCTATTCATTGGTGGTTTGGTTTTCGGTGTAATGACTATTTACTTTGCTAATACGAAAATCATTAAACCCATTCGAAATCTGCGCAATATGATGCGCGAAATGTCTCAAGGCGAAGGAGATTTAAGCCAGAGAATTGAGGTTCTTTCTCGGGATGAGCTAGGAGAAACTTCGGCCTATTTCAATGAGTTACTGGAGAATTTGCAATCACTTATGACAAAAATATCTGACGTGGCGTTACAAGTCAGTTTTGATTCGATGCAAATTAATAAGTCTCTAAATGACGCGAATGGAACATCTCGTGAGAGCGTTAAACTTTCTAAGCAAGCATCGCTCTCAAACCAAAATATTTTCGATTCTTGCAAGGATATTTCACAAAAGACAGAAGATACGATCGGTGAGCTAGTTAAAGCCAAAGTCGCTGCTGCAAAAGGATTGAGTAATATTGGCGGAC
This sequence comes from Agarilytica sp., assembly GCA_033852165.1. Taxonomy (GTDB): domain Bacteria; phylum Pseudomonadota; class Gammaproteobacteria; order Pseudomonadales; family Cellvibrionaceae; genus Agarilytica. The sequence continues at coordinate 4,580 of JAWSUZ010000075.1, read as the reverse complement.
TGGGTAGCAAAGCCCTTAGCATGGGCGAGGAAATGGTCAAGCTTGAGTCTGAGATAGCCCTATTGAATAGCCAAAGTAAGAATTTGTTAGACATGCTTGGCGTTATTAAATCCATTGCTGATCAAACAAATTTACTGGCTCTAAATGCGGCTATAGAAGCGGCTAGGGCGGGAGAAGTTGGGAGAGGGTTTGCAGTTGTTGCGGATGAAATTCGTCAGCTTGCATTTAAAACACAAGAGTCAACGGAAAGTATTAGTAAGTTACTGCAAGAAAATTCTAGACTCAACAATATGTTGGGTGATTGCATGCAAAAAACAGCAGACGATACCAAATCACTTATCGATAGCATGGACGGGACAAAAAACTCAATAAATCTGATCAGCAGTGGTATCGACAGTGTGAATCGAATGGCTCTTGAAATAGCATCTTCTTCAAATAAGCAGACTCAAATGACCGGAGAAATAAGTAACGTTGGCGAGGAAGTCAGCAAGTGCTCTATTAGTTCTGCTGAAGCCATTGAGCATATCTCGGATAGTACGAATGATCTTGCCGAGCAGTCTAAAGCCCTGTATGAGCTTATTGCTAAGTTTAATGTTCAGAAAAATAATACGGAAAGAAAATACCAAAACCATGATTCGGATTCAACTGATAAAATCTCGTCCGAAGAGCCTATTGAGAAAATTACATCCGCTCATCCACATCTTGCGTTGATCAAAGATGACTCTAAGAGACCTCTGAAAATCGTTCGCTTTAATGAAAAATAGCAATAAACAGAACATCTACTCTTAATAAATACTGCCGACGATGTTCATCTCATGTAGTTACTTTTGGAGGAAGAGATGAAGAAGCGAGTATTGGTTTTAGCGCCTAACCCAAAGAAAGGCAGTTTTACCTTCAATTTAGCTGAAGCGTATGCAAGGTCAGCTGAAAAGGAACATGAAGTTCAACTGCTGGATCTATCTGATATGGAGTTTAATTTGGACCTTTCGGGTGGGTATGCTATGCAGCACACGATGGAAGAGTCATTGAAATTATTTCAGGATTCTCTTGCGTGGTGTGATCATTTTGTTGTTTTTACACCGGTTTGGTGGGGTTCGTTACCTGCGAAATTTAAAGGACTTATTGATCGTACATTCTTACCCGATTTCGCATTCAAATATGAAAACGGTAGTTTGATTCCCAAAAAGTTATTGCAAGAAAAAACGGCTCGAATTGTAATGACTATGGACACTCCGCCATGGTATTTCTTTGTGGTGGAGGCTGCGCCAGCGCTAAGGCAGTTAAAGGACGCAACCCTTAAACTCGTTGGCTTTGGTAAAGTGAAAAGTAAGATGACTGGTCCGATCATCAATTCTACTAAAGAGAGCCGGGTGGAATGGCTTAAATACGTATCTAATCTGGGGTGTTCTGCCAGTTAACTTATTATCTTGCCTGTTGGTTAATAGCAATATATATGATCGTAATCCTAAGTAAATATTAAAACCCCACGTTTCTATAATCGTGGCCATTCAAGTGAACGGCTATGTATTGGTCATTGTTTAGGCTGGCTATTCCTTGCGTTCACAGATTACTCCAATCAATAGTTATGTTACAATTATTCACAAAATTAACACGTGAATTGTTTGCGTAAAAACTATCAAGGGAGTGACCAATGCTCGCAAGAAAAAAATCCTCTTCAATAATTACTGTTTTCCTATTAGTTTCTGTACTTTCTGCGTGTGGAGGTGGCGGTGGCGGCACTTCTACTCCCTCTCCACGAGCAGAAATAACACTTGATAGTATTGCCGGGGATGACTCGTTAAGTGCAACCGAGGCCATAGGTCCGATTACAATAACAGGCTCAACCGGTGGTAATGTTGTCGATGGCGATGTGGCCACATTAACTGTAAATGGCAAAAATTATACGGGTTTAGTTTCTGCTAATAGGTTTTCCATCGAGGTTCCTGGTGCAGATTTGGCTGCGTCTAGTAAAGTATTCGCTAGCGTGACAACCGGTGCGGAAACGGAAGAGCTTACTGCAGAAGCAGAAAGAGCGTTTAGTGTTACGCCTCCCGTCGTATCGCTTTCTATTGATTCTAATATTGCTGGTGACAATGTTGTCAATCTTGAGGAGTCTCTGCAGGATATATCGGTTACGGGTACAGCTGAAGGTGATGTATTTGACGGGAATAATGTCACTGTTTCAGTTTCGAATGAAACGTATGTGGGGGCCTTGTCTGGTGGTGTTTTCGATATTGTTGTTCCTGGGGCTGTATTGGTTAATGCTAATGAACTTACTGTAAGTATAGAAACGAGCACTGGAAGTAGCTTGGGAGAGTCTTCAAGCAGCGATTCGCTAGCGTATACAGTGAGTATTGTACCTCCGCAGATTTCTATTGTTTTTCCCTGGGACGAGGCGGTTGTTGAATCTTCGGTGATTACGGTAACGGTGGTAGTTGTCGATGATGGAGAAATTGAAGAGGTTTTACTGAATGGTTCGCCCGTTCAGGATATTACCGATACAACGAGCATTCCTGAGCTTGATCAGGCCAGGTTGGACAATCCTGATTCTCAGGTTATGGTTGTTAGCTCGGAAATAGTTCTGCCTATCGGTGAAAGTACAATTTTAATATCTGCTTCAGATGCTGTTGGAAACTTAACCAGCCCGGAAGGATCTACAGTCACTCGAATTGTAGATATTCCCAATTATCTCTTTGATGATTCTGAAAATAACCGGTTTATAGGTCCGGTTCCTAGTTTTGATCGTGAAAGCTTGTGGGTTGGAATTGATAAAACTTCATTGGAGATTACTGCGTTATCTCCTATTTCTGTTCCCGGCTCAGTGCATAGCGTTCACTCTGAGAATGGCGTTATATATAGCGCCAAAAGATCAATTGATGGACAAACGATTTCGATCATGGAGACGAGTTTGGACGGTTTTACCTCCTCAGTTTTAACTAGTTTTGATGACAGTATTATTCCTGATGGCTGGAGGTTCACCGGGATCTTTGATATGCATCTAAATGATGCAGGTGATAAGCTTTATTTAATGGAGACTCTTATTCCTCCCGAAATGGGTGACGGCGCATGGCAGCCAATATTTTACCATTATGATATAGCGCTCAACCAAATCAGTGTTTTATCTAGTGTGTTTGATGGCGGCGATTCCATTTCTGGATATGAGTTCGCCTACGGTGGAGATTTTTTGTTGGTATTAATTACTGCCCGTAATAGAGCTGGCTCGAATGAGCTTATAAAAATTGATATTAACGATGGTAGTAAAGAGGTAGTGGTATCAGGTCTGAGTTTTTCCCCCACCGAAATAACCTTGGATCGGGAAAATAATATTGCTTATATTGTTGGGCTTGGTGATGGAGATAGCGCTGCTGTTAACTTAGATACTTATGAAGTTACAAATATTCCAACGAGTAACGATGATGCTTTAGCTTTTGCGTTACCTCAACCCAGTGATGTTTTTCTTGATTCGGAAAACGGACGTTTACTTGTGGGTGATTCTGACTTGCCGTATATAACAACAATTGATCTTGCTACTGGAGAGCGCGGTTCCTACACGGATAGCGGCCGAGTAGGAGCTGGTACAGCGATAGCGATTCCGTCAGATATTTACGTGACGGTTGATCAATCTACAGCTTATATTCTAGGTGGTGGTAATAACCAAGTTCACAAATTATTAAGCGTTGATATGGGGACTGGAGATAGAAGTATTGTATTTGCATTTCCTGTTGGGGGCTCTTCTGAGGGTTTGTCGTTGTCCATCGATGAGGATGAATCAACTGCGTACGTGACGCACAATAATTCAATATATCTCGTGGAATTGGACGATGGCGGTAGTGCAGTAATTGCTAACGCTAGTATCGGGACTGGTGTAAGTATTGAAAGTATACAGGCCGCCACTACAACGGCAAACGAAAATGAACTTATAGTCGCTTATAACGATGGCGAGTTGTTGAGTTTAAATATTTTAACACTGCATCGAAGCAATCTTGTTAGTACCGGTTTAGGGACTACAATAAGAGATCTAGAATATGATCGATTGAATGATCGTGTTTTTATTACAACTAATAATGCTGGTATTTTTACCTTTTCCATTGAAGATAACGAGTCGAGTGTTTTATTAGATGAATGCCTTGATGATCTTGGTTTGAATTGGTTTTCTAGTCACGGATATGTTAAGACTGTAGGTTATGACTCACAAAATAATCGTCTTGTCATTTCTGGCCCAGAGTACCTTGATACTTATGCTGAAGTTCAGTTAGATGATTTGTCGTGTCGCGTTTATTCTGGTCTCAGTTTTGAAGATGGGAAATATTTAGCATCGGGTGATATTTTGGCAGTGCGTAAAAATGAAATGGTATTGCTAGAGTCGTCGACACAAGGGCAAGTTATTTTGTCAAAATAGATAGCTTAAAGGGGGGTATTAAAGCCCTGGCAGGGTAAGGGATCCGCTCCAAAATTCTACTTAAGATTCTTAATTCTGTTTCACGGTTCATATCTGTCAGGTAAAAATTATTCGCTAAAATGTTGAATGGTTTTTACTTGATAGTCCGCAATATCAATACTTGGATTCAACTCTGAAGTGC
>JAWSUZ010000074.1:210355-210589 GCA_033852165.1 Agarilytica sp. | reverse complement strand
AGACGTATTGCTCTTCCATCAACAAGCGCTCAACCTCCAAGGGACCAAAAGGCACGGTTTTAATAAATGGCGGCAAAACCTCATCCGGCTGCCCCAGGACACCCAAACGAGTCTTACAGACCTTAATATCGACCACCTTAAATGCTGACAATTTGGCAGCTAAATCAACGATAGTACTGTACTTCGAATAATTATCTTTAAAGAAAATTTGCACTTCTGGGCCATGCAACACAA
>JAWSUZ010000074.1:209999-210239 GCA_033852165.1 Agarilytica sp. | reverse complement strand
TATCTGAAACAGCATATTGATCGCTGGAAGCTGGTATACCTAAACGCTGATCGACACCGTAATCGTCTTTCAGAGGCGCAGAGCTATACGGATACCCCGCTAACACCGAGATTAGGACCAACACCAAAAAGAATATCGCACTCGCAACAATACGAAGTTTAAGCGACATAAATCAGATAGAAAAAGAGGAACCGCAACCGCAGGTAGAACTCGCGTTGGGGTTTTCAATTTTGAATTTAG
>JAWSUZ010000074.1:45196-209949 GCA_033852165.1 Agarilytica sp. | reverse complement strand
GGTTTTCAATTTTGAATTTAGATCCCTGCAGGCCTTCTTCGTAATGAAGCTCAGACCCCACCAAATAGGGGTAGCTCATTGCATCAATCACAACCGTGACGCCATCTCGCTTGATCTGGGCGTCATCTTCGGCGAAAGCCTCATCAAATGCGAAACCATACTGAAAACCAGAACAGCCACCGCCGGTCACATAAACGCGAAATTTTAAGTCTTCATTCCCCTCTTCGTCGATCAACGACTTCACTTTAGCGAAGGCACTGTCAGTAATGCGAATTGGCTCTGGAATGAATGTTTGGGGCTCGCCCGCAGGCGCGTCGGTATTTGAGGTCATAGTTAGATATAGCTCGATACAGATAAGTCAGTACAAGGAGCATTATCTGATTAACCCAGTAAATTAGTCAACTACTCTATAACTTATTACTGACTGACTTTGCGCGCCACAGAGAAGCAATCTAACGAGTGCCTACCCATAAATAGGGCCGTAGCGAGGTAAGGTTTAAATGGTCAGATTTGCACCGCAAGGTATAGGCGCTTGGTCGATCCAAGCAACGATATCTTGCGGGGTGAAAATGGCGTTTTAAATGCGCTCATACAACACAAGCATGCAGAAGATAGGACAACGCAGGAGCAGACGCCGGTGATGGATGGACGCGAACTAGCATCCATCCGGAAACAGGCTCTGCCGCGGAAAAACAAAAACATTAATCTTTGCGCCACTACATGTAACAGCACAAATCTAAGAATTTTTATTTCCCTTCGCGACGAACTGCTTCCGGACGGCCACTAGCTAGCTTCGCTAACGTGAGGCTCTTGCTCATGTGTATCCACAACGGGCTGTGTCCGTTGGCTTTTTGACGGGTCGGCCACATGGATAAGGTTCCCATTCACTTCTGCCCCCTTTACCATTTCGATAACGCTGTAATGAACATTGCCATTCACGACAGCATTGGCAGCAAGCTCTAGGTGCTTAGTTGAGTATATATCTCCAATTACAGTGCCATTAATAATAACCCGCGAAGATCTAATTTCCCCTTCGACAGCTCCTTTTGCAAGTACCCGAACTAATGCATCGCAGCCTTCTGCAGCCATAATATTGCCGACAACCTTACCCTGAATATCCAAATTACCCGCAAATGTAATCGAGCCATGGATTTCAACCGCATGATCAAACAGGGTATGACCGCCGCTCGCAAACTGATCGTTCTTTTTACCACCAAACATTTATAAAACCTCCTCAACTAACCAACCGAATCGTTTTTCGACAGTAACAGGATTTTTACCTGTAGATTTTGCGACCAACTCAATCCTTAAAGGCTCAAAACCTTCAGGTAATTGCAACTGGCCTTCAACTGTCTGAAAATATTTAAACCTTAATTTGATAACATCCATTTTGAGCTGACTGGAAAGTTGATTGAAATTGTATTCCACATCAACCCCACCCTCTCTGCCAATCACTTTACATAACAGCGTACCTTTTAATAAGTTGTGATTAGTCGCTAACTGCTGCATTACCACTTTATAACTGTATGTTCTCGGTCGATCTGATTGACTCAGTTCAACCGCTCCGAAAGAAAGGCCTCGCTTGTTTTTTGTCGGGGCCATTAAGCCCCGGTAAAAACTATTCTCTTCAGTCAAGACGGCAATTTCTTCTTTCAATACAATCACTTCCTTGCGAACAGACTCATTTGCTTTTCGATCAACTTCTGCACCCATGGTGTGATTGGCGACTTTTTGCTCCAATTCATTTACACGCTTTTGGCTGGTAAACAATTGGGTCTCATATCGAGCTAGCTCTTTCAGCGCTGTCTCTTGATTCACCATACCGCTTGAAAAACCGCGTTGATGGCTTACAAATACAGCCAATACCGTTAGCCCAAGACAGGCAATCAAGACAGTCCAACGAAATAACGGGCGGTCTTCAACAACCTTTACTCGACACTGCTTCGAGCCTTTTACAATCGCCATAGTTTACTAACACCCATATCTACATCGTCAGCCCTATTTATCCCCCAAGATTAAGGGAGAGCTGCCGGGCTTGTTAAGCCGCAAGTTTCATTTAAACCAAACATGATATTCATATTTTGAATACCTTGACCGGATGCGCCCTTCGTCAAGTTATCAATCACTGACATTACAACGACTGTGCCACGTGACTGAGGCTCAACCACAGATATTCTACACATGTTTGTCGTCTTAACCGTTCGTGTTTGCGGGAACATGCCTGCGGGCAATACATCAACGAAAGGTTCTTCAGCATAACGCTCTTCAAATAGAGACTGCAAATGAGCGCCATCGCCTTTTAGTCTGGCATATAAGGTTGAATGTATACCGCGAATAGTTGGCAATAAATGAGGAACGAATGTGATTTGAGCTTGCTCTGCGCCTTCTGGCTGCATTGCGCGCAAACCTTGTTCAATTTCGGGTAAGTGCCTATGTCCACCCGCAGCATAAGCCTGAAACGACTCTCCGGTTTCAGCCAATATAAAGTTAGAATTCGCCTGACGACCGGCGCCGCTCGCGCCAGAAGCAGAGTTAGCGATCAACTGACTGGCATCAACCAAATTATTTTCCAGTAACGGCAACAGCCCCAATTGCACGGATGTTGGGTAACAGCCGGGGCAGGCGATTAATTGTGCATCTTTAATCTGTGCACGGTTTACCTCAGGCAAACCATAGACCGCTGTTGCAGCCAACTCTGGGCATTGATGGGCTTGTCCGTACCAATGCTCCCAGGTAGGAATGTCTTTGATCCTAAAATCAGCTGAAAGGTCGATCACTCTCGCTCCACCTTGAATTAGCTTCGGCATCATATTTTGAGCAACGCCATGCGGCGTAGCAAAAAACACAAGGTCACATGCTAATAAGGTTTCAACTTTTGGCTCAGAAAAAACAAGATCGTAATGCCCGCGAAGATTCGGAAACAAATCCGAAACTTGTTTACCCGCTTCTGCTCGAGAGGTAATCACCTCCACTCTAGCCTCTGAATGACCTGCCAGCAACCTAAGCAACTCGACACCCGTGTATCCGGTCCCACCAACTATACCAACCTTAATCACAACCTTTGCTCCAACAGACAATAAAACTCATGGGGTAGTATAATAGTGCCGTTTTATCAAAAAAAATACTCCAAGCTCATGACCCCAAGCTCAATTAAAAAAAGTATATCCTCTTTTATCACCTCAAAGCTCACAGAATTGAGGCACTCCCTATCTTATATTGATGCGTTACCACAATTAACCTTGCTCGGACTTTTCGTGGGGCTGCTGACTGGAGCCATTATTGTTGCGTTTCGCCTAATTATCGACCTCCCGCTTACGTTTTTTTTGCCCGATCATGACGAAAACTTTGAATCACTGTCGGTGACATTTCGCATTCTGCTCATAATAGGAGGGTCGGTTTTATTGATTACATTTCTATCTTTCTTTTCACCAAAAGACAGAAGCAGCAGCATCAGCCACGTCCTCGACAGAATGCATAACCATCAAGCGAAACTTCCGTTTAAAAATTGGTGCGTTCAGTTTGTTGGTGCGGCAATATGCCTTGCAAGCGGTCAACCTGTTGGGCGGGAAGGCCCAGTTGTTCACTTAGGTGCAGGTGCCGCCAGTCAATTTGCGCAATGGCTCAAGCTTCCCAACAATAGCATTCAGACACTTGTAGGTTGTGGAGTGGCCGCAGCCATATCCTCATCTTTTAACACGCCAATGACTGGCGTTATCTTTGCCATGGAGATACTTGCCCTGGAGTACACCATTGTTGGCTTTATGCCTGTAATGCTGGCGTCTGTGATGGGCGCGGTTGTGAGTAAAGCAGTTCTCAATGACACCGGGCTTTTAACCGTTGGCGATACTAACATTTCAAGCCTTTACGAAATTCCGTTTATGGTCGTTGTTGGTTTTTTCATTGCGATCTGTGCAGGCTTATATATTCGCCTAAATATCTTTGCCATGAAATTTCAACATCATTCGTTAATTAAACGTTTGATAGTAGCCTGCGCCCTTACATGTATTGCAGTCATTTGGGTCCCTGAAATAATGGGGCAAGGTTACGACACTATTAATCATGCGATTGAAGGTAAGTATGTATTGAGCACTCTGGCATTAATTGCCATCGTAAAACTTCTGGTCACCCCTGTAATTATAGGCCTAGGGGTTCCTGGTGGGCTGATAGGTCCATTATTGGTCGTTGGTGCGTGTGTCGGTGGCTTTTTGGGCTTTGCCGCCGCATACTTTTTCCCAGAGCTTGGGGCTCACCCACGTTTTTACGTGATGATGGGTATGGCGGGCATGATGGCGGCGGTTTTAAACGCCCCTCTCACGGCACTCGTAACGGTATTGGAGCTAAGCTACAACCCTAATATTATATTCCCTGCAATGCTCGTGATTGTTGTTGCTTGCGTAACCACTCGCCAACTGTTCAAAGTTCAAAATATTTTTGTCGAGCAGCTTCGACACAGTAATCGACCTCTGGATTTTGGCCCGGCAAAGCAGGCACTAAAGCGCTCAGGAGTCCGCAGCGTAATGGACACTCGTTTTGTCATTTCCAAGCAAGCAATCTCTGTTAGTGAAGCCAAAGCCATTCTAGCGAACCGTCCGATGTGGCTTATTATTACCGATGAGAATGAGCGATACTCCTATGCTATGCGGGCAGCAGATTTAGCAAACCACCTTTCGACCCTTGAGGTAACCGGCTCTGACGATTCAACAGAACCAAAAGAAGCAGAGGAAACGCCTGAAGAAGCGGGGAGAGGGCGAGAAAGTAAAGAGCTAAACCTGCTTGAGATTCCCAGCCGAACCTTCCGTGTAAGTGAAATTCACGAATCAGCCACGCTGTATGAAGCCATGCAAGGCCTTAATCATGAGAGCACAGAAATGCTATATGTTTCTGGCGTAAGAACCCCTTCTTCTGGGGACATAAAAGGTATTCTTACCTTCACTGCAATCGAAAATTATTACAAGCCTGAGGAATTTAGAAATGCTGTGGATTAAAGCCTTTCATATCATTGCCGTAACCTGCTGGTTTGCAATGCTTTTTTACTTGCCCCGCTTATTCGTGTACCACATTATGTCTAATGATGATGCCAGTAAAGAGCGCTTCTGCACCATGGAAAGGAAGCTTTACCGTGCTATCGGCACCCCATCCATGATCGCAACAATTCTTCTCGGCGGCTCTCTTGTCAGCTTCAACTGGGACTATTACTCTGGAACTATCTGGTTTTGGATAAAGCTTTGCTTAGTTTTCGTGTTAGTTGGCTACCATCTTATGTGCGGTAATTTCGTTAAAAAATTTCAGCGTAATGAAGTGGACAAAACCCACGTTTTCTTTCGGTGGTTTAACGAATTCCCCATCATTCTCTTGGTCGCTATTGTCATATTAGTGGTTGTAAAACAGCCACTTTGAAGAAGCCCTACAACCATAGAATAAGCCCCTGTGCTAAACTCGAAGCAGACCGATAAAACACTAAATGAATGACAAACGAACGGCATTTGTCGTTTACCAAAGACAAGAAACCATTAAAAGAAAAAGAGCATAGCTATGACGTTCTCCAGCGCCAATCCTCCCGTTATCCTTTCCTTTTCTGTTTTAGACCCTTCTGGCGCAGGCGGAATTCAAGCCAACATAGAGACAGCGGCAAGCTTAGGTTGTCACTGTGCACCGATAATGACCGCGCTATGCGCATCTGGGGCTGCACCGGATACCGAAATGATATCCATCGACCCCACCATTATTATTGAACAAGCTCGCTCTGTATTAGAAAATATGGATGTACAGGCAATTAACGTCGGGTTTTTAGGCTCTCTCCCAATTGCAGAAGCAATTCACTCCATTCTTCAAGACTGTGAAAATATTCCCGTTGTCACTCAACCCTCATTATATTTCATTGAAGAATCTAATGACGAACACAGGGAAATAAAAGAAGCCTATTCAAATCTTATTCTTCCCCAATCAAACATCGCCAGTTTTTCATTATTTGAAGCAAGAGCAATAGCCTGTGAAACCGATACGGTGGATACCACCGCTCACGCAATTATTTCCACAGGTTGCGACACCGTCGTTATTACCGGTACGGGGACACAAACTCAGGACTTCCAGAGTAGCGTTTTTGATTCAAAAGGCCTCATCAAAGAATATACATGGGAGCAAGAGTCTGCCAACTGCCACGGCTCGAGTGCCACGCTGTCTATGGCCCTCGCAACGTATTTAGGCCATGGTTTCAATCAAACCCAGGCCATTGAGCAAGCCCAAAATTTTACACGACAAGCTATGCGTGCATCCCGAGAAATAGGGTTTGGGCGCAGAACCCCCCATCGATTCCACTGGGCAGATAAAAACATCAAGACAAGTGATGACAAACAACAGTCCAACTATACCCATTAAACCGGCTAATTTATCCCCATTAAATTGTTATGTAATTTTCCAATGACTCCTTTCTAGAAATAGCCGCTTATTTAATTGACTAGCGGTATCGATGAGTCAGTGAAAAGAAAAAAGCATCGTTACCGTTAATTCCACAGCCAAACCATTACACCAACTTTCAAATACCAAGAAAATCAATATGTCGAACAATACCGAGCAATTTAATCGTGCCAAAAAGGTTATTCCCGGAGGAGTCAACTCACCGGTCAGAGCATTTAAAGCTGTAGGTGGCAACCCCCTATTTATTGATAGAGCGAAAGGCCCCTACCTTTACGATACGGAGGATAAGAAATATATTGACTATGTGTTGTCCTGGGGACCCATGATCTTAGGACACGCAAACGCGTCTGTAATTGAAGCTGTCAAAACAAAAATAGATAAAGGTTTGAGCTTTGGCGCTCCCACCGAGATCGAAACAGAATTAGCCGAAAAGCTCACGAGTATTATTCCCAGCGTAGAAAAAGTCCGCTTTGTCAGCTCAGGAACGGAAGCGACTATGAGCGCTATTCGTTTAGCTCGAGGGTTTACAGGCCGAGACAAAATTGTCAAATTCGAAGGCTGCTACCATGGCCATTCCGATTCACTTTTAATTAAAGCTGGCAGCGGCGCACTCACTCTCGGCATTCCCAGCTCTCCTGGCGTGCCAGAATGTTTAGCTCAACACACAATAACCCTCACCTATAACAATAGCAGCCAAGTTGAAGAGCTCTTCAAAAAAATGGGGGATTCAATTGCTGCAATCATTGTTGAACCCATCGCAGGAAATATGAACTGCATACCGCCTCTACCAGGGTTTTTAGAAACGCTAAGAAGCGCTTGTACTCAATCTGGAGCACTCCTCATCTTGGATGAGGTCATGACGGGTTTTCGTATTGGTCTACAGGGAGCTCAGGGGCACTATGGCATTACTCCAGATATTACGACCTTAGGTAAAGTCATTGGCGGGGGCATGCCTGTGGGTGCATTTGGCGGGCGGAAAGATATTATGGATTTTATTGCACCAGAGGGCCCGGTATACCAAGCCGGTACACTTTCGGGAAACCCCGTTGCAATGGCCGCAGGTCTAGAAACACTAAATCAACTCGAAAACCCTTCGGTTTACGAAAATCTATTTTCAAAAACAACTCAGCTATGTGAAGGGCTTGAGCGTGTAGCATCTCAAGAAGGAATACCTTTCACTACAAATCACGTGGGATCGATGTGGGGTGGCTTTTTTACTGAAGAAACGTCTATTTCAAACTTCCAGCAAGTAATGAACTGCAATACCAAACGCTTCAATGCCTTCTTTCATGGAATGCTTGAAAACGGCGTTTACCTTGCCCCTGCGGCTTACGAAGCTGGATTTATGTCGACTACGCACAGTAATGAAGATATAGAAAACACGATTAAAATAGCAGAAAAGGTTTTCAGAACGCTGAAGGAATCGGCCAAATAGCGACTTAGGCACGCCTGAAACCCATACGTAACAAAACCGTATAAAGGGTCGCTCAACTAATGGGCTCTTTATACGGTGATTTTAGAAATAATAGCGCGGTCCCGCTCAGATATATCCATAATATGAAATCCCGCCCAATACTGGGTGCCACTATCCGTTTCCTTCAACCACAAGCATTCCGCACCAACAGAAATACGCGCACTACCATCAACCTCTTCATTGAGAACCATTACAAACTGATACAAACAGTCTGCCCGAATTTCCCCATCGCCGATAATCATAAAACCGTCTTCATGAAGGTTTACTATGCGTCCCACATCGCTATCCAGCAAGGCATTTTTCACAGCAATATGCCGATCAACCTCTTTCCGCTCTAGGCGACGATGTTCATTCGTGTTTGGCAAGATCAGTGCCTCCAGCAGCCTTTGTCGCTTCGGCCTTTTCATTTAATTTGTGGAAAATGTTTTCAAGTGCTCTTTCAAAGAAAGGTTTAGAGCTACCCGAAATAATCTTAGCGGTGCCCTTAATCATTTGCCTCGACATATCGAGCCCCGAAATCATATCCACACGTTTACCCATCTGGTCGACCAACATGTAATGAGATGTCCGAGCGTTATACCACGCAATTTTCAGTCTGCGCCCGCCTTTAAACTCAAACCAAGTGCCGAATTCAATCACCTTCAGTTTTTCAACCATCTGCGATTCTTCAGGCGTCGCCACATCATCATTCGCAGGTGACGTACCCGCTTTTTCAGCGGCAATCTGCTCTAATTTTTGCCGCATAGGGGCGGGGGCAGGCTCGGCTCTCTTACTTTGCATTGCAAGTTTCATTAATGAAGTCACAGCATCGACCAGTTTTTTACTTTTCGCCTGATCAAAGCCTATCGTGTCAAAACCCGCTTGAATGCTAGAAAGAATCACATCGTGCATTTCAATCTGGCGAACTTTGTCTGCATTTTTAGTCTTCGGTCGAATACACCATAAAACATCATCCACTAACGCAAGAGCCCTAGCCCATTTTTCTGAATTATCCCCATAGCGCAACAACGCGAAACTAAGGTAATCAGACCACGGTTGCAGCAGAAATAATAACAACGCAGATGGCAATTCTCGGTTGTGGGTGCGCTTTCGGATTTCATCATTAACACGTAACTTCACTTCTCGCAGCTTTTCTTCTCCTTGAGCTTTTTCAGTTGCGCGTTTTTCCATTAACTCCTGTCGGCGAGTGATATTTTTCGTATAGCTATTAAACTCCAACAGTAAGGTTGTAATTACTTTTACATCGTTATCAAATTCTTTTTGGACGTTTTCTACGACTGTTTTTATTTTTTCATAAATATCATACTGCTGAGTTCCATCATTACCAACCCAGCGGGAGCCTGACTCAGCCAAGCTATTCAAAAGTAGACGTGCAGGATGGTCAGTTTTCTCAAAAAAACCAAGGTCAATAAATGCTATTTTTAAAAACGGCGTATGCAAATAACTGAGTAATGCTTTTACTCGGTCAGGTAAATTCTCATCATTTAACATGAACTCAAACAACATCCCAACAAGATCGATTGTCTTCATGTCGCCTTGTTGAACTTCACCATCTTCATCAGATTTGATAACTTCTTTTAGTTGCTTAACGACGTTATCAATATCCACCGGAACAACAGGCTGACTTCCATGAAAAAAACCAGGGGTTGCCTGGGGTTGATGCTGTAAAAATTGTAAGGCATCAACTAATTGCGATTCACTAACGGTAATTGCGCCAGAAGGAGCCTGTGGCACAACAGGACTGCCTAGCTGGTCCTGCAAGTTTCGAATCGCACCCAACAACTCATTTTGATACTCATCAGGAGACAAACTCTCGTCGCGTGATGGCCCAGCATTATCGTCAATAAGCTCTTCCGAATCATCACCGTCTTCAGACAAATACGATTCAGGCACTTTGCCCGATGGCGCGGCATATCTTAGATGCGGCAGAATGCCTTGGCCTTTCAAGTATTCATTAATATCTTCAGTAATATGGCCGGCCACTTTTAACAGGTGCTTATCAAATACCTTATAGGCGAGATTCTTCACCTTATTGCTAAAAGGCAAACACTTTAGGGCTCGTCGTAAAGACTCACATAATTGGATTGGGGCAGCAGGGTTACTGGACTCGGTCACATGTAAGCCGCCATTCAGCACGGCGAAACGTTGATTGAGCGCCCAAAGAGGCTCAGCAAAATAACCGTCGGCTCTCTGGGTGAGGGAGGTTATTGCGATCGCTTCTTCTAAATCTTCATTACCCAGCAACGCTAAATCATTCTCCGTAGGGCTAACTTCGCTGCCAACCATCGTATTCAACTTACGTTTTTTGAACTTAACAAAGCCCTCGGAAAGATACCCACAATAATATCGCTCAAACTCTGCTTGTTTACCGCGAAAGGCACGTTGCACGCCATCTAAATCTACCGCTTCTTGATTTGAATGCGCCTTTTGAATCTCACTCGCCAATGCATTATCAAATGCGGCAACAAACTTGATAAATCCTGTTTGAGCATGATTAACCGACAGCTTCTGACAGGCTTTTAAGTGAGATACAACAGCTGCATTCGACAAAGGCAACAACACCGGTGCGTATGAGTTTGAATCGCCTTCTTCGTCTTTTATGAGTTTTGACATAATGCCTAATGAAATCCCAACGATGTCCCAGCCTTTCGGCTCATGTACACGACGTTAACAATCTTGTTGCAAGCGACAGAGAAAGGTCCTGTAACCACTATCGCCTCCTCATTCGCCAAATCCGACGAAAATCAGTCCAACAAGTAAATTAAATCTACCTATTCCCGTTAATTTCCCCCCAGGGTCCTTCCAAATATAGCCTTTTCTGGGCAATATTGAGTACAATTTTGCCTTCTTTGTTATCAAAAGAACACCTTTCTCAACAACAGACACCAAAGGCTGAGTAAATTCACCCAACATCAACAACATTCACCAAAGAACAAAACCTATGAGTAACTACAATATATACGGTATCGGAGCCGCGCTAGTTGACACCGAAATCGAAATTACAGACAAAGACCTCGATACATTTAACATTGATAAAGGCGTGATGACACTTGTCGATCACGATCGCCAAAAAGAACTAATGGAACAGCTCAGCGAATACCTGGTCGCCTCTAAACGGGCTAGTGGGGGCTCAGCAGCGAACAGCATTATCGCAGCAAGCTACTTCGGCGCATCTACCTTCTACAGCTGCAAAGTCGCTAACGACGATAACGGCACGTTTTATCTTAAAGACCTAAGTGATGCAAAGGTTAAGTTTCATACGAACAACGGCTCTACTGACGGAATCACCGGTAAATGCTTGGTGTTAATCACACCAGATGCCGAACGCACTATGAATACTTTTTTGGGTATTAGTGAAACACTTTCCGTTGAAGACATTGACCTAGATGCGTTAAAAGCTTCCGAGTATGCCTACATCGAAGGATACCTCGTTACCTCTGAGACAGGCCGACCAGCAGCAAAAAAACTGCGCGAATTAGCGCAAGAGCTCGGCGTAAAAACTGCCGTTAGCCTATCGGACCCAGCCATGGTCGAGTTTTTTCACGACGGCCTATCTGACATCATTGGTGAAGGAGTAGATTTACTGTTTTGCAATGAAGACGAGGCTCTAGCCTTTACCAAAACCTCAACAATAGAGGCTGCCAGCGAAGCCCTAAAGTCCATTGCAAAATCCTTTGCTATAACACTAGGTCCAAAAGGCGCTTTAGTTTTCGATGGTGAAAAAGAGTGCAGTATTGCTCCTCACGCCGTAAAAGCGATCGATACAAATGGAGCGGGAGATATGTTCGCTGGCGCATTTTTGTATGCGCTAACGCAAGGTCAGGACTATGAAGCAGCGGGTAAATTGGCCAGCAAAGCAGCCTCAGTGGTCGTATCGCAATTTGGTCCACGTCTACGTGCAGAACAGCACGCTGAGATTATAAAAAGTATGTAGTTTTTATACCTGTTTTAAGCGCTTTATTTTTAAAGCGCTTTATCTCTTCATTACAGGATTAACTCTCGGTTAAAGCGCCTCCCGTTTACCCCCGCGACAAAAGATCACGCAAATCAATTAAGCCTGCATTGGCTCGAGAAATGTAAGAAGCCATAACTAAAGAATGATTCGCCAAAACGCCAAAGCCGTCTCCGTTTAAAATCATTGGGCTATGAATAGGCTGTTGAGTTGCTTCCAGCTCCCGTATTATTTGCTGCAAACCAACCAAGGCGCCCTTTTTTTCTAGTACAGAAACAAAATCAATCTCCGCCGCCTTCAAGAAATGAATCAACGCCCAGGTACTGCCACGCGCCAGATAAAAATTATCATCGATCTCAAGCCAAGCCGTTTTAACAATAGTGTCATGTGGGGTTACCGTCGACTGATGAACGGAATCCGTATTTAAACGCTTGCTACCCACGCTAGCGCTCAAAATTTGAGATAGCGCGCCAAGACGAGTTTCAACAGTACTTAACCAATAACGCAGATTATCCGCTCTAGCGTAAAACTGAGTAGACCCAGACGCAGGTTCCGAAAGGTCCCTAAGGTAGAAACGCAAATACTCTACGCCCTTTTTATACTCAGATTCTGTTTGCGGTAACAGCCAACTATTATTACTGAAATTAAATTGAGGCTCTGCATTAGCAAGGTATGCATCTTCCAGAGACTGCGATTGAGAGCGACTAAAAGCTTCCCGCATCGCTTTAGACAAATCACGGACTTGAATAAGAACACCGTATTCCCAATTTGGTACATTATCCAATAATAAACCGGGAAGTGTGACATCGTTGGTAAGGTAGCCTCCAGGCTTGTTCAGCATTGTCTCAACGACATGAATCAAGGCTGTCGTTGTATATACGCCAGTCACTAACTTGCTGCTATCTTGACTTACCTCGACTAGAGCACGCTCACGAACAGAAAAAACATCAGGCTCCGAACTCCACACGAAAGCCAAAACAAAGGATACAAGTAAATACAGCACTGCCCCTATCAGGACGACCTTTATCCAGAGGTTCGACTCGTTCAAATCTCCTCGAGCATCGCTTGTTTTTTGGGCTAAAGACTGCCAAATAGTACTAATTTTATCGGTGATTACAGACATAAATTTCCTAATCCTTCAGCCTTGAGATCGAACTTCAACTTGGGTGGTAAGCACGTGGCCCGTTTCAAATTCAAACGTTATCTCAAACGTATCGCCAGCTTTTAATGGGTCATATAAGCCAAATACCATTAAGTGAAAACCGCCTGGTTCTAAATTGAGTGTTTCTCCAGGAGATAAACTTAACTTTTTGACCGGGCGCATTTGCATCATGCCGTTTTCATAGAAATTACGGTGTACTTGAATATTTTCAGCTAAAGGCGAGTGAATATAATTTAGCGGCTGCGTTACATCCGAATTGTTTGTGATTTGTGCATATACTGCCGCTGTCGTTCGATTCGGCGGCAACTCGAACATAAATAGGTTTTTTACCAATACGGGAACCTGGACGGCAGGCACTTCAACCAGAGGCTCTTCTTGCGTACATGAAGTACAGAAAAGACTAACGAGTAAAAAAACAGAGGCAGTAAGTAGGCGATTACACTTCATTTTTGATGGATAAGATCATTCGTTATTTTAGTTAAATGGCATATCGCGCCATGTTCAGAAGGCTATCATACGCATTCGATGTAAAAGCGCAATTACCCGAGCTCCTCAGATGGAGGAGCAAATAAATAACCTTGCCCTCCGTCAATCCCCAAGCCCAAAAGAACCTGCCAATCCCGATCATTTTCTATCCCTTCAGCGATAACCCTGACATCACAACTCTGAGCAATCTGTAAAAGAGATTTGATATAAAAGCGATTTTCCATGTGAGCATCAATATCAAGAGTAAATCGTCGATCAATTTTGACGCAGTCAAACGACAAGCTCTGCAAAACTCCCAATGAAGAAGGCGTAACACCAAAATGGTCTAACGAAACCAAGACGCCAAAACGCTTTAACGAGTCAACGAAGGACTTTATTTTTGAGAGCGGTAATCGCAGTACTTTTTCGGGTAACTCCAGAGTCAGACGACTAGCACAATCGCCAAATCCTGCTAAAGTTCGCAATAACCAAGATTGAAAGGCCTCATTCGTCAGCGCTTGAGGAGATAGATTGACACAAAAGTCTGCATTTTCAGATGACGAAATTTTCCTTAACACCAGCTCAACAATAGCGCGATCCATCTGGTCAGCAAAACCATAGCGCTCTACCAAAGGCCAAAACACCCCTGCATTTAGTAACTGACCCTCATCTTGAATGCGTGCGTAACTTTCGTAGTGAATAACCGAAGATCCATCAGCTGACATCACTGGTTGATAATGCAAAATAAGGGAGTGGTTACTTAACGCGCGTTGTAAATACTGCCGCCACTCCCCTGCAGGACGAATATCTCCAGACCTATCTTCTACCGAGTGGATTCTCCATTCAGAGGTTTTTGCCATCGACATTTCACGCATACTAATATCCGCAGCGCTTAATAAACGCTTTCCATCGCATGCACTTTGAGTCGAGGAGACGCCAAACTCAAACGATATAGGATCGTCAAGGCCTGTCAAATCGACAGTAAAACAGTCTAGATCCACCATTCTTTGCTTGAGGTCATCGAGAATAGGAATAACTTCAGATTCTAAAACACCCGGAAGAAAAACACTGAAATCCCCCCCTGACCGCCGAGACGGAATCATATCAGGCCACTCGTCTAGCGAACTCTGTATTAGTCCCGCCACATCCATAACTAAGCTATCGCCCTGGTCGCGCCCAAGAGTGTCATTCACTCGATCCAAGCCCTGAATATGCAATAAAAAAAGAATGGAAGGCGCTCCTCCGACCTCCGATTTCATCCACGCATTCAGCCTTGCATCAAACTCCTTTCGGTTTGGCAGCTCAGTCAACGCGTCCATATGACTTTCTCGGCGCAAAGTCTCCGTCAGTTCCACCTGCTGAGCAAACATCGTTTGTATTTTTTGAACCATTCGATTCATCGCCAAGACCACGCGCTTTAACTCAGGCGTATGAGGGAGCTGGGTTTGGATCGGAAACTCTTTACGGCAAATTGCTTCGGCTTGACGCTCCACGTATAACAAGGGACGCAGCAATAACTTCAACCCCAATCCGGCCAAAAGCCAGCTCAGCACCGTCGCAAATAAAAACAGCCAAACTTGCTGATATACCACCCGCCATAAATCACGATAGGCATAGCCTGGATGAACATCCACTTCAATAACACCCATACGCATCCAGCCAGACAATACCTCAGCTTGCCCTTGGTTCGCTTCAATAGGTATAAGAGAGATAAACCAGTCTGGCACCCCTTCAACAACAACCTCTCGGTGGCGAGACACAAGAGCATCACCGTCAAAATTTTTGTAGGCTATATCTCGGTAATAACCTCGGTCAAAAATCACATCAATCATAGAATTGATTTGCGCAAGATCATCGCTTTGCGCTGCATGAGAAAGCGTTAAACCAAGTGATGTAGCCGTATCTTCCGCTACGACACTCAGCTGATCAGAGAAGTATTTTTGTGCATTATAGATGCTGACAAAAGCATTAGCGGCCAACAGCATTAACACCAACAGTACAATAGAAAGCATCAGCCTTCGGAACAAACTCATGGGCAAAGAACAACCTTCATATTTTGGGGATATTTATCGGCAGATCCAAGAGCCAGCGCTCTTATTAAGGATTAAACCGTTTCAGCATACGCTGAGCCTAGCTAGTGTTCGTCCATAAACCCGGTCGTAGCGAGAGCGATTTTAAAATGTCAGATTTGCACCGCAAGATATGGGCGCTTGGTCATTCCAAACAACGATATCTTGTGGTGTGAAAATGGCGCTTTAAATTCGTTCGCGCAGGCACCTGTTTATGGATGGGCACTACCTAGCTAAGTTTATGGTATAGATCGAGATTTAGCATAACTCCCAAGCCAAATACTAATTAAAGGGGAGGAAGGATACGGACTTTTGGCGCCTGACTGATACGGATATCACCTCTCACTCGATACCCTGAAGCGGACTGCCTAAGCTGCCTGTATATCCAGCGGCCCTCTTTATCGTTTCGGGCAAATATCAAAATACTCTCATCCGTCTCTTTCACCCGCAAAGCAATATTCGACAATATTTGAGTAATCACACTCGATTTATCATTCAGTTCATCCATTGGCAAATTAAATTCCTCATTCCCAGAAGAGATCCCCTTTGCCACGAACATCTCCACAGGCTGCTTTTCTTTGGCAAGACGAAGATTCTTTTTAAGGTCCACTAGCAAGGCATTTGCCGGGTAAAACAATTCCACCTGACTAAGATACGCACTGGCGGCCCCCAAACGTCCTTTCTGTAATGCAGCTCTTACTAACTCGGCATATCGCAACAAAATCGCCTGCAATCCCGACCGGGCTCGTGAACTTCCTGGATTGATCAAAAGGACAGAATGAAATTTGTCATAAGCATTGTCATGCTGAGGAGTTGTATAACGCCCCAGACGAAAGGCTTTTTCAGCTTGTATAAGTAGTCGCGTTTCAACAGAGAATTTAATTCCTGCTGCTTTTTTGCCCAAAGGCTTATCCCGGTTCTGGCGGTGCCCATTCTGACCCTCAAGCCTTTGCTCTTGACCGGGCTGATCTTGGGTGTTCGTTTTACACGCACTAAAACAGAGAGATGCACCAATCAGTAACATTGCCCGGAAAATAAAACATTGAAATGAAGAGCCGATCTGCATCTTTCTCATTTTTATATTATCGTGTTAACCATATAAGGGGATTGCTTAAAGTCGGGGCATTGAATTAGAGGTGCTGCAGCCAACTCCTGACGACAATCGACGTCCAATCAAGGCCAAAGAACCCTGCTCAGAATTGTAAGCCATACCTTCAACGAATACTTGCGAAACTAGGCTTTTTACCCGGCAGAAACAATCAGGTTGAACTTGCCCCGCGGCTTCAGCTCTATAGGTCATTGGAAATACAGACCAACAACTCTGATTTAAACTTTCAATCAGGCTTGGTAGGATTGACAGCTCACTATCGAGATTTGAATAGTCATAGCTTAAAACAAAGACGATATTATGCGTAGATTAGTTTTCATTTTGTCCTTATTATCCCTCTCAGCTAGCTTTAGCGTTCTCGCTTCTGCAGCCTCCCCCCTTGAACAGAGCAATTCAGTCGGGCTTTTCTCCACTCAATCAGAGCCAGAATTTTTAAAGGTCGACGAAGCCTACCAAGTGGCACCGGCTCGCTCCGCCAACAACATAACCTTCGCCTGGAGCATCCACCCTGGATACTACCTCTATCAGCACCAGTTCAAGCTAGAAGTGCGCAACATAAGCCAATCTGAAAACGTAGAGCTATCATTTACCCCTGGCAAGAAAAAGTTTGATGAGATCTTTCAAAAAGAAGTCGAAGTCTATTATGACTCTACCAATATCAGTGGAGTTACCACCTTATCTCCGCCCTACGAGCTCAAGGTCAGCTCACAGGGCTGTGCAGATGCTGGGTTGTGTTACCCCCCGCGCAGCCAATATTTCACGGTAACTGAAGATGGCAGCATCCTAGAAACCAAAACCACCACAATGACTCCCCAAGCGGCTTCAGACAGCAACCAAAACGAAAAAAAAAGCTCCGCACCTCAACAAGATGAAGCCCCGTTCATTCCATTCGTGATTCTCGGAGCCATTTTAGGCGGCCTCATTTTGAACCTCATGCCTTGCGTATTCCCCGTTTTATCACTCAAAGCCCTTAGCCTAGCCTCTGCGAAAAACATAAGCCCTAGCAAACAAAAAATGCACGGCTGGGCCTATACTGCCGGCGTTGTTGGTTCATTTGTATTAGCTGCGAGTGTGATTTTAGTCGCGCGCAACGCAGGGGAATCTCTTGGCTGGGGTTTTCAATTACAACAGCCGGGCTTCGTCGCATTTATGGCCTACTTATTTTTTGTTATGGGCTTAAGCCTGTCCGGAATGTTTTACCTTGGCACTAGCATGATGGGCGCCGGTCAATCTCTTACCGCTGGAGAGGGTCTAAAATCGTCATTCTTTACCGGTGTTTTAGCAGCTTTGGTCGCAAGCCCCTGTACCGCACCGTTTATGGCCACAGCTCTTGGCTTCGCAATAACACAACCGGCTTATATCGCTCTATCTATCTTTGCGGCACTGGGTTTTGGAATGGCTTTACCCTTTATTTTACTCAGCTATAGCCCATTCCTCGCGCGAAGCCTTCCGGCTCCTGGGCAGTGGATGGAAACGCTGAAACAAGTTCTGGCATTTCCTCTCTACCTCACCGCAGTATGGCTGCTTTGGGTACTCGCCAATCAAACGTCGGGCGCTGGAGCTATGGCGGTACTAAGTGGAGCAGTCCTCATTAGTTTTGGTATTTGGCTAACCCAACAACGCACTCAAAGCTCCGGAGGTAAAGTTTTTACCAAAGGTTTGGCGACCATAAGCATAATTGCAGCCGGTTATATCGGCTGGACAGTGGCAGATTTTAACGACGACGAAAATGGTTTATGGGAAGCCTACAGCCCACTAAAACTTGAACAATTAAGGGACGAAGGAACACCCGTTTTTATCGACCTGACTGCAGATTGGTGCATCACATGTAAATTCAACGAACGCATTGCGCTCAATACCGAAGATGTTATTAAATTTGCACTATTAAATGATATCGTAATGCTTCAGGGAGACTGGACCAATACTGATCCTGATATTTCGGATCTGTTAGAGCAATTCGGGCGTAGCGGAGTTCCTCTTTATCTTATGTATCCTGCGTCTAAAAATACTGCCCCCGAAGTCTTGCCTCAAGTTCTCACTAAAGCCCGAGTAATCGAGTCAATGACAAAGGCGATCAAGTAAAACACGCCTAAACTTCTTCGAACTTCGGTGAATTCCGCCAATTTCCACTTTTTCATGGACAGTGCCCTGCAAATTGGGCACAATCTTGCCTCTTCTGTCAGCTGAGGCATGCCGCGTTTTTTTGCATTGCCCAGCATTTTTCTTAGCCGCTTATCTAAGCCTGCTACAGGAAGGCATATTTCATGATATCCAATTTGATTGAGGCTTCATCCCATGGCAACTATTTTGGTTCTTCACGGCCCAAACCTTAATTTGCTGGGAACTCGAGAACCTGAAATCTATGGACATACCACATTAGAAGACATCAATACTCAATTGAGTACCGTATGCTTTGAGCATGGCCACCATATCCAGGTTTTGCAAAGTAACGCAGAGTACGAACTCATCGATAGAATTCACGATGCACGTACTGAAGGTATTAATTTCATTATTATAAACCCTGCGGGTTTCACACATTCTAGCGTCGCTTTACGCGATGCGCTTATCGCTGTCGAAATACCTTTTATCGAGTGCCACCTATCCAATGTGCATGCTCGCGAAGAATTTCGAAAACATTCCTATTTTTCTGACATTGCACAAGGTGTTATTTGTGGTTTTGGTCCTCAGAGCTATGCACTTGCTCTAAACGCCGCCCTGCATCACCTAAAAGACAACAAACAAAACAATTAAAACAATTACACAGACCATAATAGTGAGTATGTAATGGACATTCGTAAAATTAAAAAGCTTATCGAGCTTCTAGAAGAATCAAACGTATCCGAGCTAGAAATTAAAGAAGGCGAAGAATCAGTACGCATTAGCCGTGGCGGCCCCGCTGCTAATGTAGCTATTAACCCTATTGTTGCGCCTGTTCAAGCAGCTCCTGTTGCTGCCCCCGCTCCTGCCATCCCACAAGCTGCAGTAGAGCCTGAAGTTGTTAGCGGTCACACCGTAGACTCGCCTATGGTTGGCACCTTTTATTCTGCTCCTAGCCCTGGCGCGGCTCCCTTTGCTGAAGTTGGACAAACCGTAAAAGTGGGCGACCCAATTTGCATCATTGAAGCAATGAAAATGATGAACCAAATCGAAAGCGATAAAGCTGGCGTTATCGAAGCGATTCTTATCAAAGATGGCGAAGCAGTCGAATTTGACCAACCACTCGTGAGAATTGCCTAAGGCACAAGGGGTTAATCATGTTTGATAAAATACTCATCGCCAACCGTGGCGAGATTGCCCTGCGCATACTTCGCGCATGTAAAGAACTGAATATAAAAACGGTTGCTGTCTATTCAAAAGTAGACAAAAACCTAAAGCACGTAAGACTCGCTGACGAATCCATTTGTATCGGCCCAAACGCTTCGGCTGATAGTTACTTAAATGTTCCTGCAATTATCGCGGCAATGGAAATCACTAATGCTGTCGCCGTTCATCCAGGCTACGGATTCCTAGCCGAAAATGCTAATTTTGCTGAACAAGTACAGAAAAGCGGTTTCACTTTCATCGGCCCAGATCCAGACGTTATTCGCTTAATGGGCGATAAGGTATCGGCAATCGAGGCCATGAAGAAAGCTGGCGTTCCGACGGTTCCAGGCTCCGATGGCCCAGTGCCGGATAACGAGCAAGCATGCCAAGATTGCGCAGCCACTATTGGCTACCCCGTGATCATCAAAGCGGCATCCGGTGGTGGTGGACGAGGCATGCGTGTTGTTCATGACGCTGAATCGTTATGGCAATCCATCCAAATCACTCAAACAGAAGCTGCCGCAGCTTTTGGTGACCCCACGGTTTACATGGAGAAATACCTTCAGAACCCTCGCCATGTTGAAGTGCAGATTATGTCAGACGGTCAAGGGAACACTGTTCACCTATTTGATCGCGACTGCTCTTTGCAGCGCCGCCACCAAAAAGTGCTGGAAGAGGCGCCAGCTCCTGGCATCCCAGATCATGTTCGTCAAGAAGTTTATACCTCTTGTATTAATGCGTGTAACAAGATTGGCTACAAAGGCGCCGGAACTTTTGAGTTTTTGTATGAAAACGAACAGTTCTGTTTCATCGAAATGAACACGCGTATTCAAGTAGAGCACCCCGTTACCGAAATGATCACCGGTATCGACCTTATTAAGGAGCAAATCAGTGTCTGCGCGGGCAATAAACTCAGCCTAAAACAAGAAGATATTGTGCTCAACGGCCACGCATTCGAATGTCGAATCAATGCCGAAGATCCGGTAACCTTCATGCCTTGCCCAGGGCAAGTCGATAAGTTTCATTCCCCTGGAGGTCTTGGCGTTCGCGTTGATTCACACTTGTACGGTGGCTACAAAGTTCCGCCTTATTACGACTCAATGATTGCCAAAATCATAACTCACGCAGACGATCGCAATACCGCGTTGAAAAAAATGAGTGTGGCGCTGGATGAACTTGCAATCGATGGAATCAAAACTAATACAGAGCTGCAAAAAGACCTCGTCACCGATAAAGGATTTATTGAGGGATGTGTAAATATCCACTACCTCGAAAAGAAACTCGGTCTATAGCCCTATAATCTTTGTGGCTCCTGGCGAGCCACATATTCTCCGATACCCCCTCGCTTATGCCATGGTTACAACTCAGAATTAACACCAATCCCAGCAACGCCTCGAATATAGAATCCGCAATGGAATCATATGGCGCGTTATCTGTAACGTTTGAAGACAATGCCGACGAACCCATATTCGAACCCGCATTGGGCGAAGTCCCCCTCTGGAGTGAAACCCGCGTAACCGGCCTATTCGAAGCTGATATCGATACTAAGTCGACACTCGACCAAATACTGTCACGCTGCAATGAAAACGCTTCCACCTCTCAGTGGCACATACTTGAAGATAAAGATTGGCAAAGGGAATGGATGAAGCACTTCAAACCCATCCAGTGCTCAGAGAATTTTTGGATATGTCCTAGCTGGTGTGAAACGCCCAACCCCAATGCTGTAAATTTAATGCTAGACCCCGGACTAGCATTCGGCACAGGTACTCACCCCACCACATTTTTGTGCTTGAAATGGATAGCCGAGCAGAGCATGCTCGATAAAACTGTTATCGATTATGGCTGTGGTTCCGGTATTTTGGGGATCGCGGCCCTGCTTCTTGACGCTCATTCTGTCAGCGGAGTTGATATCGATCCACAAGCGCTCGTCGCAACAGTGGAAAACATAAAGCGCAATCAGCTGAGCCCAGAACGTTTTCCCGTTTACTTCCCAAACAAGAGCCCCACTGAAGAGGTAGACTTTGTCTTTGCAAACATTCTCGCTGGCCCTCTTGTCGAATTAGCGCCAACGTTAACAGCCTTGATAAAACCGGGCGGTAAAATCTGCCTTTCTGGAATTCTCAGTATTCAGAAGCAAGCAATTGTTGACGCCTACTCAACAGTGATTAATATTGACTGTATCGACGAGCAAGAAAACTGGCTCTGCATTACCGGCACCAAACCTAGGAACGGCTCTTAATGGCTGACAATGTTACTCGCTGCCCCAAATGCGCAACATCATTTCGCATATCGGACGCACACTTAAGCTCAGCTAAAGGCTCAGTAAGATGCGGCTCATGCCTGTCCGTATTTGACGCAAAAAAACACCTTCTTCCGTCTCCTGAAGAAAACTCTCATGAGAACGAAATGACTCTCCAAGATGATGACATTTTAATTAGTGACACAATGGAAATTGGCACTACAACCACCGCTAAGATCGATGATTTTCGTGAAGAATTTGACGATGGAATGTTTGCCGGTGCTGAATCAGTCGAGTCAGAACTTAACCTTTTCGAACGTGAAGCGCTTCACGATGACGATCATGGAGATGTCCCCCAAGACGAATCTTGGGCTCTTGACCTACTAAACGACGATGAACCCGAAATCGAACAACCCGAACCATCAGGCCATCAGTCCGACGAAAGACACTCCTACAAAGAAGAAACACCAAGTAATTTCAATCAAAATAGCTTCCAGATCATTGAAGAGGAAACCGAGCGATCGTCATCTCAAGCAGAAAAAGAACTTTTTAACGAATACGATGATGTTGAAACCGAAGAGTTCGGCCATTCCGACAATGCTCAGGTTTACGCACAACCCCTCTCGACCACCAGAACCGATTACCTCGCCGCCATTGAACCGGAACCGGTAGAGTTTGACTGGCATGGACAGACTAAATTCTGGCAGTCTCGTAAGTTGTGGGCATGCCTCTCTCTTCTTGCAGGTGCCGTTTTGCTAGGGCAAATTGCCTGGATAAAAATGCCTACCCTCAGTCTTATCGAGCCCTATCGCGGTTATTACGCACAGATATGCCAATCTTTTTCCTGCACGCTTCCAGAGCTCATCGATAGAAGTAAAATTCGCTCTGCGAACCTAATAGTAAGGTCTCACCCAAAAGTTCCAAATGCATTGATTGTAGATGCCGTCATTCAAAATACAGCTCGATTTGAACAGACCTTTCCAACTCTCGATGTCGTATTTACAGATAATCGCGATAAAGTTGTTGCCGCTCGCCGCCTAACCCCCAGCGAATACTTGGGAGGAGAGCTTTCAGGCCGAAAAAACATGCCTAAATTACAACCTATTCATATTGCTATTGAAATAGCAGATCCAGGTGAAGAGGCTACCGGATATAAAATCATTATCGTCAACTAAGCTGAACGCACTTAAATAGGTCATTAAACGCTCGTTGAGTCGATATCGCTTCAATCATTATTACTTATTCCCATATTTGCAGCTGAACAATATGTACTGTGTCATATATTTATGAAATTGTTAACTTTTTGATCAATCTGCTTAAAATATACATTCCAAAAGACAAAAACACACGTTATTATAGCGACCGTTTTTGGGTGGGGACCCAAGAAGTATATCAGCTAACAAACTGACCTAAAACGACCAATTAGTAAGTGGTTAGAGACTATAAAGTCTAGGGAATGTTGATCCAAGACTGATAAAATTTGAGCGTTTTCAGTGTTGACCGTGCTGCAAATCAAATTGGGGAGTATTTTTTGTTTACCATTGGGCCTTACGCTATCGATAGCCAGGTGCTTTTAGCCCCTATGGCTGGCGTAACTGACTTACCATTTCGAAAAATCTGTCAAAAACTAGGGGCAGGTTTAACCACATCCGAAATGATCACGAGCGATGTTACGTTGTGGAACAGTAGCAAGAGTCTCTGTCGCCTGGTCCATGACCAATCCAGTCAAATTCCCAATAGCGTCCAAATTGCCGGTTCAGACCCTGTCCTTATGGCGCAAGCAGCACAACATGCCGTGTCATTAGGCGCTCAAATTATTGATATCAATATGGGGTGCCCAGCCAAAAAGGTCTGTAAAAAGCTCGCGGGCTCAGCATTACTAAAAGATGAAAAACTTGTAGCAGAAATACTATCCAGCGTTGTTCAAGGTGTTGATGTACCCGTCACGCTCAAAACGCGAACAGGTTGGGATACAGACAACCGTAATGGCGTGACGATCGCCAAAATAGCGGAAAATGCGGGCATAGCTGCTATCGCAGTCCATGGCAGAACGCGAGCTTGCCGATTCCAAGGGGAAGCAGAATACGACAACATTGCCAAGATTGTTCGCAATGTGTCCATTCCGGTTATCGCAAATGGAGACATAAACTCTCCAGAAAAAGCAAAGTTTGTGCTGGATTACACAAAAGCAAAAGCTGTAATGCTGGGAAGAGCCTCTTTTGGCAACCCTTGGCTTTTTACTCAAGTATCAAATTTTTTGGACCAGGGGGTTTCTGGCCCATTACCGAAGGAACACACAATAATACAAATCATGGAGGAGCACTTTAAGGACCTATACAAACATTATGGTGACGTCAAAGGGGTTCGTATCGCACGTAAACACTTTGCATGGTACTGCCAACAACATCTCGGCAATACCGTTACCAATATTCAAAATTTTTATACATTAAACACCATTCAATCACAATTAGATGCCGTCCAATCTTTACTTAAACGGCCACACCAAAACGAGGAAAAAGTAGCATGAACACTGCGGATACGCTTCTAAATGATCGCACCAAGGAACTTGGCACACAGCAACAGGCACCCGGCCAAGATTCTTATAGCGCTCCACAAGACCAATCTCTTCGCGATTGCGTAGAAAAAGCCGTAAGCAATTACTTTCAACACCTCGATGGACAAGATGTAACTGATGTCTACGAGATGGTACAGGCTGAAGTAGAAGCTCCAATGCTTGAAGTTGTGATGAAATATACTCGCCACAACCAAACTAAAGCAGCAAATGTTCTCGGCTTAAACCGAGGCACTTTACGCAAAAAACTGAAACAATACGGCTTACTATAGTTTGTAACACCTTATGAGGCTGCGAAACTTCGCAGCCCGTATTTGCAACACCATATAATTCAGTTGTAATCGACTTGATCTATTCGTAAACCCAAGTCGTTTCAATCATAGTTATCCATGACTCTCTATGTGTCGTGTACCTGGTTAGCTGAGACTTTCGTCCGCATCGAAAACTCAGCTAAACACTTAAATCCAAACCTTCTTATTCTGAACCAAACCTTCTCATTCTGAATAAGTCACTGCAGGAATTTTCAAAAAATGACATCGACTGAAAAATTAGTCAGAGTCAAACGCGCTCTTATTAGCGTCTCAGACAAAACGGGCATCGTAGAATTCGCCCAGCAGCTAACCGCGCTGGATATCGAAATACTTTCTACCGGCGGCACCTTTCGTTTACTGAAAGAGAGCGGCATCCCAGCCATCGAGATCTCAGACTACACAGGCTTTCCGGAGATGATGGACGGACGCGTTAAGACACTACACCCTAAAGTTCACGGTGGCATTTTAGGCCGTCGCGGCACCGACGACGAGATCATGAAAGCTCATGACATTCAAGAAATTGATATGGTTGTCGTGAACCTCTACCCATTTGAAAATACCATTGCCAACCCAGATTGTGACTTAGCCACAGCCATTGAAAATATTGATATCGGTGGCCCAACAATGGTTCGTGCAGCCGCTAAAAATTATAACGACGTTGCTATTGTCGTAAATACTTCTGATTACACAACAGTAATCGAGGAAATGACCGAGCATACAGGTGCACTTGCCCTGTCAACACGCTTCGATTTATCGGTTAAAGCATTTGAACACACCTCCTCCTATGATGGCGCCATTGCGAATTATCTGGGTAAAAAAGTTAAACAAGGCGACGAAAATTTCGCGCGTACCTTTAACCTCCAGTTCGAGAAAAAACAACCGCTTCGCTACGGTGAAAACCCCCATCAAAACGCGGCATTTTATGTGGAAAGTACGCTTTCTGAAGCAAGCGTCGCAACCGCAAAACAGATTCAAGGTAAAGCCCTCTCGTTCAACAATATCGCCGATACCGATGCAGCTTTAGAAACCGTAAAGCAATTTACAGCTCCCACCTGTGTAATCGTTAAACATGCGAACCCTTGTGGCGTCGCTCAAGCCGAAACACTTTTGGGTGCTTACGAGAAAGCTTTTGCAACTGATCCTGAATCTTCATTCGGTGGAATTATCGCTTTCAACGGTGAACTTGACGCCGCTACAGCCCAAGCCATTGTCGACAAGCAATTTGTTGAAGTCATTATCGCTCCGTCGATATCAGCGGAAGCCGTTTCTATCGTCGAAGCGAAAAAGAACGTTCGCTTGCTCGAGTGTGGATCGTGGAATAATGACAAAACATCAAAGCTAGACTACAAACGCGTTACTGGCGGCTTACTCGTTCAAGACAGCGACCAAGGCACTATCACTCTTGACGACTTGAAAGTTGTCACCAAAGTCGCGCCAACAGATGCCCAACTGCAAGATCTACTCTTCGCGTGGAAAGTCGGCAAAATGGTCAAGTCCAACGCCATCATCTATGCAAAAGACGGGCAAACAATCGGTGTCGGTGCAGGCCAAATGAGTCGCATCAACTCAGCTCGTATCGCCGGAATTAAAGCGGAACATGCCGGTTTGGAAGTCAAAGGATCCGTAATGGCTTCCGATGCATTCTTTCCGTTTCGCGACGGTTTAGATAACGCCGCAGCAGCGGGAATTAGTGCAGTTATTCAACCTGGCGGCTCAATGCGTGATGAAGAAGTCATCGCAGCAGCAGACGAACATGGAATCGCCATGGTATTCACTGGCATGCGTCACTTCCGTCACTAAGTACTACGTTAAGGTAAATATCATCATGAAAATACTTGTGATAGGCAGCGGCGGTCGCGAACACGCCCTAGCCTGGAAAGCAGCCCAAAATGAGGCCGTTGAAACGGTCTTTGTTGCACCAGGAAATGCAGGTACAGCCCTAGAAGCAAAATTAGAAAACCTCGCGATTGACGTTATGGATTTCACTGCATTAGCAGATTTTGCCGAAAAAAACGAGGTCGGACTGACCATTATCGGGCCTGAAGCCCCCTTGGTAGAGGGTATTGTCGATTACTTTAATGAGCGCAAACTCAAATGTTTCGGGCCGTCAAAAGGTGCCGCACAACTTGAAGGCTCTAAATCCTTTACTAAGGATTTTTGTATTCGCCACAATATTCCCACCGGCGCTTACCAAACCTTCACGGATGTTAACGACGCCCTAAGCTACGTACGTAAAGTCGGTGCTCCCATCGTCATTAAGGCCGA
This sequence comes from Agarilytica sp., assembly GCA_033852165.1. Classification (GTDB taxonomy): domain Bacteria; phylum Pseudomonadota; class Gammaproteobacteria; order Pseudomonadales; family Cellvibrionaceae; genus Agarilytica. The sequence continues at coordinate 182,615 of JAWSUZ010000074.1, read as the reverse complement.
TGGTTTAGCCGCTGGTAAAGGCGTTATCGTCGCTGAAGATCTGGCAACGGCCGAAAGCGCTATCGAAGACATGCTATCGGGTAATGTCTTTGGTGAAGCTGGCTGCCGTGTCGTGGTTGAGGAATTCCTAGCCGGTGAAGAGGCTAGTTTCATCGTCATTGCCGACGGGAATAACGTATTGCCAATGGCCACCAGCCAGGATCATAAACGAGTTGGCGACGGAGACACTGGGCCAAACACTGGAGGAATGGGAGCTTACTCTCCCGCACCAGTGGTAACCCCAGAAGTTTACGAACGCGTAATGAAAGAAGTCATCATTCCAACGATTGAAGGTATGAAGGCAGAAGGAAATGATTACACCGGCTTTTTGTATGCAGGGCTAATGATCGACAACAATGGAGCCCCTAGAGTTATTGAATACAACTGCCGTTTCGGAGACCCAGAAACACAGCCTATTATGATGCGCTTGCAGTCAGACTTGTCAGAACTGTGCCTTGCGGCAATTGACGGCAATCTTGATAAAACAAATGCCGAATGGGATGAGCGTCCAGCTGTTGGCGTTGTACTAGCAGCAGGCGGTTATCCTGCCAGCTACGAAAAAGGCAAAGTCATCTCAGGGCTTGATGATGGCCAAGAAAGTTCCAACGCCAAGATCTTTCATGCTGGCACGAAGCTCGAGGGAGAGAATGTCGTCACTAGTGGTGGGCGTGTACTTTGCGCAACAGCATTAGGCGAGTCGATTACAGAAGCACAAAAGAATGCTTACGCTCTAGCAGAGACTATTGACTGGGATGCTCTTTTCTACCGAAAAGATATTGCATACAGAGCTATTGCTCGCGAAACTAGCTAGTGCCCGTCCAGAAATGGCTCGTCGCGAGGAGAAATAAAAATTCTTAGATTTGCGTCACTACATGTGGGCGTTTGCTTATTGCAAACAACTACATGTAGTGACGCAAAGATGAGTGTTTTTATTTTTCCGCAGCAGAGCCTATTTCTGGATGGGCACTAGCTAGCGCAGCTGGAAAGCACTAAGGAGTGCCCGCTCAGATCAAATATCTGGGTAGGCACTAGTTGGCAAATACTGCCCTCTCTTTAGCCCAAGACCGTAATTCATTGATGCGCTCAGCCATTACAACGGACAATGGCTGAGTTTTATGGATGGCATCTGCAACATGAGCCTGAGTCACCGCTTCTTCACGAGCGGACGCTGAGTATGTTGCGCTCACAACGGCCTGCTCAATCTCAGCACCAGTAAACCCTTCCGTCACATCGGCAAGCACGCCAAGATCAAAACCTTCAAGCTCTAAACCTCGCCTTTTCAAATGAATTCGAAATATCATCGTACGTGTTATTTGATCGGGCAAATCGACAAAAAAGATTTCATCAAAGCGGCCTTTACGCATCAGTTCTGGAGGCAACATACTGATATCGTTACTCGTCGCCACTAAAAAGACTTTGCTTTTCCGTTCTGACATCCACGTCAATAACGTCCCTAATAATCGCTTGCTGGTCGCATTATCAGCCCCCTCCTGAGACATGCCTTTTTCAATCTCATCCATCCACAAGACACAAGGCGACATTAGGTCTGCGAGCTTCAAGGCCTCGCGCAAATTTTTCTCTGTTTCACCAACATACTTATTAAATAAGGCTCCCATATCCAGCCTCAAAAGCGGTAGCCCCCAAACCCCAGCAATAGATTTTGCAGCCAAACTTTTACCACCGCCCTGCACGCCAAAGAGTAAAACCCCTTTTGGAGCATCCAAATGCTTGTCACCTTTGGCGTCAGTATCCTTGGTGACCATATGCCGCCGGTCTTCTAACCATTTTTTTAGCGCGTTCAAACCACCGACTTCACGTAAATGTGCCGAGCTAAACTCAAAGTGTAATACGCCCTCCATATCCATCAACTCAAACTTACGACGAGCCAGCTCCGGCAAATCCGATTCAGTAATCGCACCATCATCGGCTATTGCCCCATGAGCCAAACGTCTCACATCTTGGTGAGGTAAGCCCTTTAGATTCCCGACGAGCTTCTGCAGAGTAAGGCTATCGGTTTTAATTCTCGACTTGTTGTTACTGGCTGCCCATACCCTAGCCTCCTCTCGAATAATTGCCAAAATCTCATCTTCTGATGGCATCGAAAGACTGACAGAAGCTGCGTAACGAGAAAGTTCAGGAGGAAGAGAGAGTTGATGACTGACCAAAACGACTTTATGGCCAGCAGGGCTAAAGACAATATCCTTTAAAAAACGTATGTTTTTTGCTTCGTCCAGGAATGGGTGAAAATCACACAAAACAAAAGCGCTTTTTTCTTCGCAACTTTTAATGTGTTTGAGTACAGACTCAGGCTCGACAATCGATTCTTTAGCATTTAGGCTCATCCCAAAGCCTAAACTGGATAAACCTTCGGTCACAGACCAACGCCAAGCAGGAATCTTCTCGTATTGGAACAGGCTTTCTAAGAGCGAAAGCGCTCTTAATTCATCATATGTTTCAATTACAACCAACGAAACCTTTGCATTGAGTATTAATCTTAAGTCATTATTATTCATGTGCGGGAATACCAATAGTTAGTGTCCGTCCAGAACTGGCTCGTCACTAGTTAGTTGTAACTATCACTTTATTTAAGTCCACAGACCTAAGCAATACCATGACCAAACAAACAGAACGACATTTAAGCTTCATTGATCAAGCAATATGCGGTATCGACACCGCATTAAGAAGCCTTTCTACTCGAGCCAATCACGCCAAACGCCCCACGCCCAAACCTGAGAGTTCAGATAAGACAGAGCTGAGCGAAACAGAGTCAAAACATGCCGCGGGGCTTATGCGGGTTAACCATACAGGAGAAGTCTGCGCCCAAGCGCTCTACCAAGGGCAAGCCCTCACCGCAAAGCTACCGAAAATTCGGCACGAAATGGCCCAGGCCGCGGAAGAAGAAATTGATCACTTGGTTTGGTGCGAAAAGAGGCTCGCAAAACTCAATAGCCGCCCCAGCTTACTCAACCCGATTTGGTATTCGCTCTCGTTTGGCATCGGAGCAACAGCTGGCCTCATCAGCGATAAAGTAAGCTTGGGCTTTGTTGCCGCAACCGAAGAGCAGGTGTGTAAGCATCTGTCTCATCACCTAAAAAGCCTGCCGGAAACAGATTTCGAATCAAAAGCCATCGTAGAGCAAATGCTAATAGATGAAGAGAGGCACGGTCATATGGCACTCCAAGCCGGAGGCTACAACTTCCCCGCGCCAATCAAGTCAGCAATGTCCGCAATATCTAAAGTAATGACCGAGCTGGCCTACAGGATTTGACCTAATCAGAGAATAGATAAAGAGAAAAGAGAGATAGAGAAAAAAGACGAGTTGCCTCCACATCAAAGTAGGAGGCAACACATTGAATATATAGCCATTAGAGAACGGCTAAACGCCAACAATCTCATAACTGTGGATCAGCTCAACACCCGCTTTTTCGAACATAATGGACGCGGAACAATACTTTTCTGCTGATAACTCAACAGCACGAGCCACCTGCGACTCCTTCAGGCTTTCACCTGAGACAATAAACTTCATACTGATTTTACTAAACACGGAGGGTACGGCATCAACTCTTTCGGCGTCTAATTCAACCTTACAATCGGTGACTTTTTGTCGAGACTTTTGCAATATCGACATAACATCAAAGGAAGCACAACCACCAAGCCCCAGCAAAAGCATTTCCATAGGCCTAACGCCTTTGTTTTGCCCTCCATGATCAGGAGGACCGTCCATAATGACTGAGTGACCACTGCCCGACTTCCCCTCAAATGACACTCCATCTAACCAACTAACTGTTGCTTGCATACTGAACCCCAATAACTGTCTCTGTCTAATTCGAGGAGATTAACACAGCTCAGAGTTTTTGCTAAAGCTAATCCATCCCGCAAATATTACAGAGGGGTGTGGTGCATTATCTCTCTTAGGGGTTATACTCGAACAGTAGACGGATGAATTCTAATAATAGAGGTTTCTACATTGGTTCCTGTTTCACTTACTCGCCATATCGAAAACGCAGACGAATTTCTTAGTCATTGCCATAGACGTCGCTACCCAGCAAAAAGCACGCTTATATACGCAGGGGACAAAAGTGATTCGCTCTATTACATAATTAAAGGTTCGGTCACCGTCTTAATTGAAGACGAAGAAGGCCGAGAGATGATTGTTGCCTACCTTAACGATGGTGACTTTTTCGGTGAAATGGGCTTGTTTGACGAACAAGACAGTCGAAGCGCATGGGTAAGAGCTAAATGTGAATGTGAAATTGGCGAAATTTCATACGCCAAGTTTAATGAAATTTCAGAATTGCACCCAGAGTTTTTGTTCTCACTCGGCTCCCAAATGGCGAGACGACTCAGAAATACAACCCGGAAAGTTGGTGATTTAGCCTTCTTGGATGTAACAGGCAGGGTCGCACGAACATTGCTGGACCTATGTAAAGAACCTGACGCAATGACTCACCCAGACGGAATGCAGATTAAAATCACCCGCCAAGAAATTGGTCGAATTGTAGGCTGCTCTCGTGAGATGGTAGGCCGAGTTCTGAAAACCCTAGAAGACCAGGGTTTAGTTTCCGTTAAAGGAAAAACCATGGTGGTATACGGAACACGTTAACCGATTAATCCGAAAGGATATCGGTCAACGCAAAAGTTTAAGCTTCCACAAAAATCGTATTATAGACGACTAAAAGAACAACTCTCTAAGTTTGGCGCCCGGATCTGGGTGCCGCATAAACGTCTCCCCAACTAAAAACCCGTTCACATTATTCTTACGCATCAACTCAACATCCTGCTGACCGTGAATACCACTTTCCGTTACAATAATTTTATCATCAGGAATATTGGCCATGAGCGATAACGTCGTGTCGAGGCTGACATCAAAACTATGCAAATCTCGATTATTGATCCCTAATAAACGGTTTGGAAGCTCCAAAGCCAGATCTAGCTCGCCCTGGTTATGCACCTCAACTAACACGTCCAATCCGATTTCGAGAGCAACCTCATTGAGGCCAATCAACTGCGCTTTATCTAATGCAGCAACAATTAATAAAATACAATCAGCCCCCAGAACTTTAGACTCATATATCTGGTATTCATCAACCATAAAGTCTTTTCGTATCACAGGCAAACTAACGGCTTCACGTGAGCGCTGCAAATATTCATCAGCCCCCTGAAAAAAATCAACGTCAGTTAATACGGATAAACACGCAGCCCCACCCGCCTCATAACTTTTGGCAATTTCGGGTGCATTAAAATCTTCGCGGATGACGCCTTTACTCGGCGATGCTTTTTTAATCTCGGCAATAACCGCAGGCAAGCCCAGCTCAATCTTATTCTCTATAGCCTCAACAAAACCACGACCAGGAGCAATTCCTAAAGAAGCAGACTTAAGCTCAGACAGGCTGTTTTGTTTTTTGCGTTCCGCAATCTCTTCATGCTTACGCGCTATGATTCTTTTTAATATATCCGGTGTTCCCGTCACAACGTTCTCTCTCAATTAATTCGTTACGGATGTAAATTCTACAAGTTCTTTCAGTTTTTCTTTCGCCCCACCACTACCAATGGCGTCTTCAGCCATTGAGATACCATTCGCTAGAGAATCAGTAAGACCTGAAACATAAATCGCGGCACCGGCATTAATCGCCACAATATCTCGAGCCTTTTCAAAACGCTGACCTTCTTTCTTAGAAAAGACGCCATCAATTAAACTCAGTGATTGTTCAGCACTATCCACACTTAAACCCGACAAATCAGCATGAGCCAACGAGTAATCCTGAGGATCGATTTTATACTCTTGTATATCGCCATCACGCAACTCAGCGACAAACGTCGGTGAAGCAATTGAAATTTCATCAAGCCCATCTTCGGCATGAACAACCATCACGTGCTGACTGCCCAAACGCTGTAACACTTCCGCCATAGGACGACAAAGATCACGATCAAAAACGCCTAACACCTGGCGCTTCACTCCAGCCGGGTTAGTGATCGGACCTAACATATTAAAAATGGTGCGCAGCCCCAGTTCACGCCGAGGTCCAATTGCATGCTTCATGGCTCCGTGATGAGCTGGAGCAAACATAAATCCCACCCCAACGTGCTCAACTGCTCGTGCAACTTGCTCTGGTGTTGCAGACAAATTCACACCGGCTTGCTCTAACACATCAGCGCTACCTGTAGAGCTGGATACAGAGCGATTACCATGTTTCGCTACATGCCCACCTGCCGCAGCCACAACAAAGGCCGATGCAGTGGAGACATTAAATAAGTTTGCCCCATCACCACCGGTTCCACAGGTATCCACCATAAATTCAACATCTATAGATACAGGAGTTGCGAGCTCTCGCATGACTTGAGCCGCTCCGGTGACCTCATCGATCGTCTCACCCTTCATTCTTAAGGCAACCAGAAAAGCGCCCACTTGCGCCGGAGTTGCCTCTCCAGTCATGATTTCCTTCATAACCGAATGCATTTCACTCTGCTCAAGATCTTGCTTTTCCACAACTTTGGACAAGGCATCACGAATATTCATATGATTCTCTTTAAATTAAAAAATTGATAACGTTAAAGATCTACAAAATTTTTAAATAGCTGATGGCCACTTTCACTCAAAATGGACTCGGGGTGGAATTGAACACCGTAGGACGGATTTTGCTTATGACGCAAGCCCATAATCTCATCGGTTTTTCCAGGCTCTTTTTCAGTCCAAGCCGTTATTTCAAACTCCGAAGGCAGGCTTTGCTCATCCACCACAAGAGAGTGATAGCGAGTGGCTAAAAATGGACTATCAATCTGCTGAAACAGCCCCTTGGAATCATGATGCACCTTAGATGTTTTGCCATGCATGACACTGCCAGCCAACACCACCTTGCCGCCAAATGCCTGCGCCAAACACTGGTGGCCAAGGCAAACCCCCAAAATGGGAATGCTATGGGAGTAATTTCTCACTACCGCCAGGGAAATACCGGCATCGTCTGGCGTCCCAGGGCCCGGGGAAAGTACAATTTTATCAGGTCTAATTGAATCGATTTCTGAAAGAGTAATCTCATCGTTTCGAACAAGGCGAACTTCAGCGCCCAACTCCTTCAAATACTGAACTATGTTGTACGTGAACGAGTCATAGTTATCGATCATCAACAACATAACAATTCCGGAATATCAGGTTTGGAGCATTATAACCATGAGATGATAAGCCGCAACCAAAGCTGAATTATATTTCACCAGCCCAGGCCAAATCTGTCGGTTTTTTTTACAGAGACCGTTAGATCAAGCTTTTTTGATCGTTTACCTTCTTTATAAGAAAGCAGCATAAGACGCCACCATGTCTGTTTGGACGAATATAGCGACTTATTAGGCACGGCTTGAGCTGCAGAACATATTCATCGGCCACCAGTTATGTTACTTTCGTTCCCCATCGTAACAAACTGAACGCCAAGATAATGTAGATACACCTCCAACGGTATAAATTTTGCAACTCTACTTGGTAAGTTAAAATTCCTCAATAATTCGCGCAAAAACTAACCTAAAGCGGCATGCAGCCTGCACGAGACAAACTAGAGTTATAACGTTAATGGCTACTGAAAATCCAACCAGCCGCTTAGAGCTGGTAAAGGGTAATACTGAAAAAAAACGAGTGAGTTCTCCTGGTGTCTTAAAGCACATCGAAGACAACTCGCTCAGCTCTAGCCGGCAACTGATGGAACACATGTTTTCGGCGACAGATGATCTTTTTTACGAGCTTTCAAAACGTGCGTCTAGCAATAACGAACAAAACCTTTATTTCGAATCAATGCGAGAGATTAGAGTCAAAAAAGAAGGCCTTATCAGCGCCTTTTTACAAAAACTTAGCTCAAAATTTGAAGATCTCGTAACGCCCTCTCGATTCGCACCCAAAACGCCAACCCCCAATCCCAATGAGGAGGTCAGCCTTTCGATAGTTGAGGGGGACGATCTTGAAATGGAGCTCGCACTAAAAAACATGTCGAGCCGCGCAAGAGAGTCCTACAAGACCGACATTTACGAACTCTCTATTCGTTTAGACCACCTGCTCTTACAAGCCTCGGTAACGGAAGATAACAACCCTCTCGATCCACATCAAATTGCAAAAGCATTTGTACAGTCGTGTAACGACAATCTAAAAATCAGTATCAAGGCTCGGCTTATACTGTTCAAGCTATTCGAGAAACACATACTGAAACAGCTCGGTCACATATACGCCGACGCGAACCAACTGCTTATTGAAACCGGGATTCTGCCAAAGGTTCCCAAAAACCTAATTAAAAATGCGACACAGACAAGACCGGCCGCACAGGATATAACCAACACCCAATCGACTCCAGCTATCGAGACCAAAGCCCACGCGCAAAGCACAGCTCACCCTCATAGTGAACGTACCATTTCGCTTTCTCCAGAAATGCTTGCGTCACTTATGTCAGCTATTCGTGGAACAGGTCACGCTACGGCGCCTTACTACTCCTACTCAAGTAACCCAGGCCCCGCTATAGCAACAACCGACTTGGCTTCCAGCCTCACATCAAAACAACCCGTCGTTGATCATAAAATTGCTCGATCTGAGCCTAAGGTGGTTCTGCGAGATTTAGTTAACGATTTATTATCCAAAAACAACCCAACGACTCCAAACTCTCTTGGACAAACAGACGAAGATACTATCAATCTCGTGGCGATGTTCTTCGATAAAATATTGGAAGATCAAGATTTGCCGTTGATCGTACAATCACTGGTCTGCCGACTGCAAATTCCGATACTGAAAGTAGCCTTAAAAGACAAAAGCTTTTTATCAAATAATGATCATCCAGCACGCCTGCTCATTAACACCATCACTAAAGCAGGTATTCAAGTTGATGAAAGTAAAGCTTTGGAGCGAGACCCACTCTATAGAGCGATTGTAGATGGCGTACAAACCATTAATCGTCAATATGCATTGGATGTCAGCATATTTACCGAGATTCAGTCCGGACTCGAGGACTTGTTACGAAAAGAATCTCGAAAGTCCTCAATAGTAGAAAATCGTACAGCCCAAACAGAAATGGGCAAAGCTAAAATTCGAAATGCTAAGTCCTTTGCTCAATCAACGCTTTTCGAGAAGTTAAAAGATGAAAAACTACCGTCTCCGATCAGTGAATTTCTCACAAACACCTGGCTACAGGTACTCGTTATCACCTTCATTAAAGAAGGAAAAGAGGGCGCGCTTTGGGTGGAAAACGAACAGTTGGTGTCAGATCTAGTTTGGCTGTGTAAATCACACAGCGATGAACGCTCCAAAGCCCGAGCCCAGCGGTTAAAACCTGAAATATTAGGCCGTATAGAAAAGGGGCTTGAGCTAGCGATCGACAACTCAGCAACACGTGCGAGCAGAATAGACCAAATCGAAAACACCATTGACTCTATCGTCGAAAAACATGGCCCCAAAGAGATTGAGTTCCGCAGGCTCGATCAACGTCAAAAAGAGAATCTTGGGAAAGCCGACGGCGTTGAAAAGTCTTGGGATGAAATGACTGCTCTAGAACGTCAACAATCAAAATACGAAGAACTTTCAAGCAAATACTATATTGAGGCGAAAGAGATTCAAGAAGGCACCTGGATCGAATTTCAAGAAGAAAACGGCAAAATGAACCGCTGTAAACTCAGCAAGAAAATTGATGCTGACACCTATTTATTCGTTAATCGTTTTGGCTTTAAAAGCTTAGAGCGCTCAAGGCGTCAATTCGCTTACGATATGCAGTTTAAGAAAGCGAAGATTCTTGATAGCACCCCAATTTTTGATCGTGTTCTTGACGGAATTATTTCTCACTTCCAAGAAGCCTAATAAACCCCTCCTGCTTGCAAATCCTAAATCTGGTACGGAGACGAAAGGTGTCCAGTAATTCTTGAGGCTTGCTTCTCGTGAGAAAACTCAGGAAATAATTTCAAATTCAGAAGTAATCAATGCCGCTTTACTTTTAATCCAGCGCCCATCAAGCGATCTTACGATCCCTGAGTGGATGCTGTGAATAGCTGCCTCCCTTAGTTATACTCTAGGCCACAGTCACCAGAATCTAGTGGGCCCATGGAATTTAGCAGTGTTACCGAGGTCGCTTTTTTCAGCGCCTCTATATTATCTCTCGTTCTCACCATTGCCTTCATTTATCAAGCATCCAAAAGGCGAATGCTTTGGGTGATGGCCCTTGCTGCTCTTGGCCATACTTTCTGGTTGCTGACCACAGCAACGCACAACTGGCTGTCACAGGACAGCCTCAGCTTATTATTACTCGGAGAGTCTGCTCACTACGTACTCTGGCTAATTGCAATAAACTTCACGACTGAAAAAATTTGCGTTAAACGCCTTCCCAAATCTTTTAAACTGGGTGTTTACGGAATTTGCGCTGTGGGGCTCGGAGCAGCTCTTTACCATTATCAAACAGGAGCAATGGCGCCTTTCGAACAAAAAGTCATCATCTGGCAAGGTATCGCATTCTCAGTTCTAAATCTATTAAGTCTGGAGCAGCTTTATCGTAACAATACTCAATACCGCTTTTATAAACTTCTGTGCTTAGCGCTTTCGATAATATTTGTGTTCGATGCCTATCTATTTACCCAGCATCTAGTTTTCTCTAAGCTTGATTCTGACTTATGGCAAGCACGCGCTGCGGTCTCAATGGCCGCCAGTTTACTATTGGTCCTCGGTGTAGCAATCATGGCTCAACCAACCCAACAAGCAGCCAAACTAACATTCTCTCGACCCGTTATTTTTTACACAACCTCACTGACACTGGCCGGGGCTCTCCTCACCACATTATCCATAGGCGGATACTACGTACAGCTGTACGGTGGCGACTGGGGCACAGTGATTTATACATTGCTATCCATCTCGGGACTCTTTTTTATAGGCTTTGTATTTTCATCATCTAAACTACGTAAAAATCTCAGTGTAACAATCAATAAACACCTTTTTAGCTACAAATACGATTATCGTAACGAATGGCTTAAGTTCATCAATCAATTATCACAACCTACGTCACCTACCGACACCACAACACGCGTTATTAGCGTCGCCTGCGATTTATTTAATTGTGACGGTGGCGCTCTTTGGTTGAAACGCTCAAAGGTGCTGGTGCCTGTCAAACAAATTCATACACAGTTTGATATTTCCGAAGCCTTCGAGCCAGAAACCAGCCCCTTCTGTGAAGGATTGAGAAACGAATGGATATTTACACCTAACTCCCCCAGTCATGACCTTAACCACAACAACCAAGACCTCCCTCTTTGGATGGAAAATAACGCCGATGCATGGCTAGTATTCCCCCTACTCACAGAACAGGACTTGGTAGGCTTTATGGTACTGACATCCAATAAAGAACACATGCCAATAAGCTGGGAAGACTTAGACCTCGCGAAAACCATTGGCCGCCAAATTGCCAGTTATATCGCCCGACACGAACAGGCCGAACTACTGGCAGAGTCTCGCCAATTTGACGCATTTAACAAACTCTCCGCGTTTGTTATGCACGATTTAAAAAACTTGATTGCTCAGCAATCCCTGGTTGTAAAAAATGCAGAAAAACACAAAGACAACCCAGCATTTATCGAAGACGCAATTCAAACTATTAAAAATTCTGTCGACAGAATGAACAATTTGTTAAGAAAACTCCAGCGCAACGAAAATGAGGGCGAGGAGATAAAAACCCTCAATTTAAAAGATGTCTTTATTGAAACAATTAAGCGATGCCAAAAACGTCAACCCGCGCCAACGCTCGTGCCGTTCAACGAAGAGGTTAAAGTAAAGGCGGATTTCGACAGCCTAGTCATGGTGTTCACTCATATTATCCACAATGCGCAAGACGCAACATCTAATCACGGGTTTGTCGACATCAGTACAATCCTCGATGACGATACAGTAACCGTGATAATCGAAGATAACGGCTCAGGAATGAGTACAGAGTTTATCCATACCAAACTCTTTAAACCCTTCGAAACCACAAAGTCAGGCCAAGGAATGGGGGTTGGCGTCTATCAAGCAAGAGAATATATTCAGAGTATAAATGGCAACATCAAAGTAGAAAGCTCGCTTGGCGAGGGCTCCACGTTTATACTCACTTTTCCTGCATTAGCCAGTGCTCGTTGACACCTTTATGGATCTTTTTAGAAAACCGCTATGAGTAAAACAAATAAAGAAAAACTCCTAATTGTTGAAGATGATATTGGACTGCAAAGCCAATTGCGCTGGCATTTTGATCAATACGAAGTCATCATCGCCAGTAATCGCGAAGATGCCATAGCGGCGATTCGCCTGCACGAACCCCCCATTGTCCTCCAAGATCTTGGTCTACCACCTGACGACGAAGGCGTGGATGAAGGTTTTCGCTGTATTCGAGAAATTTCAAACCTGTCCCCGTCCACTAAAATCATCGTCATGACCGGTAATGCTGATTATGAAAATGCGGTGCGAGCCGTGGCTATGGGTGCATACGATTTTTATCAAAAACCGGTGAACCCAGAAACTCTAGATTTAATATTGCAACGTGCTTATCATATTTTTAATCTAGAAAAACAACACAGGCTTGTTCAAGAACAACAGCAATCCCCTCTCGATGGCATAATTGCCTGCGACCCCAAAATACTAAAAATATGCCGTACCATCGAAAAGCTCGCCCCTTCCGATGTAACGTGCACGATTACGGGAGAGAGTGGCACAGGTAAAGAAGTCCTGGCGCGAGCACTTCATAATTTGAGTCCACGTAAAAACAAACGGATGATCGCCATTAATTGCGCCGCCGTGCCCGAAAACCTGATGGAAAGTGAGCTATTCGGTTATGAAAAAGGCGCCTTTACCGGCGCAAGTAAGCGCACACTCGGCAAAATCGAAACGGCTCAGGGCGGCACACTTTTCCTCGATGAAATCGGAGACATGCCACTACTACTACAAGCGAAATTGTTGCGTTTTTTGCAAGAACGAATTATAGAGCGTATCGGTGGTCGAGAAGAAATCCCAGTAGATGTTCGGGTTGTTTGTGCCACCAATAAAAACCTTAAAGAAATGGTGGCAGACGGCTCCTTCAGGGAAGATCTTTATTACCGCATTTGCGAGATGGAAGTTGATATACCGCCGCTACGTGAACGCCAAGGCGATAAACTATTACTGGCACGCCATTTTTTACGACGCTTTATCGAGCAGAACAACGAGAGTATCCAAGGCTTTTCTCCTGAGGCCGTCGAAGCGATCGAAGCCTACGATTGGCCAGGAAATATTCGTGAAATGGAAAACCGTGTTAAGCGCAGTGTAGTGATGACCGAAGACAAGCTTATTTCATCAGAAGATTTAGGGCTCGTTTCTGACGGGGCTCTCAGCTTGAACCTTCGAGAAGTCAGATATAACGCAGAACGAGCAGCCATATTACGAGCGCTCACGATGACCGAGTATAATATTTCCGCAACATCAAAACTGCTCGGCGTCACTCGCCCAACGCTTTATGACCTGATGAAAAAATACAATATTACCGTTGCCAACGAATAAGTACGTTTTAAATTCAACAGTATAATCAGGCTTTATACATTATTAAAGACAAGGCCAGCAATTCGATCTTCCCCAAGAATATCGATACTGGCTTTCACCTCTTCCTCGTTCACTTTCCCATACGGCACCACTAAAACCACAAAATCGCATAGCTGCGACAAAATTCGTGCATCTGCCGAGAAGTCACCGACAGAAGGGCTATCGATAATAATATAACGGTCCGCATAACGAGACTTTAGTTCACGTAAAAAAGATGCCATTTTACTGGACGACAGTTTTTCTGTGGCCCCATGTGTATTTTTACCTGCAGGAACAATACGCATCCGTTTAACTCCCGACGCATATAAAATAAACTCAATGCCCATTTCTTGGATAGAGAGGTAATCAGTTAAACCTAGATTTGCTTCAGCACTAAGAAGCCCATCGACAGAGGGAGAATAAAAATTACAATCGACCACAACAGAAGTTTTTGACTTGTCGAGCGCGATCGCCGCAGCCAAATTGCTTGCGGTGTAGGATGCCCCTCCACGGGGTGATACCGAGGTCACCATACAGACAAAGTTCTCACCTTTAGAACGTGCGTAGACCTGAGTACGTAACTCACGAAAAACCTTCAGAGTTTTTTCATTATCCGTGCCTTCGTGTAATATTTTAAGATTATCTAACTCGGCGCCACCAAAATTATGCACCTCAGACATCTTGGCAATTTGCTGCTCACTGCGTAAAGTCAGATTTCCCTCAATGAAAGAGGTTTTTTCGCGTGTTTCCATTATGCCTTTTAGCCCTTTTACCTTAGATTCGAAAATATTGAAAATCGCTATTATTGAGAGCTGATCTATTGAGTAACGCCATGCGTTAAAAACACTAAAAACCACTGAAACTTTTAACCAGTTCTTTAGCTTTAGAGTTCTTAAAATTAGAAGACTCTAAAATAAAAACCAAAAAAAACAAAAGCCCCTATTATTTTTCAATCGACAATAAAGTTTCTTTCATTGATGAAATCACCTGCTGGTAACTCTCAGCACCAAATATTGCCGAGCCCGCAACAAATGTATCCGCCCCAGCTTTACCAATCTCTTCGATGTTATCAAGCGTTACACCACCATCGATCTCCAAGCGGGTTGAAAGTCCTTTCGCGTCAATCATTTGTCTCGCTGCCGCAACTTTATCCAAGACATACGGTAAAAATTTCTGTCCGCCAAAGCCAGGGTTAACTGACATCAGCAACAACATATCAAGCTGATCCAATACGTGCTCAACTTGACTGAGTGGACTCGCCGGATTCAGCACCATACCCGGCTTACAGCCGTACTCACGAATCAGTTTAATTGAACGATCAATATGACGAGAAGCTTCGGGGTGGAACGTAATGTAAGTAGCACCTGCCTCAGCAAATTTAACAATCAAGTCGTCAACCGGCTCAACCATTAAATGTACGTCTATTGGTGCTGTGACACCGTATTTTCTTAGCGCAGAACAAATCATCGGGCCAATGGTAAGATTAGGTACATAATGGTTATCCATTACATCAAAATGGATAATATCGGCACCAGCTTCAAGCACAGCATCAACTTCTGCTCCAAGTTGAGCGAAATCGGCCGATAATATAGAAGGCGCGATTTTAAATTCATTAGGAGTCGACATGTAATTTTCCTTTACCCAGGATTTAAAAGTTTGTCATTTTACTTGATGTGAGCATAGCAATGAATCATTTGATCACCTTTTCACATGCCTATTTACTCATTCTACTGGCTTGGAACCCGGTATACGCCGAAAATACGAATAATTCGATGAGCGCCGATCAATCAACTCAATCCGAATCGGATAGGGTAAAAAATGCTAATGCAGCCCAAACATCAAAAACCATGGCTAATAGGATGTTGGACCTGCTCACGGAAGAAATGGAAGATCAGGATATCGAATGGCTGGAAGTCAATGGCGAAAAATTCCTAGCCCTATGGCAGGCTGACAAAACCGGCAATCCTTTCGGAGCCGTTTTGATTCTCCACGGAGAAGGGCAATCCGTTGATACACCGTATGAAATCAATGCAATACGCAATAACCTCAGCCACCACGGCTGGGCCACACTCGCCATTAACCTTCCCCCTGTCGCTCAAAGCACAGTACCGCCCCGACCAGCGCCAAAAGCGGAAACGGAAAATAACAGCAAGCAAACGAAGCAACCCAGCGATAAAATGTCGCTTACAACCATGAGTTCACACTCAAAAGCCAATCCAGAGAACGAAAGTGACGGCCGTATCGCGGCCGCCATCGCCTTTTTAAAAGCCCAGGGTCAATATAATATCGTCATTGTCGGGCATGGCCTCGGAGCAACCCGAACAATGAAATTTATTGACGATTTATCTTCAGATCAAAAATCACCAGGAATGAGATCGGGTAAGATCCAGCGCCCAATCAGAGCGGTCGTCCTGGTTAGCGCAAGAAACCAGATCCCTCTCAGCGACAAAGCATTGCCCCACTTTTTCAACGACCCTAACCTACCCGTTTTAGACCTCTATTACGGAGAGCACTTCTTAGATGAGGTAGAAACACTTCAGCGTGCAAAGGCCGCAAGAGCAAAAGGCATCCTCAACTATTACCAATTAAAGGTTTTACGCCCAACCAGTACCGACGCAACATCAGAAAACAGGCTAACGCGCAGAGTTAGAGGTTTTTTGAACAAGCACGCGAAAGGGGTAGAAATCGAACGAAAATAGCTGCGCAGAGAAACATAGGCTTAATGCATATTGTTTAAGCTAGAGGTGCTTTTCAGCTACACAGCTGCCATCTTTTTTAGGTGAGCCTTCATTAGCCTAGTAAGACATGAGATCGCAAAGCTTCCAACCGCTCCGGCGTACCAACATCTAACCAATACCCCTTATAGAGTTCTCCCGTTAAACGGTCATCCTCTATTGCCCAATCAAACACCTCTCGCAAAGGAAAGGCTTCGCGGCACTTTGGATATGCTGTTATCAGGGATGGCGATAAAATACTCACGCCACTAAATGTAAAGCTTTCTTGAGATGCCCCCGGTATTCTGACTCGACCGTTGTCCAGTGCAAAATCTCCTGAAGATTTATGCGAAGGATTATCAACAAACACCAAATGGCCAGCGCCAGCGCCCAGCTCCGGTGCTCGATCAAGCAAGTCTCCGAAATCCAAATCCATCCAGACATCCCCATTAACCAACAGGAAAGGATCTTCACCCAGCATGCTAGACGCGTGCGCAATCGCCCCAGCGGTTTCCAAAGGGGACGCCTCGCAGGAAACCTGTATAGAAGCACCAAATTGAGAACCATCACCAAGGTGTTCGGCAATTAAATGCCCCAAATATGCCGTATTAATGATGATATCCCTAATACCGGCAGCAACAAGTTTCGTAATTTGTCGATCAAGTAAGGTTTCCGCACCTACAGAAAGTAGGGGCTTAGGCAAATGTTCGGTCAGCGGACGCATACGTTCGCCCCGGCCCGCCGCCAAAATAAAGGCTTTATCTAACCTTGCCATAGATTCCTCAGCTACTTTTAACGCGACTATTTTTAAAGCGACTAGACCAACTCTGCTGATCAATAAGCGGCACTAAGACACCTTCGAACCAAGAAGAAAAAGGCTTCAGCTCTTCATACCGCCCGCTCACCGATCGTACATATTTCACCACCAACGGCAAATCATTTAGATAACCATGCTTGCCATCACGCAACGACAGTCGAGCAAATATCCCCAAAACTTTGATATGTCTCTGCAAGCCCATCAGATCAAACCAGCGTAATAAACACTCTTGAGAAACTGATGGCATCACCCCCGCATCAGCAGCCATATTGCCGTAAGCAAACAACCACTTTTCAACATCCTCTTGCGGCCATTCTATATAACAGTCTCGTAAAAGAGAGGCGACATCGTAGGTAAATGGGCCAATAACCGCATCCTGAAAATCAATAATTCCCGGTACGCCATTTTGACCATACACAATATTTCGTGAATGATAATCCCGATGGACCAGAACTTGTGTTTGCTCTTCCGCACTAACGACCAAAACCTCGAAACAGTTATCAAGCATCGTACGTTCGTCACTCGTCAATTCATGACCGAGCATGGTGCCCACAAACCACTGGGGGAATAAATCCATTTCTACCAACAAATTTTCTCGATCATAAAGCGGAAACACCTCCTGATGAGGCGGAGACAACTGTATTTGTATGAGTTCTAGCAATGCCTCGCCATACATTACATCAACAGATTCTGCATCTAGGTGGTCGAGGTACAAAGTCTCGCCAAGATCCTCAATAAGGAAAAGGCCTTTGTCTATATCGTGAGCAACGATCTTAGGGACACGCACACATTGCCCGAGTAAAAACTCAGCTATCGTCAAAAAAGCGAGATTATTTTCCGTCTCAGGAGGAGAAAAAACAGCCAACAACTTACAGCGATTATGCTGTACGCGAAAATAGTTACGAAAACCGGCATCACCAGACAATGCCTGCCAGCTCATATTTTCACATTTAAATTCGGGTTCTGTAGCGATAATTTTGGCCACTACCCACTGTTTTAATTCAGATTCAAAACCCACAATATTCAACACCCTTGTGTGTAATATTCGACAAAAAGTCACCTCCATGAACCGATCTTTTAAACGTTTGTAAAATATTAGTAAGACAAGTTTTCATTTTACCTAGCGTTAGCACTATAATCGTCGCCTTCGTCAGTATCATGATTGTATCGGACCACCAGTATGCACAAGAGCTTTGCACAGCTCAAACCGATTTTTTTCGCCAGAGACTGTGCAGCTAAAAATGACTCACCTCATAAATCGCTGCGCAAACTGCTGTCTCTCGCCGTATTAAGTCTCTGTATCTCGCCTCTACCCGCATTCTCAGAAATGTTGGAGACGGATGATGAGCACCTGCTAAATATTGCAGCTCAATCCCCCTTTGGCTGGTTATCTCGCGATCAACTACCTCCAGCCCTACAAAAGAAAATACCACCCGGTTGTAACGGCATTTACGTTGAAAGTAAACGAGACCTCAGCAACCAGCCTACCGCGTCATTGGACGAGTTAGACTTGATTGTCGAGTCTAACAGCGCGTCTATTGTTGAAGGAAATAAAGCCACACTCAATGGTAACGTCGTTGTATCCCAGGGCAGTCGTTCAATATCGGCAAATAAAATGACTTACGAACGCGACACCGACCGAGCAACCTTGCAAGGCAACGTCATCATTCGTCAGCCCGGCATGCTGATACAAGGTGAATACGCCGAGATCAGTACCACTCAACACCAAGCTAGCTTTAATGAAGCCACGTTCATCCTAAAAGAACAACAAGTGCGCGGTGGAGCAGAGTCAGTTAAACAAATTTCTGCCTCGAAAATAGAATTAAACAATGGCCATGTCACAAGTTGCGAACCAGGAAATGAATCTTGGGTTCTCGAAGGTGAAAAAATTACCGTCGACAGAGAGACCAACCAAGGAACCGGCAAAAACGTAAAGCTAAAAATCGGCTCAGTCCCCGTCTTTTATCTACCCTATATTACCTTTCCAATCGGTGACGCCCGCCAAACAGGGTTTCTATTCCCCTCCATGAGTAGCAGCGACGATGGAGGAATTGACTTTTCAGTCCCTTACTACTGGAATCTAGCCCCCAATTACGACGCCACATTTACACCGCGCTTTATCTCCGGGCGCGGCACCATGATTGAATTCGAAACCCGTTACTTGAACTCTTGGATGCGTACCGAAAGCGGCTTTACCTATCTCCCCGACGACGGAGGCAGTAGCGATAAAGACTTGGACAAGATTATCGACGACCCAACCGACGACTCAATCGACGACCCAATCACCGAAAAACAAGTAAGACCCCATAAAGGCTCAGCCCGTTGGTTAGTACAATTCAAACAAAATTCTGGCGACACCAAAGGCTGGTATACACGGGCTGACTTTACCCGCGCCAGCGACGAAGACTACTTTCGAGACCTAGGAACATCATCACTAGCAGTGGCGAATCAAACATTCTTGGACCAATCTTTGGAAGTTGGCTACCAATTTGCTCACTGGAAGATTTCGACCGTAGCACAGACACAACAAGTACTGCTTTTGGATATCCAGGCTCCTTACCGGAAGCTCCCACAAATTGACGTAAACGGCCGCTACAACCTCAATGACTGGATTTTCTCCATCGACAATCAGTACACCCAATTTAAGCATCGAAAGAACCTTGACGCCTCGCTAACAGGCGCTCGGCTCAACACCGACTACCGTGTTCGCTGGGAAAAACGCGCGACCTGGGGCTTTTTTGTTCCAGAGATTGGCTACAAAGCGCTGAGTTACCAAATCGATAAACATTCACGCTTCAACGATGATAAAGAACGGGATTTTGACCTATCAACCCCTCAAGCGTCCTTAGATCTTGGCCTTGTGTTCGAACACAGCCCAGGAGACTTTACACAAACAATAGAGCCGCGTGCATACTACCTGTACAGAAGGCTCACGGATCATTCCGCATTATTCAATCTGGGCGTCACACATCCCACGAAAGAAGACCTACACGTTAACTTCGATACATCTGAACGCACCTTTGCCTACGGCCAACTTTATCGAGATTCGCGCTTTATTGGCAGCGACAGGCTAGATGATGCCCACCAAGTAACCCTTGGACTTACCACCCGCTGGAGAAGTAATAGCACCGACGAAGAAATATTTAGCCTAAGCGCCGGAAAAATCTATCACTTTCGCGACAGGAGCGTATCCCTATTCGGTATCAGTACCGAAGACGATAGGACTGCAAACTCTGAATTTGCCACTGAATTCAACGTCAACCTCAGCAATCAGGCTCAGTTTTTTGGCGGCGTGATCTATGACACGAAACTCAAGACCGTGAACCGCGGTTCGACCGGTGTACACTTTGCGTCTAACGACTACAGAAAACTTTTTAACATCTCATATTCCTACCTTAGAGACGTAAATACCAATATTTCAGATGATCTTGCATCTAAAGATATCGATCAGATTGACCTCTCCTTTACCTACCCTATTGGAAACCAATGGACACTGATGGGGCGAGCCAATTATGATTTTCAAAACAATCAGGAACTCGAAACCTTTTTGGGATTCGAATACAACGATTGCTGTTATCGCTTCCGGATCTTGGCGAGACGCTGGCTAGACAGTAATATAGCCAACCTCGTCGTCAATAAAGACGCGCAGTACGATCAAGGCATCTTCTTTGAAGTGCACTTTAAAGGCCTTGGAGGCTCTGGCGCTAAAGTTAACTCCATCTTAAACGATGGGATCTTTGGCTATGAATCCCGAGAACAATTACTTCACTAACAACATGTTGTCATAGAATGCGTAAATCTCTTGCCCTTGCCGCCATACTCTTATCCTTTAGCTACCCCACTTTCGCCGCTATCGAGATTCTCGATAGAATTATCGCAACCGTCGATCAAGAAGTGATCACGCAAACGGAATTAGATAGCCGCGTTAAAGAAACCAGCGCCCGTGCTCAGGCCGGAGGTATGCGCCTACCGCCAGCTGATATTTTACGTGAGCAGATATTAGAACAGCTGATCAATGAAACCTTGCAGTTAACTGCCGCTAAACGCTATCGCGTTAAAGCGAGCGATCAAGAGATCATTGCAGCTATCCAAAATATCATGCAGAACCAAGGCTGGACAGAACAACAGTTTGAGCAACAGCTTGAAAGAGAAGGCAGTAGTGTTAGTGCTTTCAGAGCTCAAATTGAAAAACAGCTGATCATGCAGAACCTCAGTCAGGGCCTGGTGCGATCGCGAATTAAAATTTCAGAACAAGATATCGACAACTTTCTCAATTCAGCTGATGCAAAATTTTGGATCTCACCAGATTATCACCTAAGCCATATTTTGATTGCTCAGTCGTCCAACGCAGACCCAAAATTGGTTGAAGAAAAAGCACAAGGAATCTACAAAAAACTTCTATCAGGAGCGAAGTTTGAAGAAGTGGCTCTAGCCGAATCCAATGGCCCCCTAGCACTTAAAGGCGGCGATATGGGCTGGAGAAAGTCAACCGACCTACCAACGCTTTTCGCAGAGATAGCCCCCACATTAAGCCGGGGAGAGATTTCAAAACCAGCCAAAAGTGGTGCAGGTTTTCACATATTAAAGCTCAACGGTAAACGCGGCGAAACGAAACAAATCGTTAACCAAACTAAAGTTCGCCATATTTTGCTCAAGACGTCTGCCATTTTGGACGATAAACAAGCTGAGGCTAAACTCGCAGAAATCCGCCAGTCCGTCATCGATGGTGCGGAATTCGATGTTCTCGCTAAAGAGCACTCTGAAGATATTGCGTCAAAACTTGCAGGTGGAGACCTTGGTTGGTCATCTCCAGGGCAATTCGTACCGAGCTTCGAACGCACCATGGCGACCACCGATATAGGCGAGATCAGCAAGCCATTTAAGTCACGCTTTGGTTGGCACATTATGTACATCGAAGATCGCCGCGACGAAGATATGACTGACCAGGCTATTCGCCAAAAGGCACGTAACGTACTCATGAGCAGACGCTTTGAAGATGAGGTTCAACTCTGGATCCAAGAAATGCGCGACGAAGCCTTTATTGAGAAAAAAATATAGCTAATGACCGCGCCAAAGTTATTACTCACTCCCGGTGAACCCGCAGGCATAGGTCCGGAGTTGTGCGTACAGGCATGTCATACATTTTATGCTGCCCCATTGATCGCCATCGCTGATCCAGAGCTGTTGCTCTCGCGAGCAGCTCTCATTGGTAAAGCCTTAGACCTTCATATACTCGATGATATTGATTCGCCTTGCCGCAGTGAGCAAGGCGTTCTTAACGTACTGCCCGTAAAACTCGCGGCAGACAGTACGCCAGGTAAACTCGATATCCGCAATGCAGACTACGTTCTCAAAACACTGACAATTGCTGCAGATCTCTGTATTGATAAAAAAGCCGATGCGGTAATTACCGGTCCAGTACAAAAAAGTGTTATTAACGATGCAGGCGTTCCTTTTAGCGGACACACTGAGTTTTTTGCAGACCGAAGCAATACCCCCAAAGTCGTTATGATGCTCGCAACAGAAGGGCTGCGCGTTGCTTTGGCAACCACTCACCTGCCATTAAAAGACGTATCTGATGCGCTCACGTATGAGAGCCTTCACGAAGTCACCCGCATTTTGGTTGCTGAACTCAAAGAAAAATTCCGCATCGATAAACCACGAATTCTCGTAGCGGGTTTAAACCCCCACGCAGGAGAAGGTGGGCACTTGGGTAGTGAAGAGATAGAAACCATCATTCCCGTACTGTCATCATTTGATGATGAAGACGTTGAACTCATTGGCCCGCTTCCAGCCGATACCCTTTTCACGCCACATTACCTAAAAACAGCGGATGCTGTTCTTGCTATGTATCACGATCAAGGCTTACCGGTACTCAAACATTTGGGTTTCGGTAAATCTGTCAACATAACACTAGGATTACCCTTTGTTCGCACCTCAGTCGATCATGGAACTGCCCTCGATTTAGCCGGCAAAGGAGAAGCAAACCTTGGTAGCTTGCTTGAAGCTATTCGAATCGCCCATTCATTGGTAAAAAATAATGGCCAGTAAACACACCCCCAGCGGGCACAAAGCCCGCAAACGCTTTGGTCAGAATTTTCTCATCGATCAAAGTATTATCAGTAATATCGTCCGGGCTGTTGGCCCTAAACCTGAAGACACTGTGGTTGAGATTGGACCAGGCCAAGGCGCTATCACAGGCCCCTTATTAGCCCTAGTGCCCGACTTGCAGGTTATCGAGCTTGACCGAGACTTAATTCCGGTTCTCCTAGCCCAGTTTGCTAAATTTCGGGATTTTAAAATTCACCAACAAGACGCGCTAAAATTTGACTACCAAGCGCTTACCTCAGCAGAGCAACCCAAGCTGAGAATTGTTGGAAACTTACCTTACAACATCTCAACCGCTCTCATATTTCGCCTGTTGGAAATTAAATCCATCGTGCGAGACATGCACTTTATGCTGCAAAAAGAAGTCGTTAACCGACTCGTCGCAGGGCCAGGCAATAGGAATTACGGGCGATTAAGCATTATGGCGCAATACCATTGCACTATTGAGTCGCTAATTGAAGTGCCGCCAGAGAGCTTTGAACCCGCGCCTAAGGTAAATTCCGCAGTCGCTCGCCTCACGCCTCATCTGACGCTGCCTTTTCCGGCCAAGAACCTAAAGAACCTCGATAAATTCGTGAGACAAGCCTTTCAGCAGCGAAGAAAAACCCTGCGGAATGGTCTAAAGACCATCGTCTCAGATGAAGAAGCCGAACGCGTAGGCCTCGATTTAAGCCTCCGCGCGGAAGCCATTAGCGTCCAATCGTTTATTGAATTCTGTAATGCCCTTTGGGGAGAAGAGCCCATACTATGAACAAAGTCGACATCGAAGTAAAAACACAATATATCGCTGAGCAGTCGGACCCTGATAACGCGCAATTCGTCTATTCCTACACCATCAACATCACCAACAATGGCTCATCACCGGCTCAATTGATCAGTCGCCACTGGATTATCACGGATGCCAATGATGGCGTTCAGGAAGTTCAGGGGCTAGGCGTCATTGGAAAACAGCCTACGATAAACCCCGGCGAAAGCTATTGCTATACCAGTGGCGTCGTAATGGAAACCAACACAGGCATAATGACGGGTAGCTATACAATGCAAACGGAATCTGGGGATAAATTCTTAACGGATATACCCCACTTTGCACTTGTTCAACCCGGAGCAATGCACTAAACCAGGCGCTCCGAGCCCCTAGAGAAGCTCCTCATGGCAACATACGCAGTTGGTGACATTCAAGGCTGTATCGACGACTTACACGCACTGCTCGCCCTGGTAGACTTCAGCCCCGCTGAGGACTGTCTTTGGGTTGTCGGCGACCTCGTCAACCGAGGCCCAGACAGCCTATCCACTCTCAGGTTTATCAAAAGCCTCCCCAACAAACAGGTTGTATTGGGTAACCATGACCTACATTTGTTGGCTGTAGCCGCTGGCCACAAACGCCTTAATCCCAAAGATACGCTTACGCCCATTCTCGAAGCCGAAGACTGCGATGAATTATTAACATGGTTACAAAACCAACCCCTTATTCATCGCGATAAAAATCTCGGCTTTACAATGGTCCATGCCGGTATTCCGCCTATTTGGACCTTAGACGAGGCGATAGAATACGCAGATGAAGTTCATCAAATACTCCGCTCAAACCACTCCGATAATTTCTTCAGCCAAATGTACGGCAATTCACCCGCGCAATGGAGCGATGATTTAAGCGGTACAGATCGCTTACGCATCATCACAAACTACCTTACCCGCATGCGCTTTTGCGACCTCCATGGTCGTCTTGATCTGAAGACTAAAACTGCACCCGACACAGCACCTGAGGGGTTTTTCCCTTGGTTCGACTGCCAATTTCATAAATGCGCCAAAGATAGAATTTTATTTGGTCACTGGGCTTCGCTGCAAAGCAACACAGGCATTCCTAACTTTGTCGCATTGGACAGCGGCTGCGTGTGGGGCGGCTCACTCACCATGCTGCGATTGGACGACCGAATATCTTTTTCTCATTCCTGCGATTGCTAAAGTTTTTATTTGAATATCACCCTGAATATCTTTTTAGGAAGCCTCCCCTTCAAGTCAAATCAAAATACCACGACAAAACGCTATTTCATCATCCTGTTATGTCAGTGTCGGCTTTACAAGCAAAATCATCTATCAACATTTTTTGATATTCCCGCCATTTATCGCGTTAATTAATTTCTGAATAAAGCGCAGGTGCAGCATATTGTTTTTTAATTGATTATCTTTACATCAAAAAAAGCACTTTTTAGCGCTAAGATGCATAATGGCTCGTATCTTGAATAGTTTTATATTTTGTGAATTGACAGAAATCTGTCACATTCAGATGAATTTATTCGTCGCATGACGTTCAAAGGTCTATTCTTAATAGTAAGAAGCGTAATAAGGTTAATGATGTAATAGTAAAGCCGGACATGCCGTTTATAGGTATTACAGAGTTCCAGTATGGCTACTGTAAAAGTATTCTAAAGCGACGATCCATCTTCTGGGCATTACATACGCAAGCGTGAAGTAGAAGCGTATTTTGGAGAGAATAAATGACAATTTTCAGTCACTACCAACAAAGGTACGAATCCACGCAGCAGGAAGTTATGAGCATTCAGGATTACCTGAAACTGTGTAGGGAGGACCCATCAGTTTATGCCTCATCTGCGGAGCGAATGTTAAAATCGATTGGTGAACCTGAACTTGTAGACACATCAAAAGACACTCGGCTCAGTCGTATTTTTTCCAATAAAATCATCAAACGCTATCAAGTCTTCAAAGATTTTTACGGTATGGAAGAGGCCATTCAACAAATTGTTTCTTTCTTCAAGCACGCTGCTCAGGGCCTGGAAGAAAAAAAACAAATACTCTACTTACTCGGCCCTGTTGGCGGCGGCAAATCATCACTTGCAGAAAAGCTAAAGTCCTTAATGGAAAAACAACCCATTTACTGCATTGA
Organism: Agarilytica sp.; assembly: GCA_033852165.1. Lineage (GTDB taxonomy): Bacteria > Pseudomonadota > Gammaproteobacteria > Pseudomonadales > Cellvibrionaceae > Agarilytica. The sequence continues at coordinate 156,525 of JAWSUZ010000074.1, read as the reverse complement.
AGGATCCCCAGTATTCGAATCACCTCTCGGCTTGTTTGACCCAAGTGAGGACGCAAAAATACTCGAAGAAGACTATGGGATACCCACTCGGTATGTCACCACCATTATGTCGCCATGGGCAACAAAGCGTTTACATGAATATGGCGGAGACATCAGTAAATTTAAAGTCATTAAAATTTACCCATCCATACTTGACCAAATTGCCATTACTAAGACCGAACCCGGAGACGAAAACAATCAAGACATTTCATCTCTCGTCGGCAAAGTCGACATTAGAAAGCTGGAAGACTTCCCTCAAAACGATCCAGATGCTTACAGTTTTTCTGGCGGCCTTTGTCGAGCAAACCAAGGGTTAATGGAATTTGTGGAGATGTTTAAAGCTCCTATCAAAGTACTCCACCCATTACTCACCGCCACACAAGAAGGTAATTTCAACAGTACCGAAGGGCTTGGCGCCATTCCCTTTGAAGGAACCGTGTTAGCTCACTCCAATGAAGCGGAATGGCAAACATTCAAAAGCAATAGAAACAACGAAGCGTTTATTGATCGAGTTTACATCGTAAAAGTCCCATACTGCCTTCGTGTATCCGAAGAAATTCATATTTACGAAAAACTTATACAGAACAGCTCACTTAAAACATCACCTTGCGCGCCAGACACATTAAAAATGCTGGCCCAATTTACCGTACTTTCAAGAATTAAAGCGCCAGAAAATTCCAACCAATATTCAAAAATGGGCGTTTACGATGGTCGCAATCTTAAAGATACCGACCCCAAAGCGAAGTCATTACACGAATACAAAGATGCCGCAGGTGTCGATGAGGGAATGGATGGTCTATCAACGCGTTTCGCATTTAAAATCTTATCGAAAGTGTTTAATTTTGACCCCACCGAAATTTCGGCAAATCCAGTCCACCTTCTGTACGTTCTTGAACAGCAAATCGAACAAGAGCAATACCAAGAAGAAATCCGCGATCGCTATCTATCGTTTATCAAAGAATATTTAGCCCCGCGCTATGTTGAATTTATCGGCAAAGAAATTCAAACTGCCTATTTAGAATCCTATTCTGAATACGGACAAAACATATTCGACCGCTATGTCACCTACGCCGACTTTTGGATTCAGGATCAAGAATACCGTGACCCAGAGACAGGCGAAATTTTAGATCGTGCGGCATTAAATGAAGAGCTCGAAAAAATAGAGAAACCCGCAGGCATCAGTAATCCCAAAGATTTCCGAAATGAAATTGTTAATTTTGTACTACGCGCCAGGGCCAATAATTCTGGCAACAACCCGCTATGGAATAGTTACGAGAAGCTACGTATAGTTATTGAGAAGAAGATGTTCTCAAACACCGAAGACCTATTACCTGTCATTTCATTCAACACGAAATCCTCTAATGACGACATGAAAAAACATCAAGACTTCGTTGAACGAATGGTCGAACGCGGCTACACAGAAAAACAAGTACGGCTACTTTCCGAGTGGTATCTACGCGTAAGAAAATCGCAGTAGGTGCAACAGAAAAATCAATGTATAGCCGCAGTAAAGGGTGAAAACCCCTTGATTATTTTTGGATATTTCAATAGGTGATACGTGCACTATATTATCGACCGACGTCTGAACTCTAAGAAAAAAAGTACGGTCAATCGTCAACGTTTTCTTAGACGTTATCGTGACCACATAAAAAAAGCTGTATCTGATGCCGTAGATAAACGTTCCATTATGGATATGGAAAAAGGGGAGAAAATCAGTATCCCCACCCGAAACCTCAACGAGCCCACATTCCAACACGGTAAAGGTGGATTCAATACTCGCGTTCTGCCCGGCAATGATCAATTTTCAGCTGGCGATCATATTCCAAGGCCCGAAGGTGGAGCAGGTGGCGGCCCTGGAGGTTCCGGCGCAAGCGATTCCGGCGAAGGCATGGATGAATTTGTATTTCAAATTACTCAAGAAGAATTTCTTGAGTTTATGTTCGAAGATTTGGAACTGCCTAACCTCGTTAAACGCCAACTATCAGGGATTAACGATTTCGAAATGCGTCGGGCAGGCATCAGCAACGAAGGAAGTCCAGGAAAAATAAACATTATTCGGTCGCTTCGCTCAGCTAATTTAAGACGAATAGCATTAACAGGAAAGAAAAAACGCAAGCTTAAAGCTTTGAAGGAAGAGCTACTCAATCTAGAAAAAGAAGATCATGAAGAAAAAAATGAAAGCGAAATAGATATTAAGGATAAACATGACCTCATAAGCCAAATATCTTCGCTCGAAACAACCATCAAACGCGTGCCATGGATTGACGATTTCGATTTAAAATACAATCTACACGTCAAACACCCCGTACCCCACTCCCGAGCAGTCGTATTTTGTATTATGGACGTCTCCGGATCAATGGACCAAAACACAAAAGACATCGCAAAACGATTCTTCCTATTACTATATTTGTTTTTACAGCGAAATTACGAACACACCGAAGTCGTATTTATTCGTCACCACACCAGTGCAAAAGAGGTCAACGAAGAGGAATTCTTTTACAGTCGTGAAACCGGTGGAACGATTGTTTCAAGCGCCCTGTACCTTATGGACAAAATATTGCAAGAACGCTACCCGCCAAGCCAGTGGAACATATACGGAGCCCAAGCTTCAGATGGCGACAACTGGAATGATGACTCAGCGGTATGCTATAAGCTATTAACAGAAAGCATCCTACAAAAACTGCAATATTTTTCTTACGTCGAAATCACTTCCCGTGACCATCAAGCGCTATGGCAATCTTACGGAAAAGTGCTCGAAGACTTTCCCGACACATTTGCGATGAAGCAGTTAGCAGATTCATCGGATATTTATCCTGTATTTCGTCAACTCTTCCAGAAGAAGAAGCCCGTATGAGTAAACGAAAACCGCTATCAACAGGTTCAGAATGGACATTCGAATTACTCGAAAAATACAATAACGAAATCGGAGCGATTGCTGAAGAATTTGGGTTAGACACCTACCCCAACCAAATTGAAGTGATCAGCTCTGAACAAATGATGGATGCCTATTCTTCTGTCGGCATGCCTCTTGGATACAATCATTGGTCATACGGAAAGCAATTCCTAAGCGTAGAACAATCGTACAAGCGTGGCCAAATGGGGTTGGCCTATGAAATAGTAATCAATTCCGACCCCTGTATATCGTATTTAATGGAAGAAAATACGATGACCATGCAAGCATTGGTTATTGCACACGCCTGCTATGGCCACAATTCTTTTTTTAAAAGCAACTACCTCTTTCGCACTTGGACCGATGCCTCCTCAATTATTGATTACCTGGTATTTGCTAAAAATTACATCGCTGAATGCGAAGAGCGCAATGGCGTCGACGCTGTAGAAGCGATACTAGACTCCTGCCACGCGCTAATGAACTATGGCGTCGACCGATACAAACGCCCCTACCCAATCTCCCCAGCAGAAGAAATAGAACGACAAAAAGAGCGTGAGATCTACCTTCAAAAACAAGTTAACGACCTTTGGCGCACAATACCGCCAAGTGATAAAGAAAACAAAGAAAAAGATACGCTACGCTACCCTGAAGAACCCCAAGAAAACCTGCTGTACTTTTTTGAAAAAAACGCCCCCCTCCTAGAACCCTGGCAACGGGAAGTCGTTCGTATCGTTCGTAAAATTGCGCAGTACTTTTACCCCCAAAGACAAACTCAGGTTATGAATGAAGGCTGGGCCTGCTTTTGGCATCATTTTTTATTAAACACCATGTATGACCGAGGTTTAGTTACAGATGGTTTTATGTTGGAGTTTATGCAGTCCCACAGCGGCGTCATTTACCAACCACCCTACAGCAGCCAACATTTTTCAGACATAAACCCCTACACCCTCGGCTTTCATATGATGCAAGATATTAAACGCATCTGTGAAAACCCAACCGACGAAGATAAGCAATGGTTTCCCGATATCGCCGGAACTGACTGGAAAGTTACACTCGATTTTGCGATGCGTAACTTCAAAGACGAAAGTTTCATCCTTCAATTTCTATCGCCAAAACTCATGCGAGACCTGAGACTCTTCACCATTGTTGATGACGATACATGTAAAGATATTGAAGTCAGCGCAATTCACGACGACAGAGGTTATGCAATCGTACGCGAAACATTAGCCGCCCAATACAACCTCGGCAACCGTGAGCCAAACATTCAAGTTTACAATGTGGATATGCGTGGTGACCGCTCTCTGACGCTTCACCACACACGCTACAATCGTCGCCCTCTGGAACCTAAAAATTCAGAAGAAGTGCTTAAACATGTCCACCGCTTATGGGGGTTCGACGTTCACCTTCATTCCCTTGAAGATGAAGAGATCAAACAAAGCTTTTCATGTCCCCCAGCAACCGAGGCAAAATCTTAGCAGCCCGGTATTTTCATCGTAAAAGAGCCTAAATCCGTTCGGCTAAAAGCCCTGCCAGCAAGCCCACTATCGAAAGACAAGGGTAAAGCGCTACTTTGGAAGAGCTTGCCTTGAAGCAAACATCCTCCTCCAATAACGTCGCCATAAAGTTAAGGCGTCTTGGTATACACCTAATGATATAACCACCAAAACACAACCGACAACAGTTGACACGGAAAACTGCTCGTCGTCCACTAACGCTCCAATCAATAGGGCCACTATCGGCGTGATAAACGTTATCAACCCCACCGAAGACACATTGCAATGCCCCAAGACATAAAAGAATAAAATGCTCCCGAGAACTGAACCCGCTACTGTCGAATAACCCAGCCCCATCATTGAGCGAAAATCCCAGGAAAGCGGAATTTCACCATCAAGAATAAACCAACTTAAGACGACTAACGGCGCCGCTAATGTCAATACGCCTGCGGATTGACGCAGAGGATCAATACCTTGCCCCACGTGTTTTACCCAAACAGAACTCAAACCAAAAAACACAGTCGCCAAAGCAACGCCAAGCACTCCTAGCAGCGCATTACCACCAATAGAAAACTGATCCAGGTTAATCACCCCCAAACCTATAATCGCCATTCCAATAGCCAGCACGCGGCGCAGATTAAATATATTTTCCTTCAAAATTAAAAATGAAAATAATCCCACCGCAAAGGGATACAGGCCAAAAATAACCGCCGCAAGACCAGAGGGAATATATTGAGCAGACCAATATATTAAAAGCATATTCGGAAACGCTCCTATCAGACCGGCAAAGTACGCCATCCAATCGCTAGACTTTTTAATGAGAGGTCGACGTAAAATAGCCAATAAAATCAATGAGATAACAAGTGCAAATAACACCCGCGTCGCAACCGCGCTGACAAAGGTCACGCTACTATTGCTCCACTTGATGGCAAGCGGTGTTGTTGCCCAAATGATTACTACGCTGAGATACGCCATACCCACTTTCATTTTCAATCCTCCCAATATATTGCCAATAGGCTAGTAGTGCCCATTCATAAACCCGTCATCTTTTTAAAAGCCCAAAAACCAAAAAGGCCGCAGTTTTTAGCTGCGGCCTTTTTGGTAAACTCAAATACTAACTAGCTATCACCAAGCCGCTGCAAAACATCGCACACATAACGCCCACGCATGCGCACAGCGCTTCGCCGGACAATAACTTGATTTTAAAAGTGAAAAATTCATATTCATTTTCTATTTGTGCTGAGTCAGCTTAAACTCTATATTTACTAGCTATATCTTTACTAGCTCAAAAACCGAACACGAGTTTCGCTGATACAGTCTTAAAGGTCAACAAGTCTATGCAAGTTTATTTAGTCGGCGGCGCTGTCCGTGACGAACTACTCGGATACCCAACAGATGAATTTGATTACGTCGTCGTTGGCTCCAGCCCAGAGAAAATGCGAGAGAAAGGATTTACCCCAGTCGGTAAAGACTTCCCTGTATTCCTCCATCCAAAAACAAAAGACGAATACGCTCTAGCAAGAACAGAGCGAAAATCCGGTCACGGGTATCAAGGCTTTACTTTTAACGCTGCGCCAGACATTACCTTAGAACAAGACCTCATGCGCCGAGACTTAACTATTAATGCTATCGCAAAATCTGATGACGGTAAATATATTGACCCCTACCACGGCCAAATGGATATAGAGAAAAAACTATTACGCCATGTGTCCGACGCTTTTCGAGAGGACCCAGTAAGAATTTTAAGAACAGCTCGGTTTGCCGCACGCTATCATCATTTAGGTTTTCGGGTGGCAGATACCACCCTACAATTAATGAGAGCTATGGTCGAAAACGGAGAGGCCAGTCACTTGGTAGCTGAGCGTGTTTGGAAAGAATTTTCGCGCGCAATATGCGAACGTTCGCCGGAAGTGTTTATTGAGGTATTAGATCAATGTGGAGCCCTTGCGGTTATCACGCCTGAAATACACCCTATGTTAACGGAAAGTAAAAGAACAGGTTTAGAACCTGCAGAAGCAAGCAACAATAAAGCAATCAACGCCCTTATCGCATCAACAACGATTAGTGATGACTGCAACATACGAATGGCCGCAATGCTGCACGACTTCTCCACTCTTAATCCTGCGACGCACAAAAGTGATCTTGCTAGTTTTTTCGATCGACTTAACACACCAAAAGAGACGCGAGCTATTACTAGCTTAGTAACAAACTTTCACCATATAACCAGTAAAGCCGTACAGCTTTCCGCAAGCGAGCTTTTGAACTTCTTTAGTAACTGCGATGCCTTTCGTAGACCTGAACGGTTTGAAAGTTTCCTTACGGCATGCCACGCCTACCATCAAGGTCAAAATTCGAACGAAGAATTTCCTCAAAAATATTTTTTATTAAAAGCTCTAGAGAGTATTCACTCAATCTCAGCGCAACCATTTATCGATAAAGGAATAAAAGGAAAGGAAATCGGAGAAGCTATTTCGAATGAAAGAATAGAGCGACTTAAAAAGTACCAAGAGAAAGAGATGAAGAGCTAGAAGCTTAAAACAGAAATAGGAACGAGCGCAGAAAAGTGTTTTTATTGAAACTCACTTTGCCACAACTGTTTTTTATCGCCATCAAACTCCAACCATAAATCATGGAAACTTTTATTGGATAACGGATGGCAATAATCTGGTTCAATATCAACAACGGGCTTAAGAACATAGGCCCGAGTGAGGATTTCAGCACGAGGTAACGTGACCCCAAAAAACTCACCCGCCTCCATACCGTACATCAAAATATCTATATCGAGTTGTCGTGAAGAAAATTTACTCGCATTTTTTTCACGACCATGGGAAAACTCCACCTCACGCAAAAGATGAATCAACTCACTCAAACAACTATCCGTATTGCCCGAAACAGCCAAGTTAAAAAAATTGTCACCGCTAAATCCGTAGGCCGGGCTTTCGTAAACAGGGGAGACACGCAGTTCACTAATAAATTTTGGCAACACGTCCAAACCGCTGCGAATATTTTCTTCGCGATTAATGTTACTACCTATACCCAACAATATTTTAGTCACTACGAATTACGACTCGATTCCAGAGGAGTTAACTATTTGAGACCCACGAACAATTTCAACACCTACAGCCTTAGCATTTTTCATTACCTGTGTTTTTTGACAGCGAAATTTCACCCACGGAGTCGAAAATTCTTTCATAATCATCGCCACCGATTGCTCAGCCAAGGTTTCAAGCAACATAAATTGAGACTCAACAATAAAGCCCTCCAATCTCTCTGCTACAGCCGCATAATTCACGGAATCTTCCAGGTTCTGCGTCGCAGCGGCTTTCGAAATATCACACGCCAATTCAATAGTAAGCAATAACTGTTGGGGCACTTGCCGTTCCCAATCATAGATACCAACAATGGCATACACGCTTAAATCTTGAATGAATATTTTATCCACGCCAATATCTCCTTAACTATATCCTTAGCTATTTTCTTAATTAGACCCTACACGGCCTTATTCTGGGTTGGCTTCAACGAAGGCAATGTATCGAGGGGCCAGCGAGGCTTAACATCAATACTTAAGCCTGCGGATAGCCCTGCAACCAAACGCTGGCAGCCGGCGTAGGCAATCATCGCGCCATTGTCAGTGCAAAACTCTGGCCGAGCATAAAAAACTTCTTTATTCTCCTTAGCCAAAGCAGCTTCTAGCCTTTCCCGCAAACGCTTATTCGCACTAACCCCACCAGCAATCACGAGGGTTTTCATATCACACAGTTTGAGCGCTCGACGGCATTTAATCACTAAGGTATCCACCACCGCCTCCTGAAAAGCCGTAGCGATATCCGCGCAGGTTTGATCGTCTGGCAAGCCATTGGCTTCAGCGTGCTTTGTAATCGTGTTGAGCGTAAACGTTTTTAAGCCACTAAAACTAAAATCCAAACCAGGACGATTAGTCATAGGCCGAGGGAAAGTGAAGCGCTTACTATCCCCTTTTTCAGCCATGCGCGCGATATTAGGTCCACCGGGATAATCCAAGTCCATCATTTTCGCGGCTTTATCAAAAGCTTCTCCAGCCGCGTCATCTAAAGACTCGCCAAGCAGGGTATATTCACCAATCGCTTGAACTTCTACCAACTGGGTATGCCCGCCAGACACCAGTAACGCAACAAAAGGGAATTTTGGCGGCTCTGCCTCAAGTAGCGGCGCCAGTAAATGCCCCTCCATATGATGAACATTAATACTGGGACAACCCCAAGCGTATGCGAGAGACCGACCGACGCAGGCTCCCACTAGCAAAGCACCGATCAGGCCAGGGCCGCTGGTATAAGCAATCCCATCGATCTTCCCAACCGAATCACAACTGTGAAGTAGCTGATCAATCATCGGTAGCAATTTTCGTACGTGGTCACGAGACGCTAGCTCCGGAACTACACCACCATAATCACTGTGCAGTGCAATTTGACTATAGAGCTCATCCCCCAGCAGTCCATGCTCGCTATCGTAAATAGCAACACCGGTTTCATCACATGAAGTTTCTATACCCAGTACACGCATAATGCTTATTTATAGCCTCTGATTGAGCGAATAGTTTTGCACAACCTCTATTCAACTGCCCTGAAAAATCGGGACCATAGCACTTTTTCAACGGCAGAAACACGTGAAAACAGCCATGCAATCCTTAATCCTCATCAGAAGAGCATTTATCTCCTATAAATCACTTGCAGCTACTAAGTGATATGGTTAGAATCTCGCACCCTAATTTTGGGCCTACTATACTAAGTAGCGGACAAGCATGGGACCTAAACTAAAGGCAAGCTGCACAGTTAAGCTTAGCTAAAAAGTTAAGATCTCAGCCCCAATTACAATTTTTTGAACCTCGGATCAGGTAGAAATATGCCTTCAGTTAAACTGAAAGAAAACGAACCTTTTGATGTTGCATTGCGTCGCTTCAAGCGCTCATGTGAAAAAGCAGGAATTTTGGCAGAAGTTCGTCGTCGTGAATTTTACGAAAAGCCAACGTCTGTACGTAAGCGTAAAGCAGCAGCAGCTGTTAAACGTCACGCGAAAAAAGTACAACGTGAAAACAGAAAATTCCAACGTCTTTATTGATTTCGGGTTCGCGAAAGCTAGCCCTCACAATAGGCTGAAACTCTCGACTTAAACCACTCTGACCTTTGGATGCCCAATGGCTAGCGAAATAAAAAGCACCGTTTCTGCGGCTGTAAAAACAGCCATGCGCGCGAAAGATAAGCCAGCGCTTATCGTTCTACGCATGGTAATGTCCGAATTCAAACGCATCGAAGTCGATGAACGCATCGAACTCGACGACGCACGCATTCTGGAACTCCTCGACAAGCTCGTTAAACAGCGTAAAGATTCCGAAAACCAATATCGCGATGCCGATCGGGTCGATCTCGCCGAGATAGAAGCTTTCGAAATTGGCGTAATCCAGACATTCCTGCCCGCATCCCTCTCTACAGATGAGATTGCAAGCATCGTTAAAGATGCTGTTACGGAAAGCGGAGCAGAATCCATGAAAGACATGGGCAAAGTTATGGCCATCGTCAAACCGCAAGTGCAGGGTCGTGCGGATATGGGTGAAATCAGCAAAATCGTTAAAGCTCAACTCGGCTAACACGCCCTTCTCAGCTATTATAGGGCGCTGTACACTAAGTCGATGAGCCGCATCCCCCAATCTTTTATCGACGACCTACTTTCTCGGCTAGATATTGTCAATATCGTCGATAGTCGCGTTAAGCTCAAGAAAACCGGCAAGAACTACGCGGCATGCTGCCCGTTCCATCAAGAAAAAACCCCCTCTTTTACCGTTAGCCCAGACAAGCAATTCTATTATTGCTTTGGTTGTGGCGCCTCCGGCAATGCCCTTGGCTTTGTTATGGAGTACGAGCGAGAGGGGTTTATAGAGGCCGTCGAATCCCTCGCCAAAACCGCCGGAATGGAAGTCCCTCGCGAACAAAACGTTGAGTTTGCCAAACAGGATTTTCGCAGAAGAAAACTCTTCGACACACTAGAAGCTGCCAGCGAATTCTATCAAGACAAACTCAAGACTCACCCACAAAAACACCAGGCCGTAAAATACCTAAAAGGTCGCGGCCTATCCGGGCAAATCGCAAAGGATTTCGGCATAGGCTTCGCCCCGCCAGGCAGAGACAACCTCCTGTCATCCCTAGGTAAAAACAATGAATCCGAGTCGCTCCTAATAGACTCAGGCCTGGTGATCCACAAAGAAGAAGAAAACAAAAAGTACGATCGGTTTCGCTACCGCATCACTTTTCCGATTCGTGATACGCGTGGGCGCGTCGTTGGGTTTGGCGGGCGAGTACTTGGCGACGACAAACCCAAGTACCTGAACTCCCCTGAAACCGACGTATTCCATAAAAGCCAAGAGCTATACGGACTATACGAAGCCTGCAAACAGCGAGACCTGAACAGCCTGATCGTCGTGGAAGGCTACATGGATGTCATCGCGCTGGCCCAATTCGGCATACGTAACGCCGTTGCAACACTGGGGACCGCCTGTGGCGAAGACCACCTAAAACTCGCCTTTCGCTATGTCAGCGAGATAATATTTTGCTTTGATGGCGACAACGCCGGGCGCAAAGCGGCGATGCGAGCATTTACCAACTCACTATCTTCCATGGAGGATGGCCGACAAATCAAATTCCTGTTTTTAGCCGAAGGCCAAGATCCCGACAGCCTAGTAAGGCAAATAGGAAGCGATCGATTTATCGAACAAACCGGCCTATCCATCCCCCTTGAAGAATTTTTATTTGATGTCGCCGCCGAAGGCATCGACATTAACAGCATGGATGGCAGAGCCCGCTTTAGTAAGATAGCCGCTCCACTCATCGCAAAACTCCCGCAAGGCATCTTCCGGGAGCTCATGTTCGACAACCTAGCACGACGCACAGGCCTATCGCGCGAACTACTGGACGAGCTTCAGAATGAAAAAATTTTACTTCTAGAGGCTCAACCCAAGAAAGAGCTTCAGCCTAGGAAAGAGTCTCAGCCCCGGAAAGAGCCCCAACCCAGAAAAGATCCTCAGCACCAAAAAGAGCCTCAACCCGGGAAACAGCCTCAAGCCAAAAATGAATCTCAACTGGAAAATGAGCCTACAGGAAATAACACGCCCGATAGCAATCCAGCGCACCACAACCAGAATGAACCCTACCCGGAACCCTATCCAGATCAACTCCCCCCAACAGAAGACCAGTCCGGGTACGCAAATCGACCACCAACCCAGCTCAACCTAAGACCCCAGCGGAAACCTACAGTAGAGCTGTCTGCAGCAGAACACGCGACGATCATTCTACTTGAAGACCCAAGCCTTCTAAGCAAGCTAGAAACACCGCCAGAAATCGAACCCGGCAACGACCCCGACCTTCTCTGCTTAAGTGAAGTCATTAGCTACCTTCAAAAGCGCCCCAATAGCAATTTTAATAATATTCTTGGCTTCTGGGGTGGAGCAAAAGGAATCAAACAACAACAAAAGCTTGCCAAGCTCATGGCCAATCAGCTTTTAAGCACAGCCAAAACAATTAATACTTATGATTCGCTGAGCGAATTGAGTTCAACACTAGAGACCCTGAGCGAAAGCCACAACCAACGCAACCAACAACAAGAACTTAATTCACTGAAAGCACTAGGCCTCGAAAACCTAAGTTCAGAGCAAAAGAAACGCTTGATCGAACTCACTCGATCCTAAAACCACCCCTCCGGCACAAAAATCTTCATAAAAAGCCGTAGTTTCGGCTTGATTTTATAGCGAGCGGCACCATATCCCGATATAATCGCGCGCTTGCAAAATTTCACACTTTCATAACGCTACAGGAAGCTTAATGAGCGACCAGGGTCAGAAAAAACAGTCTCGAATTAAAGAACTCATCAACCGAGGTAGAGAACAAGGTTACCTCACGTACGATGAGGTAAACGATCACCTCCCCGATGACATTTCGGATCCGGATCAAGTCGAAGACATCATTCAGATGATCAACGATATGGGTATCCGCGTCTACGAAGTCGCGCCAGATGCTGACGAGCTATTATTGTCCGCATCGGATACCCAAACCACTGATGACATTGCAGCAGCAGAAGCAGCGGCGGCATTAGCCGCGGTTGAAACTGAAGCCGGCCGCACGACCGACCCAGTGCGCATGTATATGCGTGAAATGGGCACTGTCGAGCTACTCACCCGAGAAGGTGAAATAGCCATTGCAAAACGCATCGAAGAAGGCATCCGCGAATTGATGCACGCATTGGCTTATTGGCCAAATACAGTTCAGCGCATCATGGATGAGTTCGACCTCATCGAAAAAGGTGAACGCCGCTTAAGCGACGTTATTGGCGGCTGGTTAGATCCAGCTGAAAATGTCACCCCCCCTGCTCCCGTAGATAAGTCAGCAGATAAAAGCGATGATGACGATGACGAGGCCAATACAGGTATCGATCCTGAATATGCGAAAGAGCGCTTCGAAGAGCTTCGCAAAGTTCTCATCGCATCAATAGAATGCATCGAGAAGAATGGCCGCGAAAGCAAGCAAGCCGACAAAGCTCTAGAAGAGCTGGGTGACGTATTTAAATACTTTAAATTGCCTCCTCGCCAATTTGATCCTATTTACAACATAGCACGCGAGACGCTCGGCAAAGTTCGTGCGGAAGAGCGCGCGATCATGCGCCTATGTGCTCGTCACGCTGGCATGCCGCGTAAAACATTCGTCAAAGAATTTCCCGGCAACGAGACCAACGAAGACTGGATTCCTGACATTATCGCGAAAAAACGCGACTACTCAGACTCCCTACGTCCTTTGCAAGAAGACATTCTTCGCAGCCAACGTAAACTCAAGTACATTCAGGGCAATACCGGTCTTGAACTAGCCGTGGTAAAAGAAATCAATCGACGCATGTCGATCGGAGAAGCCAAGGCTCGTCGCGCTAAGAAAGAAATGGTTGAAGCTAACCTTCGATTGGTAATTTCCATCGCGAAAAAATACACCAACCGAGGATTACAATTCCTCGACCTTATTCAAGAAGGCAACATCGGCTTGATGAAGGCCGTTGATAAGTTTGAATACCGTCGTGGTTACAAGTTTTCGACCTACGCCACCTGGTGGATTCGTCAGGCGATTACACGCTCCATTGCTGACCAAGCGCGCACCATTCGTATTCCCGTGCACATGATAGAGACGATTAACAAACTTAATCGCATCTCTCGTCAAATGCTTCAAGAAATGGGACGCGAACCAACGCCAGAAGAACTTGGCGAACGCATGGAAATGCCAGAAGACAAGATTCGCAAAGTCCTTAAAATCGCTAAAGAGCCCATCTCGATGGAAACTCCAATTGGCGATGATGAAGACACGCATCTTGGTGACTTTATTGAAGACGTGGCCATCACATCGCCGGTCGAATCCGCAACATCGCAAGGCTTACAAGAGTCTACCCGCTCAGTTCTCGCAGGCTTAACCGCTCGCGAAGCTAAAGTACTGCGTATGCGCTTCGGCATTGATATGAATACGGACCATACATTGGAAGAAGTGGGCAAACAATTCGACGTAACACGTGAACGTATTCGTCAAATTGAAGCGAAAGCACTGCGCAAACTTCGTCACCCTTCTCGTTCAGACCACCTACGTGGATTCCTGGACGACGGAACCAATAATAACAATCATCAGTAAAAACGCTGGAATTCAAATCAGCGGCGCACTATAATCGCGCCGCTGATTTAAACCAGCCACTCACTTTACGCCCCGTTAAAACTTAACACGTAAAGTGAATCCATTTTGTGAAAATGGGCCTTTAGCTCAGTTGGTTAGAGCATCCGACTCATAATCGGCAGGTCCCCAGTTCAAGTCTGGGAAGGCCCACCATATCCACTAATCATGCGGCTTTCACACGAGAGTCGCATGATTAGCTTCTTCAAAACCCCAGTCTTACCAGCAAAGTCGAAGTGTCCTAGCCAATATAGCTAGGACCACATAATTATTCGCAATTCGCCACCCAAACAAGACCCCAGCAGAACCACCGGCTCCGCCCTGGTAACGAAATTCGTGTAAATTTGCCTACATGTTAATCACCACTAACTAATATCACTAAACAACAGTTCTTAATGGTAAAAACCTTACAAATTGGTAGATTACATTCCTAAAAAAATAATGGATGAATATACAGGGAATGGCGTTAGATTTATTACTACTCTACTGAATTTCAGTCATATCACTCAACAACATCAAAATGTTGCACATCAAGGTTTAAGAGAATTAGGGGGTAATCCCCTTAGACGCTAGTTCAACAATTACTTAAATTAATTCACGTTAAATAAGTAATTTTATATAAAATTACTTGATTCCGCACTCATGCTCAGTTAAACTGTCGCGCAGTAGATTTTATTATTCCTGCATTCCTGCATTCCTGCATTCCTGTATTTCTCTGTTTCGACAACTGCAAGAATTTCTAGAGCAACTTTTTAGCTCAAGCCCAATGCTCGTCACTAATTCCCCGTCGATAGCCTAAAGCAATTACCTTGCTTTCTATCCAAAGTTTTCTAAACCGTTGTCTCCGAATTGAATAGTGATACAAGAGTTCAAAGTTAGGGTCTATTGCCAACATATTTCACCCGAAGCATTAACCGTCAGTTCGTTAAACGAGCTGATGAGGACAATGGGATTATCGTATCACTTATTTGTTATTTTATTTATTGGAGACAATATGAGTAAGTACCTTTTATTTACACCTGGCCCTGTCAATGTGGCAGAGAATGTCAGACAGGCCATTTGTAGCGAGGATATTTGTCATCGGGAGGTTGATTTTGACCATTTATTACAGAGCATTGAAAGTAAATTACTGAAAACATTTGATGTTGAGCCGTCTCATTATAGGGCTGTGGTTATTACCGGCTCTGGCACGGCGGCAAATGAATCTATGCTTTCCTCAGTCGTGGGTGATAAAAATATTCTCATACTTACCAATGGTGAATTTGGTGAACGCTTAGCCGATATATCTAGCATCCACAATAAAAACACCTTCAGGTTAGATTTTCCGTGGGGTGAAGCGTTAAATTTGGAAAAAATTGAGGGATACCTTAAACACAATAGAATTAATGTAGTCGCTATGGTTCATCATGAAACCAGCTCAGGGATGTTAAATTCGATCCGGGAAGTCGGCGCATTAGCCAAAGCGCACAATGCCTTGTTTATTGTCGATGGAGTTAGCTCTGCCGGTGCTGAAGAGATTGATATGGAAAAATGTCATATCGATTTCTTTTCCAGTTCAAGCTCAAAAGCTATGGGGTCGTATTCAGGTTTATCTTTTGTCCTTGGTAAAATATCTGCATTCGAAAAACTCAAAACATTACCTGTTAAAACCATGTATCTAAATTTATATAAATTTTACCAATTTATTAAAAATGTTTCTCAAACCCCCAATACACCGGCAGTACATCTGTTTTTTGCTTTAGAGCAAGCATTAGCCAATATACTTAATGAAGGTGTGTCCGAACGTTATGCCTTAATAAAAAACAGGGCCAAACGTTTAAGACAAGGTATGTCGAAATTAGGGCTGAAGTTTTTAATAGCTGAAAAAGATATGTGTTCTGTATTAACAACAGTTCGTCTGCCAAAGCACATTAACATGTATGATTTCCGTCAGAAGTTACGTGAAAAGTCTATTATTGTTTATGAAGGTAAAGGCTGTTTTAAGGGCAAGGTATTTCAAGTTGGTAATATTGGGGAGTTGTCAGATGAAGACATTCATTTCTTCTTATCATCATTGACCGAGGTATTAGCAAGCTTTGTACTGGTTAATGACAAACCTAACCATGTCAGTGAAAATTTCCTGCCGGCTTATAACTCGAATGTTGCAGATTTATCCTTCGCCACGCCCTAATTCACGAAAAAATATATGAGTACTAAACTTGCTCGTTTGTGGGCAACGAAGGGCGATGAATGGTGGTCGTCATTTGCCACCTCTCCAATGGCCATTGGTCTTAATTGTTTGGCCGTTGATATAAAATGGTTAACGCCCAATAAAATCACCTTGATTTCTTTTATCACCGCAATTATTGCCGCTGTTTTTATCATATTTGGCGGCAGCCAAAATTTTATTATTGCTGCGCTATTGATCCATTTAAGTCACGTGTTTGATTGCATGGACGGGCAAATGGCTCGCTATCGTAAAACAACCTCGGTCGTCGGTGGCTATTATGACAAACTCACCGATGAAATACAGGTGGCGCTTTGGTTCGGGGCAACCGCTTATGCCGCCTTTAGTCAAACCCAGCAAGTATTACCGGTCTTTTTAGCTTTTATCGGTGTCGCATCATACTCGTTCAGAGGCTATGTGAAATATGCTGGTTTTCATACACAAATGAGTCAAAACAGTCACTATTTAATTGAACTAGCTCAACAAGAGTCTGCGGCTAAAAAAATGGATGTTGCGGGGCTGGGCTTTGGACTAAGGGCAAATTTACGCTGGTTCATTGCTGAGCAACGCAAGATTGTGTATGTCAATGAGGGGGTGTTTATTGTTATGCTCTCGTCAGCCTTAATACTCGATAGCTTAACTCCTATGCTGTGGTTTTTTGCCCTCAGTCAATTTTGCCTTGCGCTTGGCCGTGCGTGGTTTAAATGTCACGAGATTGCACAAATTGACAGCTAGCTGGTTGACAACGTCCTGTTAACCGTCGCTCTAAAAGTAGCAAGCAACTTATCAGGGATGACAGTTTTCAACATTATTATTGGTAAATACTCATAGCAATGACTTTAACATTAATAATCATATAAAAATTAATCATAGCCAATTATCGGCTATCAAAACAACGCAAATAATGAAGGAAAGATTTGACCTAACAAAGTGAAAGTAAGCTCGTTGAATCAAAATAAGCACCAAGGGTAATCTCCTGGTGTTAATTAAAATATTACTTGAGAATTAAGCATGTCATCAAAAGAAACCATCAATAACAAACCAGCACCACCGAGCATATTATCGTTTGCCAACGATTTACCTAACCTATGTTCATTAGCAGGGCTTTTAGCTGCGTTATTAGCCATGTATTTTGCCTTTATCTCACTATTTCCCGCAACAATGATAGCTCTGCTTCTGGCCGTGTTCTTCGATTGGAGCGATGGCATTATCGCCAGAAAAATTAAAGGTAGAACAAAAATACAAGGGCAGTTTGGTGGTCAACTCGATTCCTTAATTGATATTATCAGCTTTGGCATTTGCCCTGCAGTTATCTTACTGAGTTATGGCGATTTTAGTCCTTGGTTTTTCCCTGGCGCATTTATTATTGTCGCCGCAGGGGTGTTACGCTTGAGTTACTTCAATGTTTTTAGTTTAGATGGAGAGTCTACCTATCAAGGCATGGCCATTGATAACAATGCGATTATTCTTGTTTTTGTTTTTATCTTTGATGGCATACTTGAACCGTCTCAATTTGTTTACCTGCTCTACGGGGTTATTCTATCAATCGCGTTTCTTAATGTAGCGCCCATCAGAACGCCAAAACTCAGTGGTGGTTGGTATTATGTGCTGATTGCCTACACCATCATATTCTCATTATTTTATGGCGAAAAATTAATTACTTTGTATGGTTGAGTTTTCCACAAAACATATTTTATATCAGGATACTGATGGCATATTACCCTTGAGTATTGTATCAATAATGTTATTAAAAATTGTTAAGTCTTTTAATGATAAATTTAAGGATTTAGAGTGAAAACATGAAAAACCAAGCACCAAAGACAAAGATTAAAGCTATCATTCTCGCTGCCGGTGTCGGCTCTAGGATCCGGCCATTAACGGATAATTGTCCTAAAAGTCTATTAAAAATAGGAGAACATACCATTTTGCACATGATGGTTTCTCATCTGCAGGCATGTGGTATTAACGATGTTGTCCTTGTACTAGGTTATTTACAGCAGCAAATTAAAGACTATGTGGCGACTAACTTTCCTGATTTAAACGTCCAGTTTGTAACTAATGAGCGATATGAAGTAACCAATACTGGGTATTCTTTGATGCTCACCGAACCTTTTGTCCAAAACAGTGACTTTATAAAATTTGATGCGGATGTTGTCTTTGATCAAAAAATCCTTAGCCAGTTAATCAATAGTGAATATGCCAATTGTTTATGCATTGATAAAGATATCAATCTTGATGCAGAAGAAATTAAGGTGATTGTAGATGAGCAAAACAAGGTACTAAAAGCCAGCAAAGAAGTCGACCCTGAAAAAGCGATTGGAGAATCTATTGGCATTGAAAAAATTAGCAAAGCCACGGCAAAACTTTTATTTGCCGAGCTAAAAATTATGATGGCCTCACAAGAAAATCATCAAGCCTATTATGAAGCTGCCTATGAGCGATTAATTGAGAAAAATGTTACTTTTAATACTTTGGATATTACCGGACTCAAATGGACCGAAATAGATACCAAAGAAGACTTTGCTTTAGCAAAGAGTATTTTTTGCTATTCAATCTAACTCGATATAATTTTTCCGTTTGAACGGCACCGTCACTTATCCAAGGAGGATGAATAAGGTGACGCTTTAACGGACTAAACCATATTTTGGATGCAGCTTACTCTGAGGTTCCCCCAATAAAGCGGACGGTTTTAGTGAGAGGCATTTCGCCTCTCGTATTCTACCGGGCTAATATAACCCAAGTAAGAATGTCTTCGTTGCCGATTATAAAAAATTTCAATGTATTCAAACAAACTCTGTTTGGCATCAGTCATGGTGCGATAGTCCTCATGATCGTAAGCGTTCATTCTCTGGCGTAATTGCAATCTCGTTCCAAAGGTGAGCGCAGAGGATCATTCACGAAAAGGTCCTTCCATAAACGCGGTGTCAACTCTTCTACTTTAGCCGCTGGATGTTGACTCACTCGCTGTAACACATCCGTCAAATAGGTATGCGGATTAATGCCTTGAAGCTTGCACGTGCTGATTAAACTTTGAATGAGTCCAACATGTTCCCCGCCCAGTTCTGACCAACAAAAAAGCCAGTTTTTTCTCCCCATTGGGATCGCTCTAATCTCTCGTTCCAAGTGATTCGCATCAATCGCCACGCCCGGATTTTCCAAGAAAGTTTTAAGCTCATCTTCCCTGTTGAGTAGATAACGAATCGCTTTACCTAGAGGGTCTTTAGGCACAAATTCATTTTGTCGTAATTGCTGATGACACCACTCCACAATTTCGCCAATAACCGGCTTACTATGCTCTAAGCGATATTCGCGTTTTTTATCGTTGCTTAACGCGTTCTCTCGAAGGCTGTCCTCAACACGATAAAGTTGTCGAATGTAGCTCAGCATTTGAGTTGCCAATTCGGGATAATTCGATTCGGCTTCGATAAATTTACGGCGCGTATGCGCCCAGCATTGCGCATGATCAACGCCTTCTGTTTTAGCGACATAGCGAGCATAAGCCGCATACCCATCTGTTAGCAGGGTACCCTGAAACCGCGTCTTAATAATGCTCTCTATATGCTGTCTGCCCCGGCCTGCATGATAGGTAAAAACGATTTCATCATCTTCACCGTAGATCGGCCAAAAGTATCCTTGTTTTAATTTCCCTTTTTGTTTTCTCCCCGCTTTTATTGGCGTTTCATCCATCGCGAGCACTTTACTTTGTAATACGTGTTGTAGCATGGCTTCAACGATGGGTCTGAGTAACTCAATGCCGCGTTGGGTAATATTAGTCAATTGTGTATGTCAATGAGGGGGTGTTTATTTTTATGCTCTCGTTAGCCTTAATACTCGATAGCTTAACTCCTATGCTGTGGTTTTTTGCCCTCAGTCAATTTTGCCTTGCGCTTGGCCGTGCGTGGTTTAAATGTCACGAGATTGCACAAGATGCTTTCTTGCATGTACCAGTCTCTGGCAGTGGTGCTTTCCAGGTGAATGAGCTTGCGATAGTGGGACCAGCTCAATTCGGTAAGCAGTGCGTCCTAAATTGGATAGGCCTGGTAAAATTTGCGTATATTTCGCAGGTTAGGCACGTCAAAACCACGACCAAATTCTGCCGTGAGCTGTGATGAACTTTAGCTGATGTTTACCATAGCTCGCCCGCTCACTGCCTTGCTGCTCATGCTCGATAATGATCCGTCCTGTGTGCCAGAAGCCTGCACCATATGCTGATTAACACTCTGGCTGACCTGCAGCTTGGACTGGCTCACCACAGGACAAATGGCCGCCACTAAAGCAATCGGCAACTATGGACTTTTTTTCTCACTCAATCATGATTTAACTGCCCCTTAACCGGCTGCTCCACTGACAGTTCCTCTGATTCGTCAGCAACTTCAGCCAGCAAATCTTCAGTGAGTTCAGCTTCACCAAGTATCGGTTCAGCCACCAAGGTGAGTTTTTCTGTTTCAAAATCCATATGCTTCGCTTCGAGTGCTGGCATTGTTTTCGTGACTTTACTCGATAACTGCGTAAACCTCTCGACCTTCCCATGTAGCCCCTGCTTACCCACAAGGCTTTTTACCGTGTCGTTATAGTGGTTACTGGCCGAGTTTAGCGTATTGCCTAATTTATTTAGCTTTTCGGCAAGCGTGCACACATTGTTGTATATCAGCCCAGCTCGATCACTGATTTCGCGGGCTTCTTTATTGCTTTGTTCCATGACCCATAGGTTGGCGACGGTACGTAAAATGGGAATGAGGGTGGTGTGCGACACTAAGACGATGCTTTTTTCGTAACCGTAATTAAAAAGGTCTTTGGTGTTTTTAAGCGCTTCGATATAGGCCGGCTCGATGGGCATAAACATCAATACAAAGTTGGGGCTGCGCACGCCGACAAGGTTGGTGTAGTCTTTTGACGCGAGGTCGTCGATGTGACTTTTGACGGCCTTGATGTGTTCGGCCACGGCGAGGTTGTATTCTTCATCGGTTTTCGCGGAAATACTTCTGTCGTAGGCCAGCAGTGAAACTTTACTGTCGATGATGATGTGTTTTTCACCCGGCAGTTTGATGATGTAATCAGTTTGCCTGCGTTTGCCGTCCTCATCTTTAAAGGCGCTTTGTTTTTCGAAGTGGGTATCTTGTACCAGGCCGCTCATTTCGAGTGTTCGCTCCAATTGCGCTTCGCCCCACGCACCACGTTTTTGCGAGTCGCCTTTTAAGGCTGAGGTTAGGTTGGTCGCTTCGGCACTCATTTTTAGGCCGATATCCAATACCTTTTTAATTTCTGCGTTAAGGCTAGCATTGCCCTGGGTAGAAGCATCGTGAACTTCGTTAATGCGCTTTTGGAAACCGTCGATTTGCTCACGAAAGGGTTTGAGCATGACATCGATGCTGGACTTGCTGGTATCGGTAAAAGTTTTACCTTTTTCTTCGAAGATTTTATTGGCGAGGTTTTCGAATTCTTTAGTGAGGGCTTGTTTATTTTCCTCTAGCTGCGCGAGCTTTTCTTTGTGGCTTATATCCCGTTCGTCCAATGAGGTTTTTAATTCGACGTATTCAGACGAAAGGCTGGTGTATTTTTCTTGAAGCTGATCGCGTTTAACTTGCAGTTCATCTAAGCGCTGCTTTACTTCTGCAAGATTTTTCTCTGCTTCGTTGGCACTCACTTCCAGGCCTTTAGCGTTTTTGTCTAGGGCGGCATGCTTATCTTTTACTTGCGTCACTTCTGTACGGGTTACTTTTAGTTCGGCATTGAGGTGTTCGATCGTAGTGTGCTGACTGGCCGCTTTTTGTACTTCTGCTTCAAATTGAGCACGCGTTGCGCTTAGGGTTTCTTTGGTTTGGGTCAGCTCACCATTCAGTTCGCTTATGCGTTGATCTTGCTCAGTTTTGGTGGCCGCCAGTTTTTCATGCTCGGCTGTGAGCGAACTTAGCTTGGTTTCTTTTTCTGCCTCAGTAACCTGTAAGCGTTGAACGGATTCATTCGCGCTTTGGAGTTGATCTGACAGTTTGCTAGCCCTGTCTTGTTGTGCGGCTAGCTCGTTGGTGAGTACAGCATTTTGCTCATCAATGGTTTTACGTTTTGCGTTCGCCTTAATGGTGCTGATTAAAAACCCTATCACTAGGCCTATTACGGCTGCGATTGAGATCAATACAATTGCTTGTTGTGTCATGTTCGATTCCTAAATTTGGCTTTGTGTCAGCCCGTATTCTTTTGGTGCTTGTTTAGGGCATAAAATAATGTGCATGTTTAAACCTACTCACACTCGTTAACACATTCCTTCACACCCTCCCACAAGAGACATAGCGAAGGCTGTGCCAGTTTTTAACTCGGTGTTATTTAATGCTGCGTTTTTCCATCCAGTTGTTCAGAGTTTGGTAGTTTTTCAACCCTACGATCTCGGCGGCTTTACTTTTACTGCCATCACTTTCTTGCATAGCCAGCTCAATACAGTGAGTGCAAACACTCTCTATAAGCCCATTAATATCTACACCTTGCGAAAGGTCTCGCCCTAACACCTGGTCGCCACGTGCGTGAGACTGCAATACGGCACCCTGTATATCGTTGTCATTCAAGGATCACTAGTTTGCCATAGTGATGCCCGCAATATCGTGGCCTACAGCTCACGAATATTACCTGGCCACGCATAAGATTGGATAAGTTTTTTGCATTAACAGAAAGTTTTTATCTTTATAGCCCGTCTGGCCTACGGCCTCATTGTTCCCTCCTGCAAGACGCGGAAGTAATCGCAGCGGGGAATCCAATGGCAGCTCACCAAATTCATCGAGGAATAGAGTACAGCCATCCGCTAGCTCGAAGTAGCCCTTCCGCGCCTCACATGGTCCAGTGAAAGCGTCTTTGGTATGGCCAAATAATACAGCAGCCACGAACCAACCCTTTCACTGTTTTTTACCCGCCAACTCCAGACCCACTCCGCCCCAGATATAGTTTAGAATCGCCCCTTAATAAATTAAGGAGAAGACGATGACTAAAACCGTATTAATTACTGGCGCATCTTCTGGCTTTGGCGAAGCCTGCGCAAAAAAATACGCGGCCAATGGCTATAAAGTCGTGATGGGAGCAAGGAATGTCGCAAAGTTGATTGAACTTCAAAGCCAAATGCCGGACCCAAGCAAAGTGGCGTTTGCGCCACTGGACGTCCGCTATAAAGATTCGATTCAACACTTTTTCGAAGGTATTCCCACTGATTTTCGCGAAGTTGATATTTTAATCAACAATGCAGGTCTAGCCCTCGGAACCAAACCAGCACAAGAAGCCAGCCTCGATGACTGGGAAACGATGATCGATACCAACATCAAAGGCTTGGTGCGTATTACGCGTAAAGTCCTGCCTCAGATGGTTAAACGTAATCGTGGTCATATCGTCAATATTGGCTCTATAGCAGCATCCTGGCCCTACCCAGGCTGCAACGCCTACGGCGGCACTAAAGCCTTTGTTCAGCAATTTTCACGCTCGCTTCGTTCGGATGTTTTAGGCAAACAGATTCGCGTGTCGAATATTGAACCCGGCTTGGCCAATACCAACTTTTCACTTACGCGTTTAAAAGGCGACCAACAGAAGGCCGATGATGTTTATGAAAACACGAAACCTCTTCTTGCTGAGGACATTGCGGACATCGTATTTTGGACCACTAGCGTTCCCGAGCATATCAACATTAACAACGTAGAGGTTATGCCGACCTGCCAAGCGTGGGGACCTCTGGCGATAAATCGTGAAATGGAAGGTTAGAAGGCTGCCAGTCGTAATTTAGCTTTTGAGGAATGGAAATAACTCATAATGAAGCATTAGTTGCTTTTGAGTGGACAAACTTAGACGGAGCCCGAATCGGCTAGCAATGCCACCGCCACCCCAACAAGCGAAATAGCGCTGGCGACAACACACATAACCAGTAAAAGAGGCCTGAATCGATCGTTATCGACCCAGGCCTGCAATCTCTTTCCCACCACAAAGCCCAATATTGCCGACGGCGTAAAACTCAGACAGAGCAATAGAATCGGACCACTCAACAAACCCACTACGGCATAACTCACCAAGCTCACCACGCAACTAAAAGCAAAATAAAAGCTGAGATTTGCACGTACAACAGCAGGATCTCCGTACTGCATCACCAAAGCTATTGGCGGGCCACCGATCGATGTTGTTGTCCCCATAAAACCACTGAGTAACCCCGCCCACGAAAGTCGAGCCGGTGTCGCCTCAAAGCGCACAGTCGAGATGCTCACGACCACCGCAATCAATACAGATACAGCAACAAACACATGCAACCACAGTACGCTAATACTAACCAAGAGCCAGGCGCCAATTACCGTACCCGGAATTCTCGCGAGCATTGCCGGCACGATTGTTCCCAGCTGGATATCTTTGCGCTGATACCAAGCATTTATCCCACTTAACAATAAAGCGGTCGTCGTCAACACATACGGCACCCAAGAGGGCTCCAACAATATGATAACTGGCGCACCCAAAATGGCCACTCCAAATCCCAATGCCGCTTGAAGACAGCAACCTACAAACAATATTAGGGCGCACATCAGCCACGGCAACCACGTTACAGCATCCAAAAGTTTCCAGCCTTTTTAAGGTCGTTATATTCTATTCAATCAATTTTTGACGTGGGTATTTTTTGATTCTCAACTGGAATACTCAAGTCAACGAAAACGCTCAAGTAAGCGCCATTAAAACAGACGAAAAAATTTCCGCCCATTTACGATGCAGCCAATCCCACACTCGAACCTGACGGGACGCGCATTGTAACCGATCCCCAAGGACAGCAACGACGATGTTTTCATCCAGATACAGAACCGTGTACCAGTTTTCTTTTGAAGGGCTTGATTACCCAACGATAATCGATAATGATGCACCCCATTGCAGCTCTCATAACAATTGATACACATAAGCAATACACTAAAAAGCGCCCAGATAACACGTGGTTATCTGTCAGTTCAAACGGATCATTAACCGTCACGTAAGAACAAGACTGCCAGCATATGAATCATAACAATCACCTCGTGATCATCGATAGCAACCCTCAAGACTACGATTACTACCTCAGTATGCTGGAAGGCGAAAAGAAAATTTTTGCCGGTACCTTTCTGCTCACAGATATACCCAGCGCCCTCGAATACTTCGCTGATAACTGCCCGCAATGCTGTATTGTCGATCAAAAAATACAAGGTGAAAACGTTAAAGAGCTGCTGATCGCACTCAGTAAAAATCATCATCGCCCAGACTTCCCTATCGTCCTGAGCACCGATCCAGGCCATGAACGACTTGCTTTAGACCTGATGCAAATGGGCATACAAGATTACGTCATAAAAAGCGAACTCACTCACTCTAGCTTTTTGCACACATTAAAAAATGCGATGCGTACTTTCTCACTGCAAAAACAGCTCAAACAAATGGCCCACTATGACTCACTAACCGGCCTTCTAAATCGCTCACTGTTTATGAACCGCTTGGAACAAACGGTAAGTGAAGCCAAACGATATGACAGAACCTTAAGTTTAATTTCCCTTGATATCGATTATTTCAAACAAATCAACGACACCTACGGACATGATGCTGGCGATAAAATCCTACGCATAGTGGCAGATAGAATTCGGGAATGTGTCCGTCATTCAGACAGCGTCGCGAGGCTGGGCGGAGATGAGTTTCTGGTACTACTCCCCAATGCCGCATCACACGAAGGACATTACGTCGCTCAAAAGCTGTTAAAACATATCCCCTTACCTATTCATTTAGATAATACTATTTTATACGTTTACCCCTCCATAGGCTTAGCTAATTTCCCAGAAACAGCGAATGACCATAATGAGCTTCTAAAACAGGTCGACACAGCCTTATACAAAGCCAAAGAACAAGGGCGCTCTCAATACGTTAAGTTTTCGAAACTCAACCGCAGTCAATGGCAGCGCAAATTAGAACTAAGCAAAAGCCTTCCGACAGCTCTTCAAGCAGGAGAAATAAAACTGGCTTACCAACCAATTTTCGATACGAAATCCAATCAGTGCAACTCTGTCGAAGCACTCGTGCGCTGGAATCACAACGGCGAAGATATTAAAACTGAAGACATTGTATATTTAATCCATCAAGGTTCCATGGCGATACCCTATCACCAATGGCTATTCGATCAAGCCATTGGCCAATTAAAACGCTGGAAAGGAAGCATGCCAGCGTTAAAGATGGCGAT
This sequence comes from Agarilytica sp., assembly GCA_033852165.1. Lineage (GTDB taxonomy): Bacteria > Pseudomonadota > Gammaproteobacteria > Pseudomonadales > Cellvibrionaceae > Agarilytica. Next base: position 129,992 of record JAWSUZ010000074.1, on the reverse strand, counting down.
TAACATGCCAGCCAATCTTTGCCACAACCATGTCATTGTCGAATATTTATTTGAAACGATTAAAAAATACAATATTGCGCCAAAAGATTTAATTCTTGAGATTACCGAAACCCACCTTATGCAACATGCAGAATTAACGAAAGAGGTCCTACTTGGGATTTCTGAAAAAGGAGTGATCATAGCCATTGATGATTTTGGCACGGGTTACAGCTCCATGGAATATTTAGCAGACTTACCGTGCAGCCAACTTAAAATTGATCAACGCTTCTTTTTAAACTGGGAAAAAAACAAAAAGAATAAAAAAATTGTGGAAGCGATAACGGCTCTCGGCCATCAACTGGATTTAGAAGTTGTGGCAGAAGGTATTGAAAACGAAGAGTTATCGAATATCGTCCAGAATATAGGCTGTGATGCGTCTCAAGGTTTTTGGTTGGCGAAGCCCGAGTTTGCTGCTGACTCTTGGGAAAAATACATTGCCAAAGCAACCTCTCAGCTAGCTCTCGCCCCATAATTATCTAAGGCAGATTTTCTTAGCCAGACCCTCATCAAAAACATTTTCACCGCCCCCTAGAGAAATGGCAGATCTGAAAACATTAAAACAGAAACATTAGGCCAACCTGAGCTACAAATAAACCTAGGTTATCAAGTGACGTGCAATAAAAGAAACAGCGACATATCAAGCCCCCACATCTAAAATATTGAGCAAACGTTTACGGCTAATACGCTCCTCTCCAGGGTAACCAAAAGCATTATTAATATATCGAACACCATCAATTTCAATATCACGATTCAAATGACTATGGCCGTACACATGAATTTTCGGTTTCAGCTGTCTCAACGCTCTATCAATCTCCACACTGCCTAACACGGGGTAAAGCTCTTGAACCTTGGCGGGAATATAATCCGGCATCAAATCTATACGTGGTAGAAAGTGTGAGAAAGTAATGATATTACTGCTCTCTCCGATCTCACCTCGCTCACCCTTCGCTCCCTCTCGTAGCTTTTCCCCTTGAATATTGGCACTAAGGCTAAGACTACCCGAACGATTCAAATCGAGAAAGTACTCGGATATGTCCCTAGGGTGGGACAATTCTTTCGGCCACCGGCATCTTTTAAAATCCATCCACGCCATTTTAATGTAGTCGTTTGGCTCACCAAAAGAATAGTCGTACCATGAAAAAAGTGGCGCAATAGTATAAGAACCAACGCGGGCATGATGAGTCACAACACCGCAGGCCTCAGCCATACTCATCACTTCATCAAACTTTTTCAACGAACATTCAGGGCCTTGCTTACCCACCCAAAGCTCATGATTTCCCGGTACAAAAAATACGTGACGAAACTTTCTCGTTAACTGCTGAAAACAAGCGCTTAACCGCGCGATCGAGTCACTAACATCGCCCGCCAAAATAAGTACATCTTCCGTATATTCTTCAAAAGATAAGCCCGCTACCCATTGAGAATTTTCTTCATAGTCCACATGGATGTCAGAAACGGCAAAAATTCGCATCATATTTTTCAAATAACCGAGGGCTAAACCCATCATAAAACAATTACAGGCGCCACTTTACGCCCACTCGTGACTATATAACAAACTCGCTAGACATACGCCCTATACTGATTCATATTGGCAATTCGTTACTCAGGGGCACACTAAACAAACCCAACGTAACACGCTCGCGGCAACACTATCTCCTAGAGTCTATAACCGCAACCAGGCAACCACCCGACTTTGTCTCCCGAGTCATGACCGATTACCCCGAGTAATCGTCAGTGCATTGCGCTACTAACTAAATAACAATAGCGTGTTCACAGGAATCCTTTGTAGCCGAACTCATAAAATATTGTAAACCCAGCGCATAACCCAAACGCTTATATACCAGCACACATCGTAAAAACAGACTATAACCTTTATATGCGACCAACACCTCCGTGGTCGATAAAAACGGTCTGTAACGAAGTTTTTTGGGAATGCAGTTCATGCGCAAATGCAGTATTAAACTAGCGACAACTAACTCAGTAAGGACCGCGTGATGGAGATTACCCGCTCACCGAATAAAAATGACCAGTACTACGTAATTGTCGATAAAGTTTTTGCCTTTCCTGGCTGTTACACAAGTTACAAAGAAATAAAGGTTCTGCTAGAACAAGGATACAAAGTCATACTCGATTTTGCGGAGTGCACACACATCGACAGTAGCGCCCTCGGCGGTCTGTTTTCATTGCGAAAAAATTTTAGAGAAGGCGCAGAACTCAAACTCATTAACGCCAACACCCACATCATGTCGATATTCAAAATTTACAAACTCGGCCAGGCACTCAACATCGAAAAGAAATAATTAGTGCCCTCCCTCAAATAGCGACATAACGAAAACGAATTTAAAAATAGTTGGTTCACTCCACTAGTTAATAACGCCTGGTTATACTAAGTAATAATATCAAGCGGAATAACGGTGGCACATTAAACCCACTTTCCACAGATATTTGTTTTAATTACTAGCCGCCACCATTTAGTCTGAAACAAAAGCCAAACGAGTCGCCCACTTTCTGTCTTGAAGCTTGGTGTATAGTAAAAAGCACACAGCCAAAAAATACCCAAGTGCGAGCAGATAAAACATAACGGTATAACTGATATGAAGTATCACTGCCCCCAATATCATCGGCACGCCTCGAAAGCCAAGTTCGTAGACCATAGTTAATAAACCCGATATTTTTCCATGCTCCCCCGCTGGCGCCATCTCCATTATTTTTGCGTTAACCGCTGGATATAAAAGCCCATAAGACAAACCAAAAATTATGGATACTAATAGAGAAGATGACTCGCTGCGAATCCCCGTCATCCCCAACAGCACCAAAACTAAGACCGCGTGACAAACCATAAGTATCCGGTCTCTGTATATCCCATCCGTTAATGATCCCATTAACAGACGAACGGCAGCCACTGTCAGTAAGGTAGACGTCATAAAGCAGACGTTCGTAATAGGTTCTTCAATCCAATGCTCACGCAGCATAAAATCAAAATATATCGGCATAAATTGCAGAGCTACACCAAAGCAACTTCCCAAAAGCAAAACGATGCCCATATAACCCATAAATTGAGCCGGTTTTGACGCCGTTTTGATATCCCCGTTTGAATTAAACTTTTCATTAGCCTCTACGTTTATTTCAACTTCGCAGACAAACGTCATTACCACCATTGCCAGCAATCCAACAATCGTCGAAATAATAAATAGCGTTTGGTATGACCACTCAGTAAAACTGAATTCACCGATAAAGCTGCCAACGGTATTACCAAGCTGAATGCACACAGTAAAATAACCGATGCCAGCCGCTCTATAACATGCCGGTATAATCCGAGCCACCGCCGCTAACAAGGGCGCGAAAACAAGCGCGTGCCCCAAGCCTTGGACAAAGCGCCAAAACCACATCCCAAAACCCAAAGAGTCCAAAAAGCAGTGCGCGTACGTCGCAACGGAATACGTCAGCAACCCAGATATAACGAGCGGCTTAGAACCCCATTTGTCAGACATGGCCCCTACAAACGGAGAGACAACCAACATAGCCAATAAACTCACCCCCAAATACCAGCCCGCTTGCTGCTCATCACCACCCAGATACAAAATAAATTTTGGAAAATAGAGCATCATCGAAGCGGAACAGAAATAGAGCATGGCCACTGAAATAATCAGCATAAACTGTACACGCTGCTGTCGTGTTAGCTGAGAAAACATATAAGAATCCCTGTCGTCTAGGTCGTTAATATCCCGCAGCATATGATGCGACGACTTATTAGCCAATCAAGCAAATCCCATATATGATATTCGCACTATGAATATCAAAGATATTGACCTCAATTTATTAAACGTATTCTCTGCCATCTACAAAGAGCAGAATATCTCACGCGCCGCTGATCGACTTGGCTTAAGCCAACCCGCGACAAGCAATGCACTCAACAGGCTCAGAAAGATGCTGGATGACCCGCTGTTTGTCAGAAATGCGCGCGGCGTTACACCAACACCACGCGCTCATGAATTAGCCGAACCCATCGATAAAGCTTTCGACCTAATTCAAACCAGCCTTAACCAAAAAAGTGATTTCAAATACCGTTCGGCAAAGCGTACCTTCAATATCGCCATGAGTGATTACTGCGATTTTTTGCTGCTGCCAAAACTCATGGAATGGATGGCCGCGTCAGCGCCTGATATGCGGATCAATGTATGGCCAATTGACGGGGGAAACATAACAGAATCATTTGATCGAGGAAAACTGGACCTAGCCATCGGTAATATCCCTTTCCTAGGAGACAGTTATCGAAAACAACGCTTATTTGAAGAAGAGTTTGTTGTTCTTATAAGAAGCTCCCACCCACACGCAAAGGATCAATTGAGCTTGGATGATTTTGCCACCCTGCCCCACATTATCTTTACACCTCGGCACGGCTACGGCACTCAAATCGACCGATTACTAAAAGAGAAAAACTTACAGCGAACAGTCGCCCTACAGGTATCCAGCTTTCTATCACTTCCCGCAATCGTCGCCAAAAGTGATTATATTGCGACTTGCCCGTTACGTATTGCACTGGCATTTCGAGATCTTTACCCCATAAAAATGATGAAGGTTCCACTGGATTTTGGACCCGCAACAATCAGCCAGTTTTGGACCGAACGCGTCCACAATGAACCCGGTGTTATATGGCTGCGTCAGTTAATGTTTGAACTGTGCCAGAGAGTATAAAACAACTAGAGGAACGGTGCTCCCATTGAAATGGTTGACGAAGTCTGCGACAAAAATTTTTATTGCCCCGTTCAGGGAGAATCGTTGACAGAATAATTTACAAGCTAGTTCAAAAAAATAGACGGCAGCCGATAGGCTCCTTGCCCCAACGATTTCCTCAACATCCAGGTCAATATCTCCTCAGCTTTCTCAAGCCAACAGAACACATACTGCCAGCTCCGCTCTTTTCGTCGGCTGATCGTCCTTAAATTATTCATCAATAGGCTTTCGCCTCAATCCTGACTCGCTTGACCTTATTCCCTGAAACTATCCCACATCCCTAAAAGGCTCCATGCCACACCAAATCCTGTCCTCACAGATGCTGGCTGACAAAACTCCATTTACTCCTATGCCATTCTATGTGCTCCTACCGATCCATCTAAATATTTTAAAAAGCAACTCCATCTAACTCAGCACCTTTTCCTTGTCGTCTATATTATTAAAATAGCGCTTAAAGTCCATTACAGGCCATTACAAGCCCTTAAAAAGAAGTACTTTCTCGTGATTGGCACAAAAGAAATAAAACCTAAAACGCCGTCAATAGCCTTTATCATCACCCACGACCATACTCTTATTGCGCGATAAGCCCCGTGTCTATACCCTAGACTCCATAAGAACCCGAACCGAAATCATTGGATACAGGGCACCCAATATCTATGGCAATATTGAAGGCTAAAAACAGCTCCACAATAGTGTATTTAAAACCCGTTCATATCTTTGGCCGCGACCCCAGCGTTGCCGATTCTATTCTCGACAGCGAATCCTGCTCCAGAATGCACTGCGTTATTCGTTGGCAAAGTGGGCTTTGGTATATTACAGATGAAAGTCGCAATGGATGCTTTATAAACGGCGAGCGAATTGAAAAAGGCAAGGGCGCCAATATCGTCGAGGGCGATATCATATCGATCGGCACCGATGAAGACTCTCTATGGGTCGTTGAAAACGACAACGAACCCAAACCTGTATTGGTATGCCAAGAGCAAAACCGATTTATCGAACTGCAAACGCTCAACCTCCTTCCCAACGATATACACCCGGAATGCCAAATACTTCAACAAGGGGACGACTGGCTATACGAAAGCAATCAAGATTTTCAGCTTATCAAGGAGAACTTCGCCATTAAAATCGAGGGGCTTCACTGGACATTCCACCCCAACTACGTCGTACAAGAAACAAAGTACACCTACGACGCTAGCGAAGATATTCCCAAACTAACGTTCAATGTAAGCCGCAACGAAGAGCATATTCAAATCCTATTCGAGGCTGGCGGGAAGGTCAGCGACCTCGGACATAAAACGCACCACTACCTGCTTCTCGAAATGGCCCGCCATCAGTTAGAAGATTCGACAGCTTCAAAACAAGAACTGGGATGGATGAGCAACGACCTGTTGCTCAACAATATGAAAATTGACAACAACCACCTCAATATTCAGATTTATCGTGCCCGAGAGGCCATTCGAAAATATTCTGGGCACTGGGGCCAGCACTTAATTGAGCGCCGACGAGGAGAGATTCGAATTTCCCCCTGCCAAATTTCGATTAACAAAGAAAGCAGTTAACGAAAATAAAACCTCAAAATAACTGAAATTAAATCCGCCGACACTGGCGGATTTTTCATTTTGAAAATCCAAAAAATACTTCTTTTACCCTCCATGCAACAATTAAAACGACAAAATAATATTTTGGAAACCAACTCACCACTTTAATGATACTTCTGCCCACATGGCGCCACATTCAACCAACGCTTATACTTATATGATATATTAAAAAAAGACTAACTAATCTAAAGGAATATAAATCGCCGGAGAGCGACGTAATATTCTACTCAAAATAATAAAAACCGACCCAAATGGAAGCGCACCTTTCTCACCTTTAAAAAGGCAGTCAGAACGCGCCTTTCGCGTGTACAAGAGTTTTCAAAAAACCGTCGCACGTAAATACACACTTACACACACAACCCGTTGCCGCGTAAATGCGGGCAGCTCAGAGCATCTGTGCGCCTGTAATTAAGCGGTATTACCGAAACGACAAGCTCTCTGCTTGCTCGTTTTTAGATTAGAGGTAGTTTATCAATGAACAAATTTAACCACTGGTTGGCTGGGGCCGTACTCGGCGTAGCCATGCAATCCTCTGGCGCATATTCAGAAACGCCCATCGAAGCTTTTATGGCCCGCGTTCAAGCCCAACAATTTAACACTCAGGTAATGACCCTGCCCACCAGCGCCCCATCTGCCGTACAGATGTATATGGGCCAACCGGCAACTGCGATCAACCTTGACCTTTTAGGCTTGTTTGACCTACCCGATTTCAAAATTGAATTTCCGGGTTTAGACAACCTATACGCCATCAAAGAAAAGGTACAAAACAACCGCTTCAACGGCCGCAACTGGACCGGAGATGTGTTCTTCCTAGACCCTTACGGCTTTGAAACCGGCGTGCAAGGGCGTGCCTATTTTGTCGAAAAAAATGGTGATATTACCGGTGTGATTCATACCGCCGACAAAATTATTCAAATCTTCCCCGATGGCGCTGGCGGTCAGGTAATGACCAGTTCAAACCCTGAAGATTTTGCCCCTGAAGGCGAGCCAGTCCAAGACGAAAATGGCGCACAAAGCCAAGGCGCTACCGCTGCTGACCCCATCATTGGCGGTCGTATTGACGGTGAATCCCCCGCGACCATGGCAAACCCTTACACCATAGACGTGATGTTTGTGGTAACACTTGCCACAGCTGCAGCGGTTAGCGATGTTCAACCTTTAATCGAGCTTTCGCTGCTTACGGGTAACGACGTGCTAGAGAACTCGCTTATTCCTGCACGCTTGCGTTGGGTAGGCACCCATTACACACCGGACTACCAAGAAACCGACTTAATGGCCCCGACTCTTTACGATATGAGAGACCCCAACGACGGTGACATGGACGAAATTCACGCTGTGCGCGCAACACTGGGTGCAGACATGGTAATGCTAGTGTCCCATGCGACCAATTATTGTGGAATCGCCTATTTAGATTCAGACACAACTTACGCATTTAGCGTCGTATTTCACGGGTGCATGAGTGCCTATACCCCCATCCATGAACTCGGCCACAATTTTGGTGCTCATCATGACACCAACAACGCCAGTAACTATTACTACAGTTTTGGTTATGGCTTGCAAATCGACAGCGTGGAACCCTACTGGCGTACGGTAATGAGCTACCCCTGCGACGGCCTCTATTGTGCCCGCGTGCCCTATTTTTCTACACCAATGCTGACGTATAACGATCTTCCTTTAGGTGATGCAGAAGCTAGCGATAACGCACGAGTATTGCGCGTGCGTGTTGCTGAAGTGGCGGGTTTTAACGCCGCTGAAGTGTCTTATTGCACTGAATATTCTTCATCTAATGGCGACCATGTTACTGCGGGGCGTGCCTACACAGAATCTTCTGGCGGAATATTCCCAACCACAACTTACTACGCGGTTGGCTCTGCTGATGCTCTAGGTAGCTACAGCTTCACCTCAAATACCTTGTCTGAAGAACCCGCAGGCTATTTCACCAAGGCTAGCTGTTCAAGCACTGGCGAGACGGCTTTCCCACCTGAAATGCAAAACCTACAATCCACCATTATTTTTGGCGGCGTACGTATTGACGGTGAAGTGTTTGACGCAAATAGCGATGACATCGTCTCGATAGAAGCAAAACTCAGCACAGAACCAAACTGGACTGCCGGAACCATTACCAACAGCAACTTTGCCGTTGAGCTATCCGTCGTCGTTCTCGGTGATATCGATGTTGATATTCGGGCAACAGATGCAACCGGTGCATCTTTCTCAATTACCCAGGGCTTTACCTTAGAAACAGGCGAACCACCGACGATTACACAAAGCTACGCAGACTTTGCCGATCAAACGGTATTTATCAATGGTCAATACAGCGACCCTGACAACACCGTTACTGAACTTCGCTATCAAATCGATGGTGCCGGTGACCCCACACAGGGCACATGGACTTCATTCCCTATCGACAACGCCTACTGGACAATGGAGATTCCAAATGTTGCCGTAGGCGCTCACACGATTCACTTTTTCGGTGTTGATGAAAGCTATCAAAACAGTAATGTTTTAAGCGTAGGCATCACCATTCCCACCGCCCAAGCACCTCTGTGCATCTTTGCTGGCACAGCTCCCAGATACTCAGGCACCGCTGGAGAATTGGACATCCATGGCTTTGTTGAAGATATCAACCAGGGTGATATCGAAGTAGAATATCGCTTGGAGAGTGGCGCATGGCTAAACCTTAATACTTATACCCGATCAAATTATCGTGAAATCTGGTCCTTCAGCCTGCCGCAAACTTATGCCAACGGCAGTACGGTTAATATCGAAACACGAGCCACCGATTCAACCGGCTTACAAACCAGCTGTGGCAGCATGGCTTATACCGTGGCATATCCTTCAGGTGACGAAGCCCCTAGCTGTAACTTTACTGAAGTCACAAAACACCAAGGGTATATACGTTATTACTTGATGACCTCTGATGCCAACGGCAACCAGGCACAAATCTACGCAAAAGAATCCTCTCAAGCGAATTGGTCGCAAGCATGGCCAGCGATTTTGACTGTTGGCGGTCTCGACCTTCCCGGTTATGGCGAATTTACCATACAAGGACGCGTGGTTGATGATACCGGTCTAGAAGGTTTATGTTCGACCACTATCACCCTAGCTAACGAAGGTTATGCGCCAATTATCGACGGCGCTTATGGCTATTTTGACGACGACCTCAACACAGCCACGGCCTCAATTAATGCAATCGATTGGGATTGGAACCTAGACGTGACTTCTGTTCAAGTTCGAGAAGTGGGCTCAGGCACTTGGCTCTCAGCCACACGCAATGACGATAGAAATTGGCGTTACGACATCGGCTTGCTTGCCAATGGAACCTACTACTATGAAGCACGCGCTACGGATGTTGCCGGTAATGTCAGCGACGTTTTCAGCTTCCAATTTATCGTTGATCGCCCCGTCGCTCCTGTGCTTAGTAACCTCACATATGAATTAAACGGTCGCAGCGCCATCTTGAGCGGAGAAACGGTTGATGACAACGGTAACCTTGACCAGATCTTCTTCAAGCTTAACGACGACGCAGCATTTACCATGACCGCTTCAGCCAGCTGGGGAAGATGGGTCAATAATCTTGTCGACGGAACCAATACCATTGAAGTCTGGGCGACAGATACCGACGGATTAGAAAGTGCTCACCAAACACTAACGATTGACTTTGATCCTGGTGTTGCTCCTGTGATAGTCACCACTAATTTGACCGTCAACTCCAGTGATTTTTCTGTGCTAATCGGTGCCAACGCCACAGATGCGGATGATGACCTGCGTCGACTCGTTATCGTTATTGACGGAACTGAAACACGTTATTACACCGACTTTAATAATGGGTTTTGGGGCATTACCGTTTCTAACCTTGCGGAAGGCGCGCACCAAATTATCGTTAATGCAGAAGACGTCGTGGGCAACCTAAGCGCAGATACCGTGCTTAACTTCAACATCGTGCCCGTACAAACCTGCTTTACAGCAAGCAATGCGGATCACGTAACTGCGAGCAGAGCCAATACACAACTTATCGGAGAAACCTGTATCGGGACTTTCTGTTTCGGCGGCACTGATACCTATTTTGCTAACGGCTCAAACGACAACATGGGAACCAGCGCTAGCGCAATCACAGGCCTTAACGAAACGTCCACAAGCTTCTTTGAAATCGGCACGTGTTCTACTGTCGATATCACTGCACCGATTATCACACTGAACGGAAGCTCACCGATGAGTATTGCTATCGGATCAACTTTCACAGACCCCGGCGCAACCGCAAGTGATAACGTTGATGGCAACATCAGTGCAAACATCATTGTTACTGGCTCAGTGAATACTGCCGTTGCAGGTAGCTATCAACTGACTTACAACGTCAGCGATGCTGCTGGTAATGCAGCCATTCAAGCCACACGTACAGTGAACGTTGAAGTCGACTCTGTTGCACCGGTCATAACGCTAATCGGCAGTGCCACAATGGCTGTGAATGTCGGTGGTAGCTTTGTAGACCCCGGCGCGACTGCTAGTGACAACGTTGATGGCGACATCAGTGCAAATATTACCGTTAATGGTTCAGTGAATACGGCTGTCGCAGGCAGTTATCAATTAACGTACGACGTCAGCGATGCGGCAGGTAATGCAGCTAGCCAAGTAACCCGTACCGTTAATGTCACTAGCGATGCTGTTGCACCGGTTATCACACTAATCGGCAGCGCCACAATGTCAGTAAATGTTGGCGGTAGTTTTGTTGACCCTGGCGCAAGTGCAAGCGACAACGTTGATGGTGACATCACATCAAGCATCGTTGTTTCTGGTTCGGTAAACACTGCAGTTATTGGAAGCTATATATTGAATTACAACGTGTCTGATACAGCCGGTAACGCCGCAACTCAAGTTTCACGAACAGTGAATGTTGTTGCTGCGAGCAGCTGTTTCACATCAACGTTGGCCGACCATACAACGGCTGGCCGTGCCTACACGCAGTACTCTTTGTACTACTCGACAGGAACAGCAACTTACCTTGGCAGCACTTACACCGATGCCAATACAATCGCGTCTCTTGAAGAAACGTCTCCAGGTAATTGGGATTCCGTAGGAACGTGTAACTAAGTTAGAGCTTGCAACTAGCTTAGAGCGTGTAACTTAGTTAGAAATGATAACTAAGCTCAGGTAAAACGACCTGAGTATGCAAACAAATAAACCCGCTTTTTTGGCGGGTTTTTTGTGCCCGCCCAATCAGTAACCTACCCGTTTTCTTTTATCAGTTTCCCGTCGTCTTTTATCCGTCTCCCGTTTCCTTTTCCCCCGCCTCATTTTCATCTGCCCGTTACCTTACTCCAGACCTATAATGCGCCCAATCACACTCCTAGGCTCGCCCCCCAACTAAGCTACCGTCGACTCACCTTAACCGACAATCAACCATGTGAACGCGGTCACAAAACAGCCAAAAAAGACCTATAACGATCAAATCGGTCACCTAAAACCGAAAAATAATGAATAAGATGTCGCCATAGTCAACAAATCGCTTATTTCGATATGGTATATTGCGCGCAAATCAGCTGTACTAATGAAATATCGATGTAGTTCATCGGTTTTTCATCTAGCCAAAAATAAAAACCTGCCTAAATAAGAAAACGCTTCGTCATTAAAAAGCGTGGACCCCGTGCGCATTCGTTTTATGTCAAAACGATAAGCACAAAAAACAGTTCGTTAAAAACAACCCGTTGCCGCTTTATCGCTGGGCAGCTCAGGCTTTCCTGTGCCCTTCGAAAATCGCTGGCAAAAAATGACAACATAAATTGTTGATCATATTTAATGATAGTTAGTGCCCGAGCATAAGCAGTTTGTAGCAAGGTAAAAATAAAATCGTCAGATTTACGCTACTTGATAAAGGAGTTTGCTTAGTGCAAATAACGGTATCGGGTGGGGTGAAAATAGTCGTTTACATTTAACCGCAACGCACACTTGTTTATGGATGGTCACAACTTAGGAGAGGTAAATACAATGAAGAAATTAAATCAATGGCTGACTCGTACAGCCGTCAGTTTCGCGATATTTTCATCCGCGACTTACGCCGAAACACCAATAGAGAATCTTTTGGCGAGAATAGAGTCTCAACAAATTAATACCCAAGTCATCACACTGCCCAACTCTGCTCCATCAAGCATACAAATGATGATGAACAAATCGGCAAGCACCATTAATATTGATCTGCTAAAACTGTTCGATTTACCCGATTTTAAAATTGAACTTCCCGGCTTAGAAAACTTTTATGCCGTAAAAGAAAAAATAGAAAACAACCGTCTTAACGGACAAAACTGGATCGGCGATGTTGTTTATCTCGACCCTTATGGTTTAGAAACCGGTATTAAAGGCCGCGCATATTTTGTTGAAGTGAATGGTCAAATAACCGGTACTATTCATACGCCTAATGAAATTATTCAAATTTTCCCAGACGGCGCTGGCGGCCAGGTCATGGTGAGTTCTGACCCCGAAGAATTTGAAAACAGCGGCGATGCTGTAATGGATGACGGTTCAGTAATGGCCGCAGCCGCTCCCGTTTATGGCAATCGCATTGATGGAGAGTCACCCGCGTCGGTCGAGAATCCTTACACCATCGACATTATGTTTGTGGTAACGCCCGCAACCCAAGCCGCAGTGAACGACGTTCAGGGGCTAATCGAATTATCACTCGTCACAGGTAACGACGTACTGGAAAATTCTCTTATCCACGCTCGCTTACAATGGGTCGGTACTCATTACACCGATTACGAAGAAACCGACAACATGAGCACAAGCCTTAGCGCGCTCAAAAATATTGACGACGGTAATATGGATGAGATCCACGGTATTCGAGAAAGTGTCGGCGCCGATATGGTGATGCTAGTTTCAGATGCTCATAATTATTGCGGTATCGCCTATGTTGATACCCGCCTTTCGAGCACTTTTAGTGTTACCTCCAACACCTGCATGAGTTCTTACACTCCTATTCATGAACTCGGACATAATTTCGGCGCAATGCATGACCGCGCCAATGGTAATAATTCACGTTACTCTTTTGGCTACGGATTGCAAAACACTATTTATGAACCTTATTGGCGCAGCGTCATGGCATATTCTTGCTCCGGTCTTTCCTGCCCCCGTATACCGTATTTTTCAACACCCGCCGTTATGTACAATGACATCCCCCTTGGCGATCCAGAAACTTATGATAACGCTCGAGTCCTGCGTGTTCGCGCCGCAGAAATCGCAGGGTATTTCCCCCACATTGTGGCTTCCTGTACCGCAACAACGGCCACTAATGACCAACACGTTTCTGCTGGCCGCGCCTACACACAGACTTCCGGTGGTTTTTTTCCGACAACAACTTATTACGCGGTTGGCTCCGATGATAGTTTAGGTTCCTACGGTTTTCTCAGTTCAACCCTGCTAGAACAATCTCCTGGGTTTTTTACGACTGACTCGAACTGTACTCCCCTTACAGAAACAGCCTTTGCGCCAGAGGTTCAAAATCTTAACGCAACGATTACACCGGGCGCTTTACGCATTGACGGTGAAGTCTTCGACGCGAATAGTGATGGCATAGTCTCTGTCGAGTTAAAACCTTCTGGCGAAGCGGATTGGATATCGGCTTCAATTCAAGATGCGACATTTACTGTCGACATTCCAGTTTTGAATTACGGCGATATCAATATTGATATTCGCACTACCGATTCAACCGGCGAGCAGTTTACCTTTACGCAAATATTTTCTTTTGAATTGGCAACGCCTCCGGTTATTCAAGAAAATTCTCATCGCGTAAATGACCAGCGTGCGTCAATTTACTTACGGTCTACCAATAGCGACAACCCCGTAACAGCAATGTTTTACCAAGTTGACGGCTCGGGAATTCCTGGCCAGGGAACGTGGACGCCTTATCCAGTGATCAACAGTTATTGGACCCTTGAAATTGACAATATCGCAATTGGTTCTCACACAATTTATATGTACGGAATCGATAGCGCTGACCAATTAAGTAATGTTGTGAACATATCGGTTAACATTCTTGCAGCTGAAGCACCTGTATGTGTTTTTGCCGGTGCGATTCCCTCCACGTCTGCTGTGGCGGGTGAAGTTGACTTATACGGCTTTGTTGATGACAACAACTACAGCAGTGTTTTAACCGAATACCGTATTAACAGCGGTGCTTGGACAACGCTGGCGGATCACACCGAAGTCAATTACCGTGAAAACTGGACCTTTCGTTTACCTGAGATCTATACCGATGGCAGCGTGTTAACGATCGAAACCCGCGCGACGGATTCTACCAACCTGCAAAGCGCCTGTGGCACAGTCGTCCATCACGTTATCTATCCGACTACTGATGAAGCCCCGACTTGCCAATTTACCGAAATTATCAAACGCCAGGGCGCATTACGTTACTACATGCTCACTTCAGACATTAACGGTGACCAACAACGCATGTATGCAAAAGAAGCCTCACAAAGCGAATGGCTGCAAACCTGGCCCCACCCGCTTACCGCTGGGGAAATACCTATCCCAGGGTTTGGTGATTTTATCATTCAAGGCCGAGTGGTCGATGGTGCGAATTTAGAAGGCCTTTGCGAACAAGTGTTCACAATCGTTGATGAAAATTTTACACCCACCATTGAAAATGCATATCACTATTACGACGATACACTTTCGACAACCATACTGAGCATTAACGCCCTCGATTTAGACGGTGCAATTGATATGGCCAGCGTTCAATTGCGTGAAGTGGGTTCATCAACCTGGCTCACAGCCACTCACAATGAGCGCGCATACTGGCACTACGACCTAGGCAATTATCCGAACGGAAATTATCAATTTGAAATCCAAGCAACAGACAACTCTGGTCATGTCAGTGATTTATTCACGATTGAAATCACATTGAATCAACCTGCAGCTCCTACAGTCAGTAATGTTGCTTATGTTTTAAATGGACGTACTGCAAACATCTCTGGCGAATCCTTTGATTCAAATGGCGATTTGCAAAACATTTGGATAAAGGTTAATGAGTTGGATTGGTTCAGTATGAGCGCAAGCGCTCAATGGAGTGCAAACGTTAATGACCTTGTCGATGGAAATAATACGATTATCGTTTACGCCAGTGACACGAGTGGATTAGAAAGTGCTCGCCACACACTCTCTATCGATGTGCTTCCCGGAGTTGCTCCTGTTATTGCGTCTATCGAAATAAACATCGACGGCCTCACGGCTGAATTCATTATTAACGCAAACGATGCCGACGGTGATCTCAATCAATTATCGATAAACCTCGATGGAGGAATGGCGCAGCTATATTCCGATCTAAACTCTGGCCAATGGAACATCAGTTTTCCGAATCTATCAGTAGGGTTTCATGAAATTCAAATCAGTGTTTCAGATGCTGTGGGCAACACGAGTCCAATCGAAACTCGAACTTTTGAAATTTCCCCGCCACAATCATGTTTTAGCTCAATCAATAGTGATCATGTGGCTTTCGGTCGCGCAACGACGCGGATCATTGGGCAGGTCTGCTACGGAAGTTTCTGTTTTGGCGGCACAACAACCTATTTTGCCAACGGATCAGATAATGAGATGGGCACTTCGGCCAGCGCCTCAACAGCCTTAGTCGAAACAGCGCCGGGCTATTTTGAATTGGGGACTTGCTCAGTTGTTGATACTACGCCACCGGTAATTACGCTGAATGGCAGTTCAACAATGAACGTAACGATTGGATCGACCTTTGTCGACCCAGGCGCTACTGCAAATGACAATGTGGATGGCAATATATCCGCTAGCATTGCGACTACAGGTTCGGTCGACACTTCCAGTACCGGTGTATTTACGCTGACGTATAATGTATCCGATTCAGCAAGGAATGCCGCTACTGAAGTTTCGCGAACGATCAACGTGGTGGAGGGCGACGCATGTTTTGAATCGACCTTATCCGATCACCTCATCGCTAATCGCGCCTATGAGCAATACACGCTATATTACGCAACAGGGACTGCAAGCTATCTTGGCAGTACCATTACCGATGCGAATAAAGTGGTTATCCTAGAGGAGACTTCCCCCGGAAACTGGAGCTTGGCAACAAACTGTAACGCCAGCTAAAACCGTAACAAAATAATAGTCCACACTGAAAACCCGCCACTAGTGGCGGGTTTTTTATTCAAATCTTAAAAAGAGTATTGGGCTTTGAGATACCACAAGCCCCCATTAATGCCCTGCGGTGCAGTCTCGTAATACCGAGCACCCCAACTGCCCAATGCAGGATCAAAATCCAATCGTTGTGATTCTTGATCAAAGACATTTTGACCACCCATCGCAATGGAAAACTGCTCGTTAATCTGATAGTTTATTTCAGCATCAACCGTCACAACACGATCAGCAATTGTCGCCGTTCGATCCCATCCCACATGTACCGCCCAATATTCACCATAGTAATTACCTCTAACAAAGGTGCTCCATTTATCCCACACTTGAGAAAAGGTAAAAGTAGCGCGATTATTCGGCAGTCCGTCTTCGAGTAAACGAACTTTGTAGGCACCGGTAATATCCGTAAATTTATCGACCGTTGTATGATTCCAATTGTAAGCCAACTTAAATTCGGAGGACCCAGCGAGTAATTCCATGGTGTAAGCAATGACCAGGTCTACTCCCTCCGTTTCTGTTCCAAAATCGTTGGTAAAGAAGTTCACTTCACCAATCAAATCAACATTCGCTACACCCGCAGCCGTAAGCGCTACACGCTCACCATTGGTTGGGGCACGGTTATCCGATAACGCGATACGGTCTTCCACCGCAATAAAATAATAATCGAAGGAGGCAAAAAAACTTCCTGACTCATATACAGAACCAAAAGTAAAACTGGTGGATTCTTCAGGGGATAATTCGGTAGCGCCTAACAGTTGTGACACCGGATTTACGGGAGGTAATGTTAGGACTTGAGTTAACTGACCATCAGAAACAGATGTTTGCGTATTCGATACACTGGCCTGCCCCATTGTTGGAGCGCGTGACCCCGTACTCACTGAACTGCGCAAAGAAAGTCCTTCTGTTATTTTCCAGCGCACCGTTAATTTGTAATTAAAGGTATCACCAAAACTTGTAAAATCTTCATAGCGAATCGCAAAGCCCACCAATAAGGTATCCGCCATTCGATCTTCGACATCTAAATAGATCGCATGATTGCGCCGAGAAAACTTTCCGGCGGAATCATCGGTAAACCCCGCAAAACCGTGTGAACCAATCGCGAATAATTGATCCGCTAAAACACCCGGCTCATACGATGTGGGATCGCCAGCCACAATCTCAAACGTTTCTTCGCGCCACTCATATCCAGCGGCCAGATTGAGCGTATTCCAATCGTTAAGATCAATCGACTTCACTGCATCCGCATTAAGGGTTTTTTCTAACTGAACATAGCCCCCGGTATTAAAGTCTCGCGGTGAATCCGGACCCATCGAGGGATTGAAGGTATCATTCAAAAAGAAGTCAGATGCATTACGGCCAACGGACGCACTCACGTCATAAGATATTCCCGTTAAAAATCCGTTATGGAATATTCCTTCAGTCCCCAACGAAAGAGACGTATCCGTTACTGACCCTCCAAATTTGGGCGTATAACCACCCGGAGCAATCTCATTAAAAGCAAAACAGTTTGCACCAACAACGGTAGAGTTGTCAGCTATAACCGCATAATCCACCTGCCCCAAGACATTATCAGACGTAATATTAACCGAGGGACAATCCACTCCAATTCCGACACCGTCTAAATCAGCCACTAATAAAGTCGCGCCGTCATCAAGTGAATATACGTTTCCACGTGTATGGGGGTTTCGCCAATAAAAAACACCCTCGATCTCACGCTTAGAATAATTTCCGAATAAATAGACCTTTTCGTCTTCACCGATATCAAACCCACTATTTACAAACACCGCGAGATCATTCTTAACTTTGGGGGAACCCCAAACCTGAGCGGGATTCTCAATCATCATATTGCCCGCCGCCGTCATCGTCGTGGCCGCACTAACCTGCTGGCTACGCGACGTGGAATCCGCATCTTTGTATTGAAGGCTTAACGTCAGAAATCCTTGATCCGTTAAAGGCAGCCCCAACTTTCCTGACAACTGAATCGTTTCCCCGTCACCCGCAAAGTATTCACTGCGAAACAACTCAAGAGAACCACCTTCATTACTTTCATCTAAAACAAAATTGATGACACCGGCTATCGCATCAGAACCGTACTGTGCCGCAGCACCGTCACGCAACACCTCTATTTGGCGAAGCGCAATACTGGGAATGGCTGAAATATCCGGCCCTTGAGCACCGTCATTTACTCCGCCACCCTGAAAAGCGATAATCGAACCACGGTGTCGTCGTTTTCCATTCACTAAAATTAATGTGCTATCCGACGGTAAGCCACGAAGATTCGCCGGGCGAATCATTGTCGCCGCATCACTAATGGGCTGGTCATTGATATTAAAAGAAGGAATGGCGCCCTTTAATAATTCCAACATATCGGTTTTACCTGCATGCTTTAACTCTGCCGACGTAAACACATCCACAGGCACAGAAGAGTCAGAAGCCGCTCGCGGTCCTCCTCGAGAACCGACAATAACGACCTCTTCAATAACCTCTTGGGAGTTTTCCGCAATAGCCGCAGAACATAGGCCTGCGAACATCGCGCCATTTACGATTAACGTCAGGAACAGACAGTTGGATTTTGCACTACGCATGTCAATCTCAATATTGTTTTTGAGGAAAAGCAAATTAGAACGCCTACTTTTGTTGCTCCCTATCTGGAAATTCGAAAACAACCCGACTCAAGAAAACACCATCACTCAAAGAGAAAGCAATTTTAAGTTAGTGACGTGATAAATTTCAGGTCTGAATCCGTGAACAACAAAAGGTGCGATTTTTATGAGCCGTCATCATAACGATCAAACAAAATTACTCAACCATTCTTTTTGAACAAACTGGTTATAGTAAAACCATGATGAAGACGACAACATCAAATAGGGGGGGAGCAGAAAGAGAAGAAGAAACTAGGAGCAAGGAAATAAGAACGAGGAAAAAATCAATCAGTTTGGATGTTAACTAACCCCCCCAGAAGAGAGGTTACCAGTCCTGTATATTGTATTTTTTTTGATATTTATTAACAATGGCATCATAGACGCCGTTTTTACGAATTGCAGCGAGCCCACTATTTAAAGCCTCGACAATTTCAGGGGAATTGTTTTTCTTACTCAACATAATATGAATACTGCCAGTGTTGATGAGAAAGGAAGGCAACATAACAATTTCCTCTGAAAGCCCATGTTGTCTCAGTAAGAAATCTTCCGCGGGGAGGAAACCGATATAGCCGTCAATTCGCCCCTTTAAAAGTTTGGCCATATTTTGCTCATTACGAATAAGCTTTTGAACACGATCATCCCCTATCCGCGTTAAATAACCTTCCATTACAGCGCCGTAGGCATTGCCTATTTCACCGCCCATTATAAAATCGCTGGCAATAATCTCGTCGACTGTCATTTTTAAAAATTTTTCGAAATCACCTCGCCGAACATAAACAGAAAGGTATTCACCTCGATAACCATCGGTAAAATATGCCCATTTTTGGCGCTCTTTAGAAATTGAAGCGCCAACAGTCAGATCAATAATTCCGGTTTCAATCGAATAAAGACGGCGCGACCAAGGCAACTCAGCCTCCGTATGCTTTAAGGAACATCCAGAAGCACCGACAATTGCATCGAGCATTTCTAAATCAAAGCCGCCAGGGTTAGCTTGCGTACCCGTCGAAAAGGGAACCCACTCGATACCCCAGCCATTAATCAGCTCTCTGTCACACACTGCCGACGCAGTTGAAGCTATAACGAACAAACCAACTACCGCAAACCAGCGTACTACTAATTCCAAAATAATATTTCTCTATACCCGCTCTCGAATTTTCATCACAAGGAAAACTAAGGCGTCAATATTTTCCACGTGACCCCATGGGAGCAGCCCTACCAAAGCTCGTAGAACGAAGATAATTAAAAAGACTCTGTTTAAAGTCCAACTGATCCGTCTACGGAATGGCTTTGGTATTGCTATTTGTTTTTATTCAAATGCTTTACTGTCATGACAAAAGAGCATGACATTCATGCGAAACCTATCGCGACAAACGACTCGATAATGGCGCCAATAATACAGCATTGGCGCGTTCAATCCCACATTTAAGCCAAACGGAAAGAACATTCACATTTTATAACTTTTGATCACTTCGATATAGGTTTCAATTGCGCTCTTAAAACTAGAGTAGAAAGGAGTCTTTTAAGCCCAGCAGAAACCCATAAAAACAATCAGATTCGTTAAGCCGCTACGTACTCAAACCGCTGCACGACCACATCTTTAATCGTCATAAATACTCGGCGACGCCGTGTATACGTGGCGTATTTTTTGTGTCGCCTATGTACTCGCCCCATATCCACTGTGCGACCATTCACTAAATGTGCAAGTAACTGCCACTTGTAACCAATCGCCTTATCCATAGTCTGGATTTCTGCCGGGTCAACGGCATTCGTCGCTCCAAACTCACGGGCGCACTGCTTAAAAACACGATTGTGGCCATGCGCCAGCCCCACCGCCAAATGCGCCAGTTCATGGCGCAAGGTATTGCGCAGCTTATTGATTGCTGTCGTATTGATAAAGGCCTGATTCACGAATACTTCACCACGGCTGGTGGCAATGCCGTATTTGGTTTTATGCCGCGTTAATTTAATCGCTTTCGCCTGAATCGACCATTTATTGAAAGGTATGACGCCACTGCATTCAGCAAGTGCTTTTTCGTACTCGTCCTCTATAGTTTCCAGTGTAATCATTCAGTTTCGTCAATTGCTGTGCTTTAAAAATGGGATAATACGTCACAGGGTTGGATTCTCTCACATAATCCCCTACTTTCCTGCCGGTTAGCGCCCTATTTCCCTATCAGCAGGTCACAAAATCCGCATTCATTTCCCGAATCTAGGAGCTACACTTAACTAGCGCCTATCCATAAATAAGCGCCTACTGCGAACGAATTAAAACGTCAGGTTTACATTCGCTCTCACTACACCCATCTTATGGACCGCAGCTTATGGACAGGTACTAACCACACGAACAAGATCTATACCGGCTAAATGAAGCAAATGGACAGTGAATAAACCCCGTAATAACAACGCGCCAATGACACAGCGATCCCGGCAAATATCAATGCCGCTCCTAGCCGTGTCGGTCTTTCTGTGCCTATGGTTAAGCGCCTGTGAACGAACATCTACCCAGCCTATCAAGGTTGGAATACTACATTCGCTTACCGGTACCATGGCCATCAGCGAAAAATCTGTTGTTGATGCAACTCTTATGGCCATCGACGAAATCAATGAAGCTGGCGGCTTACTCGGACGCCCCATCGAAGCTGTGGTACTGGATGGCAAATCGGATTGGCCAACCTTCGCCCAGGGAGCACAACAACTCATCGAAGATGAGAGAGTCAGTGTAATTTTTGGCTGCTGGACGTCGGCAAGCCGAAAAATGGTCAAACCGGTTGTCGAAAAGTTCGATCACCTGCTCTTCTACCCTGTTCAATACGAGGGCCTAGAACAATCCCCCAATATCATATACACCGGCGCAGCCCCCAACCAACAGCTTTCCCCCGCCGTTCAGTGGAGTATCGAAACCTTAGGGAAGCGCATATTTCTAGTGGGATCCGATTACGTTTTCCCAAGGACAGCCAACACCTTAATGAAAAAACAGATTGCCGCACTCGGGGCCGAAGTTGTCGGTGAATACTATCTCTTGCTCGGCAGTAAAAATGTCGATGAACTGACCGATGCCATCAAGCAGAGCCAACCCGACATCGTTCTGAATACCATAAACGGTGACAGCAATGTTGCCTTCTTCGCGGCGCTGAAGCGGAAAAATATCAAGACCTCTGTCATGTCCTTTAGCATTGCCGAAGATGAATTGCAGCATATGGACGTAAAAGCCATGACGGGTCACTACAGCGCTTGGACCTACTTTCAAAGCTTGGACACTCCGGAAAATAAACGCTTCGTTGACAACTTCAAACAAAAGTACGGCGCCACAAGAACCACTAACGCCTCTATGGAGGCGGGCTATTTGGGCGTTCATTTGTGGGCCAAAGCCGTTAAAGGGTCTGGCTCAATTTCCACGGCAATGGTCCGAGAAGCACTTAAAGGCGAGTCTTTCCTCGCACCGGAAGGCAAAGTCACCATTAGCGCGATTAACAACCACCTATGGAAACCTGTTTATATCGGGCAAGTCCAGGCCAATGGCCAATTTAAGATTATCTCACAACAATCTCAACCCATACGCCCACTGCCTTACCCACCTTACCGAACACGGCAGTCCTGGCACCGATACCTCAACCAACTTTATTTGAACTGGGGAAATAGCTGGGCAGCGCCGGTAACACAAAGCCGCTTTACAACTCCGCCCGGCCCTCAACCCACGACAACTCATCCTGCCACGAACACCCGAAACAAAAACGCTATACCCCCAGACAAAACCGTCTCTGAAAAACGGCCTCAAAAACAGGAGACGCATAGCTCGTGAATATTCGTGCCCGAATGCTCATTGCTTTTTTGGTCGCTACGCTATTTTCTGTTGGGGCACTGTCTATTATTGCGTTCAAAAATAGTTCTGACTCTATTAAGCAAGAAGTCGAAGCCGCACTCAATAGTGTTATTGAAGAAAAGGTCGCTCACATTTACGCCTATATCAATAAAAAAGAGCAGGACGTAATGTTATCGGCTACACAACCCATTATCGCAGAAGCCCTTAGCCAGCTTACCCTCGCCTTTAAGCAAGGTCACAACAGCGAGAAGTACCTCGCCAAAAACAGAGAATACCGAGTTTATTTACAACAGCTAAAAGAAAGGCTAAACGGATACGAGCTTTTTTTAATTTCACCTAATGGTGACATCGTATTTAGCGTCCTTAACGAATCGTCTTTTTCAAGCAACTTATATAACGGCCCCTACCAGTCCAGTCAGTTAGCGATGAGTTTTAAAAAAGCCTCCAGACTTTTAGAAACCCAGGTATCCCAATTTAAACCGTTTTCGCCTTCTCAGTGGCAGGGTCCAATTGTTCAAGGCCAAGTCGAGCGGACAAGCGACAATAACCGCTACGGAAAAGAAACACACAGCGCTTTTATTGCCGCTCCTGTTTTTAGAGGCGAGCAACTCCTTGGCGTATTAGCCACACAATTAAACAGTAATGATTACTACCATTTGGCTTCAGATTACACGGCCCTAAAAAAAACGGGTGAAATTGTTATTGGTAAACAAGTCGGCAACACCGCCCTCATTATCGCACCTCTGAGGAGTGACCCAGACGCAGCCTTTAACCTCCAATTTCAAATGGGATCCGATACTGCGCCCATATTAAAAAAAGCACTTAACGGCGAAAAAGGCTCTGGCCTCTCTACCGATTACAAAGGTAATGCCATTTTGGCCGCATGGCGTCATATACCCGAGTTGCAATGGGGCATCGTCGTTAAAATTGATACCGACGAAGCTTTTTACGCAGCCAACCGCCTCAAAATAGAATTCGCCATTACCGGCTTAATCATTGTATTACTCGCTTCAATGATCGCCCTGTACTTTTCTCATCGCTTAACCTCCCCCATTCTAAAGTTGGTTAAATCAACAGAAGCAATGATGAAAGGCGATTTATCTCAAGATATAGAGAGCCATTCATCGGATGAGATTGGGCGTCTGGCAAAATCGTTTAACCTCATGTTAAAAGTTCGCCGCCACCATATCAGCCAATTAGTAGATAGCGCCAATCGTTCGAAAAAGGCCTTAGATGATCTTGCCAACCACAAATTCGTGCTCGACCAACATGCGATTGTTGCCGCAGCCGATGTAAAAGGCACGATCACCTTTGCCAACAATAAATTCGCTCAAATTAGCGGCTACAGTATAGATGAGCTGGTCGGCCAAAATCATCGAATATTAAACTCTGGGACACACGAACCGATTTTTTTTGAAGAAATGTATGACGCTATTTCGAAAGGTGAAGTCTGGCAGGGTGATATATGTAACAAAGCAAAAGACGGGCATTTGTATTGGGTATACACCACAATTGTACCGATTATGAAAAGACACAAACCGGAAAGCTACATCGCCATCCAAAACGACGTCAGTGAACGCAAAAAACTTGAACATGAATATAAACGTGTCGCCCGCTTCGCACTCGAAAACCCCAGTCTGGTACTCAAAATATCCAAAGCCAACAAAATCCTTTTTGCCAATCCTAGCGCCCTAAAAGTTCTTAAAAAATCCAACATTACTCTAGGTGATCTTGCCCCAAAAGATTGGCACGATGCCATTCAAACTGTATTAATGAGCAAAAGTATATTTCGTTTTGAAGAGACTTTTGATGACGCCACTATATTGCTGACGCTAAAGTACATTAATGACAATAAAGGAGCTTCGGTCAACATTTATGGTTCTGACATTAGTGACTTAAAGCAGGTAGAAGAAGACCTAATTAAAGCCAAGCAATCGGCCGAACAAGCCGCGATAGCCAAAAGTGATTTTCTTGCTAGTATGAGTCACGAAATTCGCACTCCCATGAATGGGGTTCTGGGAATGCTGGGTTTATTACTGGAAACCGAACTATCGGTTGAACAAAAAAGAAAAGCGATTATCGCGCAGTCGAGCGCAGAATCATTACTGTCTATTATTAACAATATCCTCGACTTTTCCAAAGTTGAGGCTGGAAAACTTACCCTAGAATGCCTGGACTTCAACCTCAGGGATTATTTAGGAGATTTCGCCGAAGCAATGGCGATTCATGCCCAAGATAAAAACCTAGAACTTATACTGGACATTACAGAAGTCGAGCACACCATAGTAAAAGGAGACCCAGGACGGCTACGACAAATCATGACCAACCTCGTCAGTAACGCGATAAAGTTTACGGATGAGGGGGAAGTTATTATTCGAGCAAAATTAAAAAACAGCAAAAACAAACAACTGCTATTCACCTGTCGGATTGAAGACACTGGAATGGGAGTTCCCAAAAATAAACAATCGTTTTTATTCGATTCATTTTCTCAAGCTGACGAATCGACAACCCGAAAATACGGAGGAACAGGTTTAGGGCTCGCCATCGTCCGACAGCTCTGCGAACTTATGAACGGTGAAGTTAGTATTGATAGCGAAGAGAATAAAGGCTGTATATTTACCTTTAGTATCGCGTTACATAAAAGTGACGCATCAAAAACAGTACGTGCATGCGTAGATATTACGGGAGTGAAAATCCTTATTGTTGATGACAATGCAAGTACACGCAAGGCGCTAAGAAACCAATTCGAGCATTGGGGAGCCTCGGTGATAGAAGCCGAGGACACTTCGACGGCATTGGAAGTGTTACGCCAGCAATATAAAGAAGATCAGAAATCCAATTACGACAAAAACTGGGATCACCACCCCCTTAAACTGGCATTGATCGATATGCATATGCCCGATAACGACGGCATCTCTCTTGGGGCAACCATTCGTAAAGATAAAAATTACGACGATATTCCCTTGGTCTTGATGACCCCAATCTCTTCAAAAGACGACGCACAATTTTATGCCAGCCAAGGTTTTTCTGCATATTTCCCAAAACCCACAACAACCCGTGATCTGTTTTCGATACTACCACTTACGCTCACAAACCACCAAAATCTAGACCTCAGGTTCTCGGATAAAAACAATCGTTTGACGCCGACCCCGGCAACAACAATCGAAGCAACAAAAAACACCATTGCAAACACTAGAATATTACTGGTTGAAGACAATATCATAAACCAAGAAGTCACCATTAGCGTGTTAAGTGGGTTTGGGATTCGATGCGATGTAACAAGTAATGGTTTGGAAGCCTTAGCCGCACTTCGCCAAAGGAAAAACATATCACCGTATCACCTTGTTCTAATGGATTGTCAAATGCCCAAAATGGACGGCTATGAAACAACGAGAAACATTCGAGAAGGCAAGGCTGGCAACTTCTATCGTGAAATACCTATTATTGCGATGACAGCTAACGCGATGAAGGGTGATAAAGAAAAATGTCTCGCGTCGGGAATGAATGACTACACGTCAAAACCAATTTCTCGAGAGTTCTTGATAAGTAAAATCCGACAATGGCTCTTAAATGAGAAATTCGACGACCAACATAAACCCGACGACCAACACACTATCGAATCCGAGCAGGAACTTCTTGACCTTTTGGTATGGGATAAAGATGCCATGCTGAAAAGACTCGACAATAAAACGGACACCATCACCAAACTCATAAAACTCTTTATTAACGACATACCCCAATCAGTTGAGAATCTGGAAGCCGCCATAAAAAATAACGACCTCCTAACAACAACCGTAGAAGCGCATGGCATTAAAGGAGTCGCGGCCAACATTAGCGGCCTTAGAGTTCGGCGCCTCGCCCTACAAATTGAACTTGCAGGTAAAGCAAAGGATTTCAATTCTATACAGATGTTATTTCCGGTATTTAAAGAACATTTCTCCGAATTTGTTGAAGTTATTCAACAGGAAGTATAAGCGTTTAATTTAATCCTAATATCACCTCGAATAGTATCGAATGGCGTTACAATCGATATTACTATATTAATTTCCATTAACTTTTACTCTCACCAACGGGTCATTAACACAAATCGAAATTTCGCAGGCCTCACCGCATGGCCATCGATTCCGGTGACAATCGCACCGCTGAAAACCCGCCCAAGTAATCCAATCGTAAATATCTTCGTAAAGGGTAACAAGGCACGAACAAAGAAAACTAAAGCGTCAACATTAGTTTGTAATGTTATAAAAAGTAACTACGCTTAGTAATGCTACGAATGAAAAAACGGGTATTTTGATGTTTTTCTGCGGTAACACACTCACAATAGTAAACGTTCACCCGCAACGAAATCCAATAATTCAAATAACACATATAACATCGAACCTAACCCTAGAAATGGCCACACCCTTTGGCCTCTGCGCTCGTATAGCACCCCCCCCACAGACTATATAGAAGGCGGACGGACTTATGATACTGAGCATGATTGGACTCATTGGCGGTTTGCTGCTGCTCATATACCTAGCCTTACGCGGGATGAATTTATTTATAGCCGCTCCTATTTGTGCGCTACTGGTTGCACTGACCGGCAATATTATTGTTTTTGACACTTCAGGAACCGACAGTTTCGTAAAAGGCTACATGGCGGGTTTTGCCAGTTTTATTGGCGCTTGGTTCTTTATGTTTTTACTGGGCAGCTTATTCGGTAAGCTAATGGAAGAAACTGGTGCCGCCGACAGTTTGGCACACTGGGTCGTTAGTAAGATGGGGCGTAAACATGCTGCCTTTGCCGTGGTAACGGCATGTGCACTTCTCACCTACGGAGGAGTCAGTGTTTTTATCGTCGCGTTTTCTGTCTACCCGATGGCGCTGAGTTTATTTCGTGATGCCAACATACCCCACCGACTAATTCCTGCCACGCTTGCATTCGGCTCGGTTACCTTCACCATGACTTCAGCCGGGTCACCCGAAATTCAAAACTGGATTCCCACTAAATATTTGGGCACCACGCCATTCGCCGCCTGGGAAGTTAGCGCCGTCGTCGCGGTATTTATGGCCATCGTTGGGTTTATATGGCTCAACGCGATTATCTCGCGTGCCGCAGCACGAGGTGAAGGCTTCGGAACAAACAGCGAGCAAGCCAAAGTTATTGCTGCTAAAGGTCATCTGGATATTAGCGAAGACAAGCTGCAGCCAACAAAAGAAGGCCTGCCACATCCGATCACAGCCTTTATTCCTTTACTAATGGTTTTGGCAACGTCCTATTTAACCCATAAAACCCTGCTTGAAAATGCCCTTATCGTCGCCTTGCTCGTCGGCTGCCTAACCCTTGCCGCGATAAACTTTCGCTATATTACGAACATGCAAAAAGTAATGAGTGAAGGCACATACGGTGCTCTTCTCGCCATTGGTAATACTTCCGCTGTTGTAGGCTTTGGCTCTGTTGCTAAACTGTCTCCCGCATTTGGTTTAATTGTGGATACCATGACCAGCATGGAAGGCAATTCTCTCGTTGGGGCTGCACTGGCCATTACCATCGTTGCAGGACTCACAGGCTCCGCTTCTGGAGGACAAACCATTGTGCTTCCAGAGCTAGCGCCTCACTATCTCGATGCCGGCATGGACCCCGAACACTTGCATCGTATAACGGCCATCTCTTCTGGCGCGCTCGATTCACTGCCTCACAACGGCTATGTCGTTACCACCATTCGCGTTATATGTGGCGAAACGCACAAACATTCCTACATGGCTGTGGCCGCATTAAGTATTGCAGTGCCCACCCTCGGCGTGATCCTCGCGATCATACTAATGAATTTAGGTTTGTAACATTCAAACTATTTAGCGCACCCGGCCTGCGAATTCCGCAGGCCTACCTCCGTCTATTTACCCATTAATTAAAAGCACTATCGCTTCCAGAGTATTTTTCATTCTGCCTTAAGCGTTAATATTACCAACACCACACCAACCAAAATCAATTTCCCTTTTCCTGTTTTCTTTTCCCCGTCTCCCATTTCCCGTTTCCCACCCCCCGCTTCCCCCATTTATTGTAATGCCATCAAAAGAAACTACGCTTAACACTGTAACTGTTGTGATAAGTACCCCCGTCACCAACATGCAAACGGTCTCGACTCATGGGTTTCAAGTACGTCTCCCTTATCTTTATCTCTTATGAGGCAAATCGCCTATGATTCTCAGCATGGCTGGGCTCATTGCCGGTTTGCTGTTGCTCATCTATTTAGCCTTGCGCGGCATGAACCTTTTTATCGCTGGGCCGATTTGTGCCGTTATCGTCGCGCTATCGGGTGATATCACAATATTTGATACTGTAGGCACCGATAACTTTGTCAAAGGCTATATGGACGGCTTTGCCAGCTTTATACGAGCATGGTTCTTTATGTTCTTGCTCGGCAGCATCTTCGGTAAGTTAATGGAAGGAACCGGGGCTGCTGATAGCCTTGCCCACTGGGTCGTCGACAAAATGGGGCGTAGCCGCGCGGCATTAGCGGTGGTAACAGCCTGTGCTGTTCTCACCTACGGTGGCGTCAGTGTCTTTATCGTCGCATTTTCGGTTTACCCGATGGCACTGAGCCTATTTCACGACGCGAATATTCCCCACCGCCTGATCCCCGCCGCGCTAGCCTTGGGCTCCGTCACTTTTACCATGACAGCAGCCGGATCTCCCGAGATACAAAACTGGATTCCCACAAAATTTCTCGGCACCACACCCTACGCCGCCTGGGAAGTCAGTCTAGTAGTTGCCATATTTATGGCTGTTGCAGGCTATGCGTGGTTACAAATAATAATTAAACGCGCCCAAGCGAGAGGAGAAGGTTTCGGCACCCACACGACCTATTCCGATGTAGAATCTGCAGCGTGTAAAAAGAGTATGTCCCTATTAACAGAAAAAGAACTTTCAAAGTTATCAGACCGTGGGGTCACCAGCTCTTGCTCGCTAGAAGCTACTGAGCTCCCCCACCCCATTACAGGCCTCATCCCTTTGCTTATGGTTCTGGCCACGTCATTTGTAACCCACAAAACGTTGCAAGAAAATGCGCTTATTGTGGCCTTACTCGCCGGCTGTTTAACACTCGCGGCAATTAATTATAAATTTATTCGTAACCCATCAGGCATTCTCAGCGAAGGAACATATGGAGCTTTACTTGCCATAGGCAATACTTCAGCGGTTGTCGGATTTGGCGCAGTAGCGAAACTCTCCCCCGCTTTTATCATGGTGGTTGATGCAATGACGAGCATGGAAGGCAATGCTTTGATCGGCGCAGCTATCGCGATTACCACTGTAGCCGGTCTTACAGGGTCAGCCTCTGGCGGGCAAACGATCGCTCTCCCCGAGCTGGCCCCTCACTATTTGGATAGCGGTGTTGACCCCGAGCACTTGCACCGAATAACCGCCATTTCGTCCGGCGCCTTGGACTCCCTGCCTCATAATGGCTATGTCGTCACCACCATCCGCGTGATATGTGGCGAAACCCACAAAAGCGCCTATATTCCCGTGGCTTTACTGACTATCGTCATCCCCTTAATAGGCACTGCCTTGGCCATTTTATTGATGACCTTAGGCTTGTAATTCGCGTAAATGGAAGAATTTGTCCACCCGCTTTACCCAGGCTTACTGGCTTCGAAATTGACCTAAGCAATTAAACCTTGGCATTCGATATCTAACGGTTTTTACCAGCCTATCTATACCAGCCTATCTATGCCAATAGATCTAAACTAACACTCGAAAACCAGCTCGCCCTAAATCAGCAGATCACAACCATAGCCAAAAAGTCACGTATACTCCCCCAGCTACGCAATACAAAAACCACGGCTCAAACTTAAAAGAAACTATGAAACGTCCACATTTATTGGCCCTTGTACTCATTTGTTTTTCATCGCCCTTTAGCTATGCCGACTGCGCCATTTTGCTTCATGGCCTCGCGCGATCGAATGGTTCAATGTCGGCCCTCGAAAACGCATTGGAAAAAGTAGGCTATCAGGTTGAAAACGTCGATTATGATTCTCGTCAACACACGATAGAATTTCTCTCCAATGCGGCCATTACGCCCGCACTCAAAAAATGCGGGGCATCTCAGCCGGTGCATTTTGTTACTCACTCCCTGGGAGGAATATTATTACGGCAATACCTCAGCCAAACCGCCATACCCAATTTGGGACACACGGTTATGCTGGGCCCACCAAACCAAGGGAGTGAAGTCATCGACAAACTTAAGAACGTCCCGGGATTCACCTTCCTAAATGGTAAAGCCGGTTTGCAGCTAGGCACGGCTAATACCAGCATTCCCAACAGTCTCGGACCTGTTGATTTTAGCGTCGGAATTATCGCGGGCAATCGCAGTGTTAATTTGATTCTATCCCGCCTAATTCCCGGAAAGGACGACGGAAAAGTCGCAGTAGAGCGTACAAAAATAGAAGGAATGGACGATCACCTTACCCTCCCGGTAACGCACACATTTATGATGAAAAATAAAACTGTCATACAACAAGTTTTGAATTACTTGGAAAACGGAAAGTTTGAACGATAAACAATGCGAAGATTAAAATTGGTAGGGTGGAAAAGCCAAAGGCGTCTTCCACCGTTTTATTCATGCACCAAATTCACGAGCATCCACCAAAACCCCATCGCTCCCGCCCTCAAATAAGATTGCAGGTGAAAGCTCTATTTTAGCTGCGCGAGAAATCTGTAGGGTGAAATATCGGAAGACGCTTCGCTTTTCCGACCTACGGGATTTAATTTATTGATGGTTTAATACATAAACCTCCAATACAAATAAAAGGCCACTATGATTAAACATATCGTCCTCTGGACATTAAAAGATGAAGCGGAAGGGAAGAGCAAATCCGAAAACGCCCAACTCGCTAAACAATACCTAGAAGCGCTTAACGGAAAAATACCCGGCACCATTAAAATCGAAGTAGGCATTGATATTAGCCACTCACCAGATTCAGCCGATCTACTTTTATATTCTGAATTTGAATCCCAGCAAGCGCTTGAGGATTACCATATCCACCCCGAACATCAAAAGCTGATTCCGTTTATGAAGGCCATACGCTTGGAGCGTCGCCTTGTCGATTACGACTACCCATCTTAAGGGCATCTCTAAAAATGTTCTTTTTAGAGGTGGTCTCTATATTTTCGTGACCCCGACGAGAACCTGATCGAAATCTCCAACTATATTGAATAATAACCCTAACGATAAAGCAATAAGGACAAACCCGTGATATCAAAAATTTTACTGCCGATTAGCTTTATCGTCCTGCTCATCAGTTTTTGGAATCGGAATGATCTTGCCGAAGATATTGATGTACTCAAAGAGCTCGGCCCCGAGCCCATACAGATTCCCACCAACGAAGCCGCATTCTCAATCACGGTCGACAACATAAGCTACCAAATCCAACCCCAATACCAGTATGAGCTTTACGGTCTGGTTGTATCTTACCGCCACCACAACAGTAAGTTCGGCTTGCACAAATTGTGGAACGACCATTTAAACATTGCTGACGTATGTGTGGTATGGGGGCAAAATGCGTTCACCGCAGAACTACACAAGCTCAACTTTTGGAACGGTCAGTTTACATGCAATGTGAAGACCAACGATACTCAAGCCTGGAACAGCTTTGACATGTTTCAAATATCCAACAATCACCTACTTAGCAATGAGGGGTTTGTACGAGATCGTCTCCAAGATATCAAGATTGGAGACCAGATTAAAATTCAAGGCTGGCTATCCAATTACAGCAACAACCAAGGCGGGTCTCGCAATACC
Organism: Agarilytica sp.; assembly: GCA_033852165.1. Classification (GTDB taxonomy): domain Bacteria; phylum Pseudomonadota; class Gammaproteobacteria; order Pseudomonadales; family Cellvibrionaceae; genus Agarilytica. The sequence goes on along the minus strand of JAWSUZ010000074.1, from coordinate 97,240 downwards.
AGCACTACCCGAAAAGACGCCGGTAACCACGCCTGCGAAACTATCTATGTCAAAGATATTCAAATTCTACAGCCCTATAACAGCGGATGGAGAACGTCCATGGTTTCATCACTATTTGTATTTCTCCTATCCTTAGTTTGGTATTTTGTATCCCCGGTTAAACCACGCTAAATCAAAGTGCAAACCGCCGCCTAACAGGTGGCCAATCGAATTTCGCCGGTTAAGCAAAAAACCTTCTCTGACCAGAACACTATTTAATCGACAAAAGAAAATTGAAACTTAGATAGATCTATTTTTCTAGATTTGTATAATGCCCAGGAAAATAACCAGGGCAAATTGTGCAAGCCGGCATAACAAGACTTTAGACGCCACCCACAATTACTTAACACGCGAACATATAAGGCAAGAAACATGAGCATCACCTTTGACTGCATGATTGGTGCAATACTTGTCGCTTTTTCGATTTACACACTTCTAGTCAGGCAGTTCTTCCCCAAACATTTCGACAAGCTAGAACCCATGAAGCAATATTGGGGCCACAAAAAAGGGATGGCGATTCACATCATCGCTTATACCGCCATTCCACTTATTGGCGGCACCCTGATGATGTACAACGAGCTGAATTAGAATCGGTTAAACTAAAATTGGCAGACAGACGGTAAATATCGTTCCAACACCAAGCTCGCTCTCGACTGAAATATGACCATTATGCTTTTGAACAATGTCGTAGGATACAGATAGCCCCAAGCCAGTCCCCTGCCCTACGTCCTTCGTTGTAAAAAAAGGGTCAAATAATTTGTCGCACACCTCCTCCGGTATACCTGGGCCCGTATCAGATATCACAATATAAATATTGTTCCCGTCAGCCCATGTTTTCAGGGTAATAATCCCCTTACCTGAAATAGCTTGGCTAGCATTAACAATAATATTAAGAAAGACTTGATTCAATTCCCCAGGAAAACATTCGATATCAGGAATCTCACCATATTCCTCTTTCAAGGTGCAGTGATATTTAATTTCATTCCACACCACTTTAACCGTTGTCTGTAGACATTCATTAATATTGGCTATGGACTTATCAGGCTGATCCACTCTCGAAAAGGCTTTTAGATTCAACACAATATCCTTAACTCGACCAGCCCCATCCAAACTGTCGTTAATTGCAGATTCCAAGTCCGCAGCGATTTCACGAACTTGCTCACGCTCACAAAAATCTGAAATTTCCTGTTCCAACAGAATCATACCTTTAACATCATTTTCGATTGCAGCGTTCATCAACTTTTCGTGTAAAAGATTCAGCTGATTGTAGACTTTAAAATAGTCCTTCAAGACATTTAGGTTACTAATAATATACGCTACAGGATTGTTAATCTCATGCGCCACTCCCGCAGCAATAACACCCAAAGACGCCATTTTTTCTGACTGAACAAGCTGTCGTTGTTTTAGTTTAAGCTCATTGTGGGCGAATTCGATTTTGTCTTTACTGTCTTGTAATTTTTGAGTGCGGTCATTGACCATATCTTCTAAGTTTTCGGTATAGTTCGAAATCATCTTGCGGTCGAATTCCAACTGATCCACCATATGCCGAAAGGAATCAACCAGAATACCCACTTCGTCCTTTCCCACTTTTTCCCGAATATCAAAATCGAAGCGCCCGGAGCTAACCCTTTCTGCTGCCGCCGCCAGACGGCGTAGGGGCCGCGTTAAATGTGAGCCAAAAAGGAAAGCTATAACCAACGAAATAGCGATCGCAATAACGGGGGCCATAAATATTCGCTGAAAAAGAAAGCGTCGGGCTTCTGCAACCTCTTCATCAGCCCGGTAATCCAGCTCTAACACCGCCTCCACATTTCCGTCAGCATCTTTTATTGCAGCAAACCCTGAAACCCAAGCGCCCTCCGCGTCTTCATATAAATGACTATGAGTCGACTGACCGCTTGCAAAGACTTCCGCGACCAGAGGATGCAGAGCCATTGCATTTCCGACATAGGTCACTTCATTACTCATCGCCATAAAAATCATATACTCAGGACTGCGGGCCAAATTAATAACGGTATACACATCAGTGCTTAACTCATTCTCCTTTTTAATCAGCCGCAAGGAGTTTTGAACCGCTTTAAAATAAGTCTTTTCGTCAATCCCCTCCTCCTCATCCAGATAGGCATCAATTATAAGATTGTGCTCTTCACGAGGAATAAGGTGCACACCAGCCCTTGCCATATGCTCAAGGTTTAGCCCCAGAGTTTTATCAATATTCGACAACTGGCTCTGATAGCTGTAGTAGCTACTGCCAAAAACCGAAAACGTAATCAGAAAGACTAGAAAAATTACCAGCTTTTTTGCGATAGAAAGGTCCAGAATCCCCACTTTCAATCGGTGTAGGAGAATCATTAGACTGTAAATGGCGGTTGCCGGTTTTGGCAACAAGTAACCCGGCCAACGAATTGATAATATTTAGGTGAGTATATGGATAGCAAAACAACCTCAAAGCCTATGATTTCACGTGTAAGTCAACCCTCCATTAGACAAAGCATAGCTTATAAATACACTGAGAATGGGAGCGGCAGAGTAGAGCGCAAGCAAGGCTTACGCATAGCCCAAAAGGTTGTTTTAGCCGTCAGAAAACTAGTGGAGCGAAAGAATGAGCATACCGACCGCCTCGCGAACTCACCAAGCAGCCTGCAGAGAGCACTTACTATGGGGCGCTATTAATGGATACCCCAGGCTTCGATATAATATGCAGAAAAGGATACTCTTTGGGTAAAACGCGCTATACCCAAAGCACTCGCCTTGCTCGCGGGGCAGGCCCTAAATACGCCCTTGTACGCTCGACCGCCGCATCCTCGATCGCATGCTCGGCTCTGGCTTCCTGCTTCGCCCTACCGCCTATTTCCCTATAGGCGTCCTGCGCGATCTAATACACCCCATCCATGGGGTAAATGCGGCAGACGGTCTTACCCAAAGAGTATCCTTTCCTTCCGTCCTGGCAGTATGTCGTCACATCCGTCAGCTAGGCTTTATTCTGAAAAAACGAAGCTTGTGCGCTTAGATAAGCTTCTTGAGGCAGAACTGCCGACACCGAAACAAGTAAGTTGGTCATTCAACAGGCTGCTAGACGGCCCCATTGCTAGACCGTGACAACGTCGTAGGGCAACCGTTATGATTAACGTAGCGCCACTGTATTTCCTTCATACAAAACCATAATATATGACAGCCACTACATGACGATAAACAAGCACTTAATAGGTAAGGTCTGCATCCCCCTGATATCACTTGCGGCATTGCTCGGAATGTTTTTCCTTCCGCCGATACCTCAAGACCCGGCCTATCATCTGTTTGAAGATCAACGCACTATTTTTAATCTGCCAAATTTTTGGAACGTACTGTCCAACCTTCCCTTTCTGTTGGTTGGAGCAATGGGATTATTCAGAATCTATCGCTACCGCGATACGGACACCTCACCCAGCATACGAATAATTAGCCCTCTGAAAACCTCCTACGTCATGCTTTTTTTAGGCGCATCTCTAGTCGCTTTTGGCTCAGGTTATTATCACATCTGGCCCAGCAATCACTCACTCGTGTGGGACAGGGTCCCGATGACAATCGCTTTTATGGCCCTCTTTTCCATCATTATCGCTGAATACATCTCCGTACCACTTGGCAAAGTATTGCTTTGGCCACTAATCAGCGTAGGTCTACTCTCCGTCTTGTATTGGCGAATGACAGAAGACAATGGGAATGGCGACCTCAGGCCCTATGCCTTAGTCCAGTTTTTACCCATGGTCATCATTCCACTCATCCTGATTCTATTTAAGCCGGCATTCACACAAGTAAGAGGGTACTGGCTGTTAATGTGCGGCTATATGCTGGCAAAAGGCTTAGAGTATTTCGATAAAGCCGTTTTTGACGCGCTGAGCCTTATCAGTGGCCACAGCTTAAAACATGTGGCAGCGGCCATAGGTTTATTCTTTTTATTAAAAGCGTATCAATCAAGAACGCAAACTTCGTCATAGGTGTTTTGCCAATACACAATTTAAAAAGAGGCTTTAGACCAACACAAATTAGACCGGTACAAATTAAGCCTACACAATTTACGTCTATACAATCAGAGACCCAAAATGCCAAGCGAAAAAATTGAGATTCAAACTATTGCCAGCCAAAACAACCATTCTATTGGCCGTATCACCCTCAATAATCCCAAAGCGTTAAACGCCCTTTCTCTTGAAATGGCAAATACTATTCAAGAGACACTCGACAAGTGGGCCGCAGACGATAGCATCCAATGCATACTCATTGATGGCGCAGGAGAAAAAGCATTTTGTGCTGGCGGTGATATTCAAGCCATGTACCACGACATGCAGAAAACCCCTGGTGGTCCTTGCGAATACACCGAGGCATTTTTTGCCAGTGAATATAAAATGGACCATAGTCTGCACACTTATAATAAGCCCGTCATTGTGTGGGGGGATGGATTTGTGATGGGCGGAGGGCTGGGGATTTTTATGGGGGGCGAATTCCGCATCGTCACCGAAACTTCCCGGATTGCGATGCCTGAAGTTACCATCGGCCTGTATCCTGATGTGGGTGCCAGTTATTTTTTGAACCAATTGCCTGAACCCATTGGACGTTTTTTGGGACTGACAGGGGCAGTGGTAAACACAAGTGATTGTTTATCGCTAAAACTGGGTACGGACTATGTCGAGAGAAATCAATTCGACACACTCCTATCGAAATTAAGTGAGCTGAAGTGGTCAGAAAATAGAGAAGAGAATACAAGTTCAATTAAGCAGGTTTTGAATGCGCTAAGCAAACAGGCAAAGCCTCTGGATATTCAGAGCAACCTAGACCAGCACTCAGACAGTATTCAGTCACTATTTTCGAAACCCGATATTCATTCGGTTATAGAAAATTTTTTGGATTACGCCACAGAAGATCGCTGGCTACTTAAGGCTCAAAATTCGCTTCGAAACGGCTCTCCGTTAAGCGCTTTGATTATTGACCAACAACTGATTCGCTCAAAAGGAAAAACGCTTGTAGAAGTTTTCCAGTCTGAAATGCTGTTATCAACCAATATCGTACGATTTAGTGAGTTCTCAGAAGGGATACGCGCCCTGTTAATTGAAAAAGATAATAGTCCAAACTGGAAGTTTTCTGATCACGCGGCGGTTACCGCGTCATTTATTGAAACATTTTTTGAAGCGCCTTGGGAAAATAATCCGTTGAATCTTGGGTAAAGGGATTATCGCAAATCCCGGAACTTGCGTAGCAGAAATAATAAAACACCCTGATTAACAATCAGGGCGTTTTTCGTATCGGCGGCTGATTATGTATTGTCATTACAAGTCTAGTAGTCTGTTTTTTAAAAACTTATTTAAACTAAACCCTAATAAGGTATTACATCCTTTCCAGCAAGCGGATTATCAAGCAACTACTTTACGGGGACATTCTCCAACGCAACAATTAGCGACACAAGAATCAACGCCCAATACTCAACAGGAATAAAGAAAAACGTATGCGCAGGCGATTTAACCACATCACCCGAATGGCTATCCGTTTCGACAACCCGAGTTTTGTAATTCACCCAATACCCCAACAATATAATCAATACCGCTGAAACAGTCGTCGACACCAGCATCATCCCACTTCCAGATAATGGGCTACGAGCCAGAACGGAATCAGCCGCCATTGGCAAACCGACAAATACGGCAATTACGATTATTGGCACTAAAATTCCCAGCCCTCGCCATAAAATGATCATGTTTTACTCTCCTTAGTTGTAATGTAGATTTATTCCTCCCTCTTACCAAAACACGGGCACTACAGTAGAGACACTCCGCGCCAATAAAAACCTCAATGGAGTTTTAAAACAGGTAGCGAAGCAGAGAAGACAAAGAGCAAGTAAAATTGGTGCGTATAGATCCAACACACTGACGGTCTTATTTATTGTTAGCCCACACGGCGAGACGCCTGATGGCATGCGACTAACATCGGTAGACAGAAAGTAGTCGCGTGCGCTCAAAATACCTTCGCATTTTAAGATTGGTGGATTGTTTTAATTGACGAAACGTGGTCGTCAATTAAACCCTTATGTGCTCTCAGAATAATAAGGCAAGTAAGCGCTCACAAAGATGTTTAAACACAGCCCAATAATAGGAATGAGAATGATTCACTTTAATATAAATACACCGACCTGAAGCCTTCAACAAAGATGTCGTCAATTTAATCATTTCGGCGTCTAGTTATTAATCACATATCGAGTGAGACTAGTTCTTTTACTCCTAAAAAAATATATAATTCAGCCTCTTCAATTAGCAATAATAATTATTTCAAACCGATCCACTAGCGTATCGAAAAAGTCTACCTGCCGACCACAATAACCTGAGATTTACAAGCCAAAATTTATGATGCAATCAAATGTTTTATCTGCAGTATTAAGCACCGTAGACAATATTGATGACAACCCGACACTAATCTCATTATTTCGTCAGCAAGTAGCGCTAACACCTGATAATACTGCTTTAGTTTTTGATAACCAGTCTCTCAGTTATCAACAGCTGGATACTTTATCTGACCGCCTTGCTGCGGACCTTAATCACTATCACATTGGCAGAGAAGACAAAGTCGGATTGTGCTTGTCTCGCGGTTTATCAGTCGTAATTGGCATAGTCGCCATACTAAAGTCGGGTGCCGCATATGTGCCCATTGATCCCAGTAGCCCAATTCAGCGTGCCCAATTTATTATTCAAGACAGTGGTCTACAGCTCATTATCCACGACAGCTGGAAACCCGAAGCGCTTGAGCAATGGAAAGGCCCAGCAATTTCCTTCTCAAACTATCAACAATGGGAAATGACTGGAGACAGGCTTAAAAGCGACCAATCTGATTGTGATAAGCCTACGCCCCCCTTAGCCGATAATTTGGCTTATATCATTTATACATCCGGCTCTACAGGAAAACCAAAAGGCGCACTGGTCGAACACCGTCAAGTGGTGCGTTTACTATCTACCTGTAGCGAGCTGTTTGAATTTTCCGATAAAGATGTGTGGACATTATTCCATTCTGTCGCGTTTGATTTCTCCGTGTGGGAAATTTGGGGCGCGCTACTGTTTGGCGCCACTTTAGTCATACCCTCTTACGACGTTTGCCGCAGCCCAGAAGATTTTATACAACTGTTAAAACAGCATAAAGTTACCGTCCTCAACAAAACACCGTCGGCATTTCGCCAATTGATTGATGCCGACAGTCAACAAGCGAAGCAACTCAACCATCTGCGCTATGTCATTTTTGGTGGCGAAAAGCTCGATACACGTCAGCTCAAACCCTGGGTAAAACGCTATCCACTTGGTCAACCCAAACTGATCAACATGTACGGCATTACCGAGACCACCGTACACGTCACTTTTTTTGAAGTCGATGAAGCCAGCCTGGATTGCGGCGATAGCCTAATCGGCAAACCGCTGCCTGACCTTACGATTACCCTTGTTGATGACTCTTTAGAAAAAGTCGAAGTCGGCAGCATAGGGGAAATGCTGATTACCGGCCCCGGCGTGGTACGTGGCTACTTAAATCGTCCAGAACTTAATAGTGAACGCTTTGTAGAATTCACACTTAACGCTCAAGCGGAAAAAGCCTATTTGTCAGGCGACTTAGCCCGGCAGGAACCAGACGGCAATTTCATTTACCTTGGGCGAAAAGACACCCAGGTAAAACTGCGTGGCTTCCGGATTGAGCTAGGAGAAATAGAACACGCCCTGGCCTCTCATCCTCAAGTACAAGATGCTGTCGTCAAAGTATGTGACACCGTTGGCGGCGAGCAAAAATTAGCCGGCTATATTGTGCCCTCAACATCACCTGCCGTGTCAGATGATGCGGTTGATGAAAGTGTAAATTTATGGCGCGATATCTTTAACGCCACGTATACCGAGGGCGCAGAAGAAACTGAAGCCAATACAGGCGCCGATAGCGCATTCAATACTTCAGGCTGGAAGAGCAGCTACACCAGCGACATGATTCCCTCCGAAGAAATGGGATCGTGGCTAGACAACACCGTTGCCCGTATTCTGTCCTATAGCCCCAAAAGCGTACTGGAGATCGGCTGCGGAACCGGCATGATTTTGCACGGTATTGCTAGCCAACTAGACGACTATACAGGCATTGATCTTTCCGACATTGTGATTGAGTTATTACAAGAACAAGTGGAACGAGGACAATTTCCCGATTTAGCCATCACGCTCAAAACCGGACAAGCCACCGACAAAGATCTCGTCCCTCTACACTCCGTTGATATGGTCATCATTAATTCCGTATCACAATTTTTTATGCAGCCCGATTATCTCAATAGCGTGCTAGACCAAGCGGTGAGTTATTTAAAACCCGGCGGTGTGTTCTTTTTTGGCGACGTTAGAAACTTTGACCTATTGCCTCACTTTCATGCGTCAATCAGCACATTTAAAGCTTCTGGTGACACCACGCTTAGACACTTACGCGACACTACTTCTATCAAGGTGACACGAGAAGAAGAGCTAACGATTTCACCCAGCTATTTTTACGCTTACGGGCTTCAACATACCAACGTCAATGATGTGCATATTTTTGTACGACAAGACCCGTATGTAAATGAGCTCACCAAATTTCGATTTGACGCGGTCATGACCGTATCGGCAGATTCTCGAAACGCTGACCAGTCCAATGACACGCACAAAATCATTACACAAGAATATGCTTCGGTCGCTCAAAACCTCGAAAAAGTATTGAGCGAAATACCCGACAATAGCCAACTGCTCATTACCAAAATCCCCAATCAACGTATTGCCTACGAAACGGCCTTAATTACGACCTTTGATACGACACCAACAGGCACTAAAAATAGTTTTGAAGCCCCAACTCCAGACGAAAATAACACTCTGGAGCTGCCTTACAATTCTAGCGTCTTAGCGCAGTACCCCGAGTTGCAATTTGATTGGCTGCACATGCCCGATCACAACAACGGCTATTTAAGTGTTTTAGTAAGGAAGCAAAATCAGTCATTGCCAAACTTGTTACAGGCCGCGCATCAGCGACACAGCTTGGCACCGGAGTGGGACAATTACCTAAACAAGCCTTTGCTGGCCATAGCAACTCGGCAGATTATTCCACAGCTCAAACCTTACCTAGCAGACCGTTTACCCGACTATATGCTGCCCGCCGCCATTGTGCCTATCGACAAGGTACCGTTAACCATTAACGGAAAAGTTGATAAGACGAACCTGCCCGAGCCAAATTGGAATGTAAATACCACGCGAGCGGAATATGTCGCCCCGCGCAATGAACAAGAACAAAGCTTGTCAGACATCTGGTCGCAAGTCCTAGGAATAGACAAAGTCGGGATCAACGATAATTTCTTTGATTTAGGTGGCGATTCGATTTTAACCACACAAATTATTGTCAAAGCCAAAGCGGCCAACATACAGGTATCCGCCTTACAGCTATTCAAGAACAATACCATCGCTGAACTCAGTGAGGTCATCGGTGAGCAAACCACCGCCATTGTAGCTGAGCAGGGAAAAGTCAGCGGTCCTCAATGCCTAACCGCTATTCAACACTGGATTATCGAACGCAGCCCACAAGCGCTCGAACACGCCAATTTATTCACATTGCTCAAGGCACAAAAGCCTATCGATGTGACTATTTTAAAACTGGCGGTTGAGCGGCTTATCGATTATCAAGATGGTTTACGCCTTAGCTTTAAACGTCAGAACAAGGTTTGGCAAAGCAGTTACCAAGAACTCGCCATCGATAACGTTTTTTCCATCTGCGATTTAACGGAGATCGCCAAAGAAGAACGTGAGAATTTTATTCAGCATAAGGTAGCGCAAACGAACGCCTCGCTTTCCGTCGAAAATAACGATCTGGTTAAATTTATTGTTTTTAATCCTGAAGAAGGGGAACCGCAACGTTTGCTATTTGTTGTGCACCAATTAATTATCGACGGATCGTCCACCCGCTTACTCATTGAAAACCTCGCGAGCATTTACGAAACTCTGGCAGCGGGTGAAACGCCAGCGCTGGTCAAAACAAGCTCAGCTCAATACTACGGGAAAAAACTTGAAACGCTAGCCAAGCAAAACCAAGACCTAGAGTTTTGGCAACAACAATTAAAGACTGTACCAGCTCTGCCGAAAGACAATGCCATCGCAAAAAACTTAGAAGCCGAAGCCTGCGACTTTGTTGCTTCTTTAGATAATGACGAAACCGAAGATTTACTCAAGCGTGTTCCCAACCATTTTCGTGCGCGCATCCAAGAAGTACTTTTAGCAGCGCTGGTGATCACCTTAAAAAAATGGACCAACGAATCGCAATTTAAAATTGAGCTGGAAAGCCATGGGCGACAACCTTTATTTGAAGACGTAGATCTTTCCACTACGGTCGGCTGCTTTACCGCAATCTACCCATTGATCATTGCCTCGCAAAACACCGACATTGCCGATAACATAAATCTCGTCAAATCCCTTAATCGCTCGCTGCCTGAATACGGCATCTCTCACGGCTTGCTACATTACGTTAACGACGCAAGCCGCACCGCATTAGACGACGCGAACCCTCCCGAGATATTATTTAATTACCTCGGCCAGTTCGATCAACTCATTGAGAACCAATCATTATTTTCTCTGGCTGGTTTTGTGAACAAATCCAGCCGAGCGCCAGTGGATCAACGAACCCACGCATTCGAAATCAATTCCTACGTCTACCAAGGAAAATATCAGCTGTGCTGGACTTACAGCTCACAGATGTACAAAGAAGAGAGTATTGCGACACTGGCAAAACGCTATATGGATGTTTTGCGAGAAATGGTCCAACAGTGCAGCTCATTAACACAAGCCCGTCGTATTCCTGCGGACTTCCCCCTTGTGACGATTAAACAATCGACCATCGACACCATCACTGACAGCATTCCCGATATTGAAACCATTGTGCCCCTAACGCCCCTACAAGAAGGCATGCTCCACCATACTGAGCTTAATCCGGGCACTGGCAATTATTACATTCAGCAACGTTTAAGCCTAAAACGAAACATCGATGCGAATACCATGGAGCAAGTTTGGCAGACGATGCTCAACCAACACGACATATTACGCGCCGCATATTGGTGTGATAGTGAGGACCAAGTACTACAAGTCATTTCATCACAAGCCCAACTGCATTTTTACTGCTTTGATCACAGCGACGCGTCGCCCGAACAACGCTTGCAGATACTCACCGAGTGGCAAGGCAAACGCGCCTACGGCTATACGCTCAAAACCCCTTCGCAGATGAGTGTGATTTTATTGCAGTTTGCACCCGAACATTTTGAAATGATCTGGAACTTTCACCATATATTGCTCGATGGTCATTCCATGACAGCCTTAACCAATAATGTCATGACGCAATACAATCAACGCGAAAACAGCTCGTCAGCATCGTTAGATACCGCAGATAATCATCACCCAGGCTTTGTCGACTTTATTCGCTGGCAGCAGCAAAAAGATAACACCGAAGGAATGGATTATTGGAAACAACAGATCGGCAATTTCAGTTCGACCGTGAAACTGCCGCAAGAGAAATCGCTCGCGCCCGCGTCGGAAAATGATAAAGGGTTTGAAAGCGACAGACATGAAAAACTCCTTTACCAATGCCCCGAGAGTCTCACCCAAGCCTTGGGCGCATTGGCTCGTGACGCTCGCCTAACCATCAATACCGTCATCGAAGGACTATGGGGCTTACTGCTGTCCCACTGGAGCGCTCAAGACGACATTCTGTTCGGAGCCGTTGTCCCCGGTCGCAGCTCAGAAATTGATGGAGTGGAAAATATCGTCGGCCTGTTGATGAGCACGCTGCCAGTTCGCATAGATTTTCAACCAAAACAAACCATGCTCGAATTACTACAGCAGCACCAATTGGCACAAGTGGAGCATCGCCAGTATGAATACTGCCCACTAGCCGATTTAAAACAGTTAACCCAGCTAACTCCCGAACAACCGTTGTTGAGCAGTGTAATCTCCGTTCAAGGCTACCTTGGCGAACACGGCTCGCTTGAAGAGTGGGCACAAAGCCTTGGGGTTGATCAGTACCATCTAATTGACTGGAACGATTTTCCCTTGAGTGTTGCCGTCGAAGTTGGCCGAACGATGGGCGTACTCATAAAATACGATACGCATTGTTATGAAAAATTCAGCATTAACGGTATGTTCGAAGATTTAGAGATCGGTATAAAAACACTGCTAGGCGATATTCACATAACAACAGATGCACTAAAGCAGGCAATCGCCAAACAAGCTCAGGAACGCACATTAACCGGCGCCAAAGCGGCAAAGCAGAAAAAATTAAAAGGTCTAAAATCCCGTAAACGATCATAATCGTTCTAACATATAGACTGACCATTAGAAGATCTGAGTTTAGATAAGAGAAGTTATTAATGAAAAAACCCATTGGCAAAGCAAAACGTAAAGCGATTGATACCGATACCAAATCGTGGGTTAAGGTCAGTCACTATTCACCGACTCAACCTTCCCCGCTGCTTATTAAGCCCGCGTTCGATAACGTTGACATCGTTGCATGGGCAGAAAAAAATAGTGAATACGTCGAGACACTGCTACTCGAAAACAGAGCATTACTCTTTCGCGGATTTAATGTACCTGACTATGCCATATTTGAAAAATTCATTATGGCGACCTCAGACAAGAAATTGCTGGAATATAAAGATCGTACAACACCCAGAGATAAAAAATCTTCGGGTATTTATAGCTCAACAATCCATCCAGCAGATCAAACCATCGAACTGCATAACGAAGGCACTTACTGGAAACGTTGGCCGCTAAAACTGTACTTTTATAGTAAAACCACGCCAAACAGCGGAGGCGAAACTCCCATAGCTGATACCCGAAAGGTTTATCAACGTATCCCTGAAGATATTAGACAGACCTTTGCCGAAAAAAAAATCGCCCTCGTGCGTAATTTTAACGATGGATTTGGCCTAACTTGGCAAGAGGTTTTTCAAAGCACAGACAAAAATGAAGTCGAGTCTTATTGCCAAGAGAATGACATTCAGTGCCACTGGAAAGATGACGGCCGCTTACGCACCGTACAAATTAGAGAAGCCATTCAACATCACCCGCAAACAGATGAACCGACATGGTTTAACCACACGGCATTTTTTCATTGGAGTTCGCTAAAAGAACCCATGAAAAGTTTATTGATCGAGGAATACGGAATCGACGGCCTCCCGTATAACGTGACCTACGGTGATGGCGACGCAATTGAAGAAAGCGTTGTTGCAATAATACGTCAAGCCTATCAAGACGAACGCCTGCAATTCCCCTGGCAACCGGGGGACATAATGTTGCTCGATAATATGTCGATGGCCCATTCCCGCAACCCTTTCGAAGGCGAACGACAAGTACTTGTCGCGATGACCAACGCCTACCCTGAACAAACAACATAATGAGGATTTAAACTTGAACGCTTTTGAACTATCTCCCCCGCAAAAACTCGCCATGAGCGGGCTTTCAGTTGCGGGTCGCAAAGCGTCTACGACCTTATGTTCTGGCACTATTGTAAAATCACATGAAATTGATGCCTTAAAACAAAAAGCGAATGACATGATCGCCCAATACGAGTTGCTACGTACGCGTATTGGTAAAATTGAAGGCATGCTTGGCCCCGTGCAAATAGTTGAAGACAGCCTTCACCTTGATATTGAAACGCTCGAACTCGACGTAAGCCCATTATTAAAAAATGCTGACGAAAATTCATTGACGCTATTCATTGTCGAACACAAGCAGTCCTTCCTATTACAAGAAAAAGAGAACTTTAAGCTTGCACGCATTGATTTACACAATGACGATGTGCTACTCGTACTGGTATTTAATCATTGGATTATGGATGCGGGCGCAGTCACTCAGTTTATGAGCGAACTGTTTGATTCAGAAACTCCTACACAAAAACAACCACAGACAGATGACGAGCAAGACGAGACGTTACAGTACGTTGATGTATCCGAGTGGTTACATGAACTCTGCGATGATGACGATGAAGACGCAAAAAGTGGCTTAGCCTATTGGTCGCACTATCTCAGCCAAGAAAAGCCCGCCATTTCACTGCCCAGCGAACAACGTCATTTCAGCACCCAAGACACACTTAATTCAGAAGTAGTTAACACCGAACGGGTTCAACACATTTCTAACTCTGAACTAAGCCAGCTACAACAGCAGTTAGGCGCAGCAGAGTTGAATGGCTTAAACCATTTGCAAGCCTATCTATTAGCTTGCTGGCAAACGGTCTTAATTCAATACTCAGGCTTAAACAGTTTCAGCCATTATTGTGTATTGTCTGGTCGTGAATTAGAAGAACTGTCCGGCGTAATCGGTATTCTTGAAAAACCCTTGCCTTTATGTGATGACTTTTCAGAAGAGATCAGTTTACGCGACCTCACATCGCGCAATGTCCAACAATTGGAGCAGCATAGCGCCCAACTGGAATATTTCAACTTAGAACTGACCTCCCAAGAAGATCATTGGCTTAACCAACACAACCAACAACCCCAGGTTTATTTTCAATTAAACGATCAATCCAGCCTCGCCGGCCAAAAGAAAACCTGCAGCGCGGTCGTCTATCAAAATAATCATGCACGCCTACACTTACAAAACACTCGTTTAATATCGGGCGCTTTGTCAATCGTATTGGATAGCCAGTGCGCCATTGGTGGCAGCATATTGTCGGCTATACTCGACGCCTACGTGTACCTGGTCAAAAACGGCTTACATGCATTTGACCAAAGCATTCATTCACTACGGTTGACGTCACCTGCAGCGCTCAACCAACTAGATGAGGTGCTCAATTCAAATTATGTTAAGAGCAACGACTCCAACCCCCAAACCGTTTTAAACTTATTTAAAGAAAGCGTTGAAAACCACCCTGAAAAAACCGCCGTCGTAAGCGATACAGTGTCCTACAACTACGCAGACCTAGACGCACGCTCAGACCATATTGCCAAAATACTGCTCGCCGACGCTCAAGAAAAGAATGAACCGCAAGCATACGTGATGTTATTTTTACATCGCGCACCCGACTTGGTCGCCACTATTCTAGGCGTATTAAAAGCAGGGTTTGCTTACCTGCCTATCGACCCGCAATACCCACAAGACCGCATCTCGTTCATCATTAAAGATGCCGCAGTAAAAACCATTATCAGTGACGCCTGCTGCAAAGATTCCCTACCTACTCAGCATAACGCGACGGTAATGCTGGTTGAAGATATCGCGTGTAAAAGTCAGCCACATGACATTACCTTGAAGAACATACAGCCTTCGGATAACGCGTATATTATTTATACCTCTGGTTCCACCGGCAATCCTAAAGGCGTATTGGTTGGCCACGACAATTTAATTAACTCGACCCGTGCCCGCCTCAATTACTATGGCAAAGGCGATCCACTTAACTATTTATTATTATCCTCATACGCCTTCGACAGTTCAGTGGCGGGAATATTTTATACCCTAACGTCTGGCGGGTGTTTGCACCTACTAGCGGATGGACTAGAACGGAATATAGATCTGATAGCGGATTATATTATTGCCCACCAAATTTCTATGTTGCTAGCCTTACCAACATACTACTCTTTAATTCTGGAGTCGTTCAAAGATAATAAGCCTCTGAGTTTAGAGAAAGTGATAGTCGCAGGAGAAAGCTGTACGCCAGACAAAGTCTCGCAACATTTTAAAGTTTTGCCACACAGTAAACTTTATAATGAATACGGCCCAACGGAAGGCACCGTGTGGGCAACCGTACACGAGTGTCACTTAGAAGATAGCACGCGATTAACCGTCCCCATTGGCAAACCGATTCAAAGCACAAAAGCCTGGGTACTCGACCAACACCAACAAATACTCCCACACGGCGCAGTCGGCGAATTATGGATAAGCGGGCCAGGCATTACAAAAGGCTATTTAAATCAGCCTGAACTAACAGCAGAGCGTTTTAAACACCTGGCGTTGGATTCGCAGGAAGGCGCTTCAGACACACCAAGCACCTACGCTTACCGCACTGGCGACCTGGTGGTAATAGATAAAAATGCTAACCTACAATTTTTAGGCCGCTTAGATCAACAAATTAAATTACGCGGCTATCGAATTGAACTGGAAGATATAGAAGCTGTTATCAATCGTTATGAGGGCGTGAATGCAGCAGCAGTGGTGATTGTTCAACGCGAAGACGTTGGAGACCAGAGATTGGTCGCCTACATAGAGCACGAACCACAAGCCGATTTCAGCCTTAACATTCTCCGAGAGTATCTGGCCGGTCAACTCCCTGAGTTTATGCTTCCTCAACATATACAAATAATAGAATCACTACCACTTAACGCTAACGGGAAAATTGACAGGAAAGTTCTGGCACAACAAGAAATGTTCTCGTCAAGCGCCGTAGTGGAATATGTAGAGCCCAATGGTGAAGTTGAAATTAAAATAGCCCGCCTATGGGAAGAATTATTGTCCATCGATAAAATAGGAAGAAAAGATAATTTCTTTTTGTTGGGTGGCAACAGTCTAATGGTTCCACGAGCCGTTAAAACGCTAAGGGATACATTTTCAATTGATCTACCTTTTAGATTTTTGTTTGAACACCCTGAACTCGGCGAACTCGCCGAAGCCATTGAAGCGTTAACGCTTCGCGCACATTTAGCCACTAAAACCGAGTCGAAAGACGACAGCGGCGATAGGGAGGAATTCACATTTTGAATACCGTCAGCTTTATTAAACACCTCGACGATTTAGGAATAGAAATCATTCCCGACGGGGATACTTTACGTTGTAATGCACCTAAAAATGTCATGACGGAAAGTATTGCCGAAGAGATAAAAGACCGTAAAGAATCACTGCTACGTTTTTTTCAAGCAGGTGTAATCGGCAATAAAGTTTCAATCGTCAAGCTCGCAAGCGGTTCAAAAGCGCCGCCTTTATTTTGCTGCCATGGCGTTAACTTGTACGCAGAACTCGCCGCACATTTAGAGGGCGTACAAGATGTCTACGGCATGTTTATACCCTCGGAAGAAGAAAACCTATTACAGGTATCCCAAGATGAGGCCATTCAAGTAAAATTTTTAAGTGTTGCAGAGCAAGCGGCACAATATGTTGAAGCTATTCGCAAAGCCGTACCGAACGGACCCTATTGCCTAACAGGGCTTTCATATGGCGGAATAATTGCCTATGAAGTCGCTATTCAGCTGGTTGCCGCTCAGGAAACGGTGCATGAATTATTACTCATTGATAGTGTCTTACCCCGCGCGGTTAAAACGGATCGTGTCGGTCGTTTAAAAGTTCAACTGAAACATATGCTGAACAGCAAACTTATCAAAAAAGTCGCTGGCTCGCCTAAAACGGCGGAACACGGAGATCAACAAGTGTTGGATAAAATTCACGCCATTCGTGGAGACGCCTACTGGGAAGCCAGCAAGCAATATCATCCCAAGTCATTTGCGGGAGAAATTACCTTTTTTAATGCAACCGTTCGTTACCCTGGCGTAATGATCGAAGAAGGCGGCGGTTGGGGTGATTACTTTAAGGGTGACGTCGGCTACTTTGACATAGAGGAAGACCATTTGGGCATATTGAAAGAACCCACAGTCAGCCGCTTAGCCTTAATATACAAACAACGCTTGCTTAACAAATCATCGTAGGCATAAGGTGAAATAAAATATATCCAGAGAAAAATAGGCGCGATCGCAATTACTCTAAACTCTCTTGCGACGGCGGTCGGCCTATTTATTTCTTGCTCTATACTTCACGATCCATGCCCCTCCCATCCTCTGGATGAAGGCCAGCTCAGTATTTTTAACGCTTTAATTGAACGAGAGTGAAACCCCAAGCTCACATGATAAGCTGCATGTCGTTCAGCCACCGAACGACGGGACTCAACCTCAACAAAGCCCTTGCCACAGCGAAGATTCGATATAGGTCGCCAAATACCGGCAAATTCTCCCAAACAGCCCTAACCGAACAAAAAATACACAACTTTTGCTCGACGTTTTGCCCACAAATCCCTATAGTACGCCCCCCGATTCATCCGCTCATTTGGTCTTACTCAGGAAGCAAACCGTTGATTTCTACCGCTAACATCACCATGCAATTTGGCGCCAAGCCACTATTTGAAAATATCTCCGCTAAATTCGGCAACGGTAACCGCTATGGCCTTATCGGGGCTAACGGTTGTGGTAAGACCACGTTTATGAAGATTCTGGACGGAACATTGGCTCCCTCGTCCGGTAACGTCAACATTACCCCGAATGAGCGAGTCGGCAAGCTTCACCAAGACCAGTTCGCTTTTGAGCAGTACTCAGTGGTCGACACGGTGATCATGGGCCACAAAGAGATGTGGGCCGTTAAGCAGGAAAGAGACCGTATTTACGCACTTCCTGAGATGTCCGAAGACGAAGGCATGAAGGTTGCGGAGCTGGAAACTGAGTTCGCGGAAATGGATGGCTACACCGCAGAGAGCCGTGCAGGTGAGATTCTACTGGGCGCCGGTATTGAGCAAGAACTTCATTACGGACTGATGAGTGGAATAGCCCCGGGCAGAAAGCTCCGGGTATTGCTGGCTCAAGCCTTGTTTTCTGATCCCGATATATTGTTGCTCGACGAACCTACCAACAACCTGGACATCAATACGATTCGTTGGTTGGAAGACCTTTTGAACGAACGTAAAAGCACGATGATTATCATTTCGCATGACCGCCATTTTTTGAACGCGGTATGCACCCATATGGCTGACATTGATTACGGTGAGTTACGTCTCTACCCCGGCAACTACGATGACTTCATGACCGCGTCTACCCAAGCTCGCGAGCGTCTGAGTTCAGAAAACGCGAAAAAGACCGCTCAAATTGCTGAGCTTCAACAATTTGTCAGTCGATTTTCGGCTAACGCATCTAAGGCTAAGCAAGCCTCCTCTCGCGCTAAGCGACTGGATAAGATTAAACTGGAAGACGTTAAGCCTTCTAGCCGCATTAGCCCTTACATTCGATTTACCCAAGAGAAAAAACTGCATCGTGCAGCGGTCACTCTCGAAAAACTCGGTCACGGTTTTGATGACGGCCCACTATTTGAAAACGGTGGCTTAATTTTAGATGCCGGTACACGACTAGCGGTGATTGGCGAAAACGGAGCCGGTAAAACGACTTTACTGCGCTGTTTAATGGATGAGCTTCAGCCTTCCCACGGTACGATTCAGTGGGCTGAAAATGCGACTGTTAGCTACTGTCCGCAAGACAGTTCAGCGGATTTCGATTGTGACTTGAATTTATTTGATTGGATGAGTCAATGGCGCAAGCCTCACCACAACGACCAAATCGTTCGCAGTACACTTGGCCGTTTATTATTTTCTTCCGATGACTTTAAGAAGCAGGTAAAAATCTGCTCGGGTGGCGAAAAGAATCGTTTGTTATTTGGCAAACTGATGATGGCCGATCCAAACGTATTAATTATGGATGAGCCAACCAACCATTTGGATATGGAATGTATTGAAGCGCTTAACTTGGCGTTGGACAATTACGAAGGTACGTTGATTTTCGTGAGCCATGACCGTGAGTTTGTTTCATCTCTGGC
Organism: Agarilytica sp.; assembly: GCA_033852165.1. Taxonomy (GTDB): domain Bacteria; phylum Pseudomonadota; class Gammaproteobacteria; order Pseudomonadales; family Cellvibrionaceae; genus Agarilytica. The sequence continues at coordinate 77,630 of JAWSUZ010000074.1, read as the reverse complement.
CACGCGCATCATTGAGATTAAAGATAAGCAGTTGGTGGATTTCCATGGAACGTACGAAGAGTACCTTTCCAGCCAACAACTTTTGGAAAAAGCTGCTAACTCTTAAGCCGGTTATTGAGGCGCTAGCTTAGGCTAGCGCTTTTCTTTTTGGTTGTTCTTTTACCGCTTGTTGTCTTGCTCCCTGATTGTTTACTACCTGTTGCCTTTCGGCTTCCTCCAACCTTACTGCCACTCTTTCCAACACTCTTTCCGTACGACTTTTCACCCGTAGACTTACTCGCACCATTCCCACGTTTTTTTCGCGTAAACTTTTTAGCTTTGTTATTCCCCAAGCCTTTAAGCCCTGTCGGCAATACCGATTGACTCTCTTGAACTAAAACCGCCAACTCTTCTTGTAAGGGCGTCATTAGTGTTTCGTATTTCGCTTCTCGCTCACAAATCGCGGTTAATATTGACTCCCAACGTGCGGTGCGATCAGGCAAGGTTGTTGACTCTGGAAGCGCTTCAATTAGCCCTTTACCAGTCTCGGTAGCTTTTACCGTTTTGCCCATACGGACCATAAAACCACGCTTAAACAATAATTCGATTATGCCTGCACGTGTGGCTTCGGTGCCCAAGCCATCTGTTTCTTTTAAGACTTTTTTGAGTGCTGGGTCTTTTACGAATGCGCCAATTCCCGTCATGGCAGCCAGCAAGGTTGCTTCGGTAAAGTGCTTGGGTGGGCTTGTGTTTTTTTCTTCAACTTCGGCTTGAAGGGATTCTAATTGTTGGCCTTTCGATAGGGACGGAAGCGTTTGATTCGGATCGCTGTCTTCATCGTTTTTCTCATTGCTCTTCTCATCGGGTAGACCGCCATTAACCGATGCTTTTCCAGCAGCCCCGCCTTTCCCCATAAATAAAGACTTCCAGCCTTCTTGTTCTATTTCTTTCGCTTTGGCGACAAACTTTCCTGCAGCAATTTCGATGTCCAATTGGCTGTCAAAAAATACATAATTAGGCAGAAATTGAGCCACGTAGTTTCGGCAAATTAAACGGTATATTTTTGCTTCTTGCGAGCTTAGCCGAGACAGTGATTTTTGCGTGGGGATTATCGCGTGATGGGCGTCAACTTTTGAATCATTCCACGCTTTGCTTTTTTGTTTTGGCTTTAGCGAAGCAAATAACGCGGAATCGTTCTCTCGAATACTCAAGGGGCCGCCAGTATCTACCTGATGCAAATTGTTCTGCACACACGCTAAGACTTGAGGCGCTTGAGAAAAGTGTCCCATAGGCAAATAGCGGCTATCGGAACGGGGGTAAGTGATCGCGTTATGCTGCTCATAAAGCGCTTGGCAAATGTCCAGTGCTTGTTTAGCGCTAAAGCCATAAGCCTTGTTTGCATCAATTTGCAGGGAAGACAGATTGTAGGGTAACGGCGCGGCTCTGCTTTTCTTTTTGCGTGAAATATCTTTTACCGTTGCAGGCTGGAAGCTTGCCCGCTGCACAACGTTTTCAGCCAGCGGCCGGGAAACATTTCGGCCATGCTCATCGAGATACGCTGCACAATGTTCACTGGGCACCCATTTAGCCTTAAAGTTTTCGTTATTCTCAGTTCTTAAATGTGCCCATACGTTGTAGAAAGGTTTACTGACAAAGTTCGCAATGTCTCTATCACGATTAACCACTAGGCCTAATAACGGCGTTTGCACACGCCCCACCGATAGTACCCCTTGGTAACCCACCTTCTGACCTTGCAGAGTATACGCTCGGGTTAAGTTGATTCCGTAGAGCCAGTCTGCACGAGAGCGAGCCAGAGCAGATACTGAAAGGGGAATAAACTCGCGGTTATCACGCAGCTTCGATAGGGATTGTTTGACGGCTGGGGGATTGAGATCACTGATCAGGCATCGCTTAATAGCGTCACGTTTTTTACCTTTCACACCAAGGAAATCGATGACCTCGTCGACCAACAGCTGGCCTTCACGGTCTGGGTCACCGGCGTGGACGAGCTGGTCCGCCTGCTTGACCCACTTTTTTAAGACCGAAAGTTGCTTGGCGGTTTGTTTTTTGGCTTTTAGCTGCCATTTCTGGGGAATAATGGGTAATTGCGCATGCGCCCACTTTTTGAATACCGGGTCATAGTCTTCGGGTTCGGCTTGTTCCAGCAAATGTCCAATGCACCAACTGACCACATCGCCGTTTGCCGCACGTATAAATCCATCCCCTTTCTGAAGGGGCTTGGGCAAGGCTCCGGCAATAGCACGGCCAAGGCTGGGTTTCTCTGCGATGTACAGAATCATTTTTATACGGCTTTCCACATACTGAATAGATATACAGTAATTTGATCTTGGCTAAAAATCAAGAAAAGACGGGGGACGGGGGACGGGGGACGGGGGACGGGGGACGGGGGACGGGGGACGGGAAACTGTAGTATGAAAAGACAGAGCGGATTCAATCCGCTCTTCGCTGTCTACTTTCCGGCGACAACCCTTTTAATTTTTCGCTTTACGCGGCTGAAAAAGCTATTCGAATAATGTATTTCTTCACGCTTTCCGCTTTTCGTCAAAAATTGCGTCGTATGCTCATCTTTAGCCTGATCGCCTCGTTCATTCGCCGTGTAATAATACAGGGCTAGCGATATGCGGTTTCTGTCTTCTGGACATTTTAACGGTTCTGGGTGGCCATGAAAGCTGGTAGATGTAGTTGTAAAAATCGCCATGCGGTTAAACAGAGGTAGCAATTTCTTTTCACATCCGCCGTTTTTATCACTCCATAGCTCAAAGTAACCGCCCCACTCTTCCTGCCAATCCTTATTGAGGTAGATCAACACATTGATGCGTCGATACACGTTCATTTTACTGTGGCCATTAAAATCAACGTGAATTCCAAGTTTTCCGCCAGGGGGGATTTTGTGAAGACCACCGCCTGCCAAATATGGATCAGGGATAAGTCCCTTAATACCGGTTAGTACCTCTAAAAACTCCAGAAATGGCTCCGAGTTTAAATTATGAATCAGAGCACGGGTAACCGGCTGAAGGTTAACATCCCGGTTCATTTGCAATTTTTTCTCGTACTTTGAGTCGAATTCCTTCCATGTTTTTTCACCCACTTCAAACTCTTCAATCACCTTGTCGAGAAGTGCCGGAGCGAACACGTCGTCATACACGCCGTGGGCAAATGGCGCCGCGTTCTTGTAGTTCTCAGCCTCAGCTTCTGCAAGCTTGTGAAGCTTTTCAACGGGCAACATTTCATTATGATTAAACATAATCGATCAGATTCCTTCGGGAAATTCTTTTAGAGTGATGAACGTGCTGTACGGAGCCAGACAAGAAAACGCCAAGCCCCTAAATATGAGGTGAATCATATCATGGATACCCTTACTTCGGATGCCGGTATTAATCCCCCATAAATGACTATTCCATTCGATTGAATTCCCAAACTCGCAGAAACCCTAGGCTAGCGATCAGAGAACCCAAGCAGCAATAACTACCGGATATAAGGCAACAGAAAGAGAGTGTACGTTCACTTCGGCGACTAAAACATCATCGTCTGAAGTCAAACTAGAGATATCGCTATACCTGTACCCCGCCATACAAATTCCACATTTGATAAGGAAGTTAGCAATCTCATCACCTACACTTAAAGGACGTTAGAAAAAGGTAGAACCATGAGCAAATGGTACTTGGAAGGCGACTTTAACCAAGATGGTAGACGCACACAGCAACATCTGCAACCCTTCCCTATAACACTAGGCCGCGATGAAAGTTTAGATTTCACCTTCGCTTCAGCCGCCGTCTCTCGCCGCCATGCAACAGTAAAAGAGGGCGGAGAGGATAGCCTCATGCTCAACGATCTGCGCAGCAGCAACGGTACCTTTGTCAATCGAGATAGAATTGAGGGACCCACCCTAATCCAACACGGCGACATTATCCATCTAGGCACAATGGAGATGCGCTTGATTGACCGCTCCCACCTTGTCCTTGACTACCCGCAAGAGGATGAACCACACAACACAACCACTGTTATCTCCATCGCCGATATGAAGCTGAGCGAGACCATCCCTGCTGGCGTTAACCAGCTTGAAGAGCTGATCGACAAGCAAATGATCGAAATGTTCTTTCAGCCCATCGTCCACGCCAAGGGCGGCAAAATCTGTGGATACGAGGTGTTGGCTAAAGGTTGCAACCCGAACCTAACATCTGATCCTGCGGTCTTGTACCATATTGCCGAGAGCATTGGATTAGAAGTCCAGCTGTCTACTCTTATGCGAGACACTGCCGTCGATATCGCAGAGCAGTACAAGGTTCAAGGCATGATTCTGGTCAGCACTCATCCGAAGGAGCTTGATGATTACGATCAATTACTTCGCTCCTTGAGCGCACTGCGTAAACGTCATCCAAAGACCTTGCTAATGCTCGAAATCAGTGAGAAATCCGTCACCGATTTGGCTCACTTAGCCTTACTCAAAGCGGCACTCAACAAATTGAGTATTCGCTACGCCTTCGTTGATTTTGGCACGGGTCAATCACGCTTTATGGAGTTGATCAACGCCCAACCACACTTGGTTAAATTTGATAAAGCGCTAATAGAAGGAATAGACACGGCCAACAGTGCACGCCTGAGCCTGCTCATACACCTTCACGATATCGTTAGGGAATTACGCATTAAAACCTTGGCCACCTGTGTCGACACCAAGCCAATACTTAAAAGCTGCAAACCAATCGGCTTTGATATGTACCAAGGTGATTATTTTGGAGAGGTGGTTTCAGCTGACCAGGTCAACAAATAGTGTTCACAGCATGTTCAGACAAAAACCCTCTTGCTCCACCAAGAACATACTCGACTTAATTTCCCCCACGTTAAAAAATAAAACCGACAAACCTAAACATCCAGGACAATAACAACTATGTAAACGCGCCACTTTAGCGCCATTGTAAAATTAGGCGCGAATTCAAGAAAATTAAAAATGGACGCCTCTGCTACAGCTACGTTATGTCCAAATATTTTTAATATACCTACCCAGGACACTCTACGCTATTGAGCCCAAAGATTCGTCGAGGCCCTAACGGCACAACACCCGTAGGATTCAACGCCTTAATCGAATAGTAACCTTGCTTTATATGATCGATATTCACCGTTTCACACACTTCAGATCGTTGATAAAGTCGAAGCATATAGGCGTGTAAATTTTGGTATTCAACAATCCGAGCGAGATTACATTTAAACAGGCCAAAATACGCGATATCAAATCTAATAAGCGTGACAAATAAGCGGACATCACTCTCAGTTATACGATCACCAAACACATACGCTTGACCATTTAAGCGCTCATCTAAATATTCTAACGTTGAAAAAACATCCGCCATTGCACTCTCGTAAGCACTCTGAGTTTTCGCAAAACCACAGCGATAAACAGCATTGTTCAACTTTTCATATACGATCTGATTAAACTCATTCATCGCACCCAAGTATTCTTTAGGTCTCAAATCTACACTATTTGGCGCAAGCCTATTAAAAGCGCTATTAAACATACGAATAATATCCGCAGACTCATTATTGACGATAACACCATATTTTTTATCCCACAAAATCGGCACCGTCGCTCGGCCACTGTAATTCGGATCACTGCGAGTATAGAGTTCATGAACGTAAGCCGATCCATATAAAGCCTCCAAATCTGAACCAGGATAGTTTCCAAATCCCCAACCCTTATCCGTCAAAAAAGGCTCCACCACAGAAACCGAAATCAACGATTCCAATTTTTTAAGTCGCCTAATAATCAAAGTCCGGCATGCCCAAGGACAAGTAAGCGAAACATAAAGATGATAGCGGTTTTTCTCCGCAAAATATTTTCTGCTGCTATCACTTCCCTCCTCTCCAGAAGATTCTATTTCATTTCGAATACTGGCATTTAGACGAACAAACCCTCCGTCTTTATTCGCGGATTGGTAGGGGTGAAAATTTTCTTCCCAGACACCATTTACGAGCATGGGTTACTCCTTTAAATTTATGAAGATGAATGACAAGGTGTGCAATATGTACAACGCAGTACAGCATGCCATTCAATATCGGATAAATTCCCATAAGGTACAATACGGTAAAAAAGGGAAGGACCGTCCTCAAATCAGAAACAATCAAAAACGGTCTCTCTCAACGGAATACAAAGACTGGCATTCGCCGGATATACAACGCCAAAAACCATTGATAAACTGCGCGCAAGTTAAAACAGTAAGATGTGTTCAATGGATACGATTACCTGCATACGCACCTTTATCACCGTCGTCGATGAACAAGGAATTTCAGCCGCCGCGAGAAAGTCTGGCGCTTCAAAAACAGCTGTAAGCAAAACAATTGCCCACCTCGAAGAATCACTTGGTGTGCGATTACTGCACAGAACCACACGAAACATTAGCCTTACAGAAGTTGGCCGCAGCTACTATGAACGAGCCCTGCCGATACTGGATCAACTCTGTGAACTTGAAGCCAGTGTTCATGTCGCCCAAGCTGTAGGTGACTTACATATCAGCGCCCCGGTAACTTTTTCCGAACTGCATCTCATGAAAGTCATTTCTGGATACAATAAACGATACCCTAAAGTGAATATTAACCTTCGACTCACGGATCACTTTGTCGATATTGTTAAAGAAGGCATAGACGTCGCTATTCGCATTGCAGAACTTCCAGACTCTAGCTTAGTCGCACGAAAATTGGCTCCCGTACGTATTGTAGCTTGTGCAAGCGGCGCCTATCTTCAGGAATATGGCACCCCTAAAACCCCAGAAGAATTACTCAACCACCAATGCATTATCGATACGAATTTGCGGAGTAGTTTTCGCTGGCGCTTTAAACGCGATGACGAACACATAACAGTCAATATCGACAAAGGCATTCGAACAAACGGCTCAAGAGCCGTGCATCAATTATTACGAGAAGACTGCGGAATATCACTCTGCCCAACATTTGTCGTTGGCGACGATATTAAATCAGGAAAGCTAAGTGTTATTTTAGAGGGCTATGAAAGTTATGAGCTGGGCCTATATATTGTCTATGCCAACCGGAAGCATTTATCAACGAAAACCCAGTGCTTTATTGATGCTGTTCTCACCCATTTTGAGGAAAACAGCGATTGGAAAATGTGACCAAAACGGAAGGGGATCATCCCATTCAAGGAGATAATATATACCTCCGCCTACATACCAAAGAAGAGACAAGACAACTCAGCTACTCCGCAAATGCTTCAAAAGCCGCGACTTCAACGCCGTAGGAATTTTAGAAATCGTTAAGGTATCCGATGCCTGGTCATACACAATTGACTCGCCCAAACACTTCGAATCGAAACTCATGCTCAACATATTATCGCGACCACTGATGCGAATGTATTGACGCATTTGCGCACGGTCGGGAATCAGCTCAGCTTTCAATTGAGGCTTTTCTGCAACCACATGCTTTTCAAACTTCTCTGTGTTTTCTGAATCGATCTGACTGGATAGATCGGCAATCACAACACGTCGACCCGCCTTATCTTCTTCCAGGCAATAATTCACCACCTTTTCACGCGTCTCGATGGCGATCTCTTCTGGCAGGTCCTTAGTGAAACTATCAACCGCATCCAAGAATGCTTCTGTCTCTTCTTTTACATCCGCCTTATCCGTGAAACCAATAAAGGCCACAAAAGCATCACTCAACTCTTTTTCACCCCGCCAAGGCAATACGGATAGATAATTCAGATGCTTATCTTCCCCCTGCCACTCACGCAAATTCACCTTCGCACCCAGGGTAATATTATTGGTGTCCAAATAAACGGAATCTGAAATATTAAGGTCACCATCAATGTACTGGCCATTAAGATGATCGACCACATAGACACTCAACTCATCTGCATGCTCTAGCGTCTCCTGAACGAAAAACACATAGGCATCCAGTAGCGCTTCCGTCTTATCCAGCTCCAGTTTGAAGTGCTTCATGGCTTTTTCAGTAAGAGAAACAAAACCAATTTTTTCAGCGATGCACTCAGCGATCCAATTGGAAAACGGGTGCATTGCCATGTCGCTCGAAAAACGACCATGAATCTTGCTGAGCTTTTTGACAAAACAAAGCTTTAGCTCACGCGCACACTCTTCAATTTTACCATCGCGTGGCAACTCATCATCTCGTAAATCCACCAAAGCCGGTGTGGTTGGGCTTAGGCGCTGTATGCGGTGGGCGATAAGGTGAGAAATAGCCATAAAATTGATCTTTCTAAGAAGGAGTGAAGAACCCTGAGGGCCGTAAAATTTGGGCGCATTATCCTTGATTAGAGAGTGAGGCGCAAAAAAATACGGGGGTTAAACGGCCTAAAGACAATAATTCAGTTAAAGGGCTCAGCCGATATGAATGGGAGGCGGCAGAAACTAAAGCAAGTACTCACACCTTCTGAAGGTGCTGTATTAATTAGACCTAATCTCGATAATCCGATACATGTCTAACTGAACCAAAGCTCGGTATGGGTTACCACGCAGAGCGTGGGAACCAGTGCCGGGGGAACCAGAGCCGGAGGAACCTGTGCGGGGAATGATTTTTTCTCGTTCCCATGCTCTCGGCTTTATCTCCTGAGTCGCTCTACCTCCCCCAATCCCTGGGGTCGCGCGTGGGAATGCAGACCCACCCCGGACGAAATCACATTCCCATCAGTCGCCACAGCGCCCCTCAAGACATCTCCCCACGAGAAAATCTCGACAATCCGATACATGCCTAATTGAACCAAAGCTCGGTATGGGTTACCACGCATGGATGCAGGAGGTAGAGCGAAGCAGGATGCCAGAGCCGAGAAGCGTGGGAACCAGTGCGGGGAATGATTTTTCTCGCTCCTATGCTCTCGGCTTTATCTCCGGAATCGCTCCACCTACCCCAACCCCTGGGGTCGTGCGAGGGAATGCATATCTAATTTGGACTTAGCTCTGTATAGCTTCCCGCTAACAGCCGCAGAGGTCAAAGCCCCTCTTTATCTTTAACCTTTACTTAACCGCATAGAGCCCCCATACTTCTAGATATACGTAATTACGTATATCTAGAGGCTTCCACATGACACAGCTCACGTACACAAACATCTTCGATGCAATCACTGACGACAAAGCAGAAGCAGCTGACCTTCAGTTTAGAGCTGACCTAATGCTCGTTATGCGAGATATATTCGAAGCCAACGATTGGAAAAACGCAGATATTGCAGACGCGTTAAAATTATCACAACCCAGAGTCAGCGAACTCACCACCGGCAAGGTTGATAAATTTTCTTCAGATAAGTTGATTGGATTTTTAGCCAAACTAGGATTCCGATTCAAGCCCAGCTACGCACCAACGGAGCACGCTGAATCACCAGTAACCTGCAGAGTAATAGAGGAGCCTAATTAAAATAAGCTTTCCTTAGTACGCTTTTCTTGCTCAGCAATCTCCGCCATCATCTCCTTATAACGCGCCTTTGCAGTTACCATTGCCGCACGATCCACACCCTGAGCGGTTTTTGTGAAGGCATGTAAAATGTAAACCGTTTCTCTAAATTTCGCACAATAAACAGCCCTATAAGCCGGACTACCATTTTCGATCAGCTCGATAGCACCCGCACCAACACTGCCAGAAATATCTTTGAATGCGGAAAAAGGTCTTTTACCCGCCTGCACGGCATTTAAGTCTGAACCAAACTGACTAATTACCGCCGCCGGTAAATCTAAGAAAGCCCTCTTTGCTGCCGCATTCACAAATTTAAATTCTTTAGGCATTTGACCGCTTCAAAGTTAATTTTTAAATGAACAAGTTCTCACCCTCTTGATCGAGGAAACCATCGCTGCCATCGCCTACGGCAAGCTCGGTATGGATTACCACGCAGAGCGTGGGAACCAGAAGTTAGCAAGCGCCCACACTCACCGAAAGACGCGCATTAATTACACCCTCCCCAAAAAATCTGATGAATACCGAATTGAACCAAAGCTCGGTATGGGTTACCACGCACGACTGCATGGATGCAGGAGGTAGAGCGAAGCAGGATGCCAGAGCCGAGAAGCGTGGGAACCAGTGCGGGGAGTGATTTTTCTCGTTCCCATGCTCCGCGTGGGAATGCAGACCCACCCCGGACGAAATCACATACCCATCAGACCTCAGCACCTCTCAAGACAGCACCCCTCAAGACAAGACCTCACGAAAACATACCCCACCACAACAGCTGAAAACCTCCCCCAAACTCAATGCAAATCATCCAAATAAAAATCCATCAAATACCGACCAATAGCCGCCTGAATCTCACCAATCCGCTCATTAAGCGTCTGGTCCCGCACAGACTCCCAATCCAAAGCGCCATGCAACTCCTCAACCACACGATCAACCAAGCGGATCACGGCCTCGGCCTCCTCCAACTGAATCACCACAAGCTCGAACGTTTTGACAATTACGGCACTATCTTCACAGCTAAACAATCCGTCATACCTACTCACTATCGCTCTACCCCTTCAATTCCAGCCAAAATCATAGAAAAGCGCATCGCCCGCCCCAAATGCTCAAACAAGCACCTAAAACAACATAAATACGCATGCAACATCCAAAAACACCATATCTTTTTATGCCTCAACTTCATTGATGCAACATAAAATAGTTTATTTGGCAGGAGCACATATAGCAATGCTATATTCTGCACCAACCTCGTTGATGCAGAACTAAATGCGTAGACTCGATCACATTTCAGAGATTATTAGCGGTCACCCCTTTCGTAACAAAATCTCGAACGAGAAAAGCGGCGAAACTTTAGTCGTGCAAATGAAAGACCTAGACGGTCCGCGCATCACCTGGAACAGCGTGTTCAAATGCACACCCAAACGCGTAAAAGAAGCCCGCTACTTAAAGAAAGACGACATCGTATTTGTCGCGCGCGGCAAACATAACACCGCGACTTTAATTAAAGACCTACACCTATCGGCCATCTGCTCGCCCCACTTCTTTATTATTCGCACATCGAAACAGATGGGCTGCATTCCCGGCTTTTTACATTGGTACCTCAACCAACAAGCCACACAACAATATTTTGAACGCAACTCGCAAGGCAGCAACGTGCAAAGCCTTAGCCGAGAAATTTTAGAAGCCACGCCCATACCCGACGTGAGCATCGAAAAACAAAAGACCCTTGCCGCACTGGCAAAAGCCACCTATCAACATCAATCCGCACTCCAAGCGCAGATCGATAACGACCAACGCTTAATGGAAGGCATCGCGCAATCGCTCTTGCCCGCCATCAACGCCTAAACCCCATACGAGAACACCATGACCAACACCACAGTTAACCAAGACGATATTAACAAAGCCGTATGGGCCGCCTGCGACACCTTTCGCGGCACCGTCGACCCCAGCATTTATAAAGACTTCGTACTGACCATGCTGTTTTTGAAATACCTCAGCGACGTATGGCAAGACCACTACGAAGGCTACCAAAAACAATACAAAGACCACCCCGAACTCATCGAAGAGATGATGAAAAACGAGCGCTTTAACCTGCCCGAATCCGCCAACTTTTATTCACTCTATGCAAAACGTAACGAACCCGGTAACGGCGAACGCATCGACAAGGCCCTACAAGCCATTGAAGAATCCAACATCAACAAACTGCGCGACGTGTTTCAAGACATCCAATTTAACTCGACCAAACTCGGCGACGAAAAACAAAAGAACGATATTTTAAAACACATCCTCGAAGACTTTGCCCAAGACGACCTCAACCTGCGCCCATCACGCGTCGGCAACCTCGACATTATTGGCAACGCCTACGAGTTTTTAATTAAAAACTTCGCGGCTACCTCCGGTAAAAAAGCCGGTGAGTTTTACACCCCGCCCGAAGTCTCGGAATTAATAGCCGAACTCGTCGACCCACAAGAAGGCGATGAAATTTGCGACCCCACCTGCGGCTCTGGCTCGCTATTAATGAAATGCGGCAACCAAGTAAAGCTGCACAATAACGGCTCCAAAAAATACGCCCTCTTCGGCCAAGAAGCCATCGGCAGCACCTGGGCGCTCGCCAAAATGAACATGTTCCTACACGGCGAAGACAACCACCGCATTGAATGGGGCGATACCATTCGCAACCCCAAGCTTTTGGACAACAACGACAAGCTCAAACACTTTGACGTAGTTGTCGCCAATCCACCTTTCTCATTGGAAAAGTGGGGAATCGAAGTGGCCGAAAACGACACCTACTCCCGCTTCCGCCGCGGCCTACCGCCCAAAACCAAAGGCGACTACGCCTTCGTCACCCACATGATCGAAACCATGAAACCCAAAACTGGGCGCATGGGCGTCGTTGTTCCCCACGGTGTACTGTTTCGCGGTTCCAGCGAAGGGAAAATTCGCAAACAACTGATCGACGAGAACTTACTCCACGCCGTCATCGGCCTACCCGAAAAACTCTTTTACGGCACCGGCATCCCCGCTGCGGTTTTAATCTTCAAGAAAAACAAAACCGACGATAAAGTGTTATTTATCGACGCCAGCCGCGACTATAAAGACGGTAAAAACCAAAACTTCCTCACTGAAGAAAATGTTAAAACCATCGTCGATACCTACCAAGCGCGTAAAACCGTCGACAAATACGCCTACTTAGCAGAACCAAAAGAAATCCAAGAAAACGACTACAACCTCAACATCCCCCGCTACGTGGATACCTTTGAGGAAGAAGAAGAAATCGACCTAATGGCCGTGCGCAAAGAACGCGAGCAATTAAAAGTTCAACTCGCTGGATTAGAAGATGAAATGGCTGGCTACTTAAAAGAACTCGATTATGAATAACTTACCGATCTCTGCAAGCCAGGTATGGGTTACCACGCAGAGCGTGGGAACCAGAAGCGGAGAGCCCGAAGCAAAATCGACCAACGCCAGAGGCCCAACAACCCTCCACCTCTCGTTCCCACGCTCCTCGGCTCTGGCATCCTGCTTCGCTCTACCAACTGCATCCATGCAGTTGCCGTGGTAACGCATACCGAACCCACAACAAACAAAAAACAACATGCACCAGAAACAACTAGAACAAAACCTCGTTCCCACGCTCCGCGTGGTAATGCATACCAAACCCTAACAAACACTAGAGAGCAAAACAAAAAAAGGAGAACACCATGGCAAGAAGCCGCTACAAAATAACAACTGCAACACAACCGCACTTTTTAACCTGCACCGTGTTGCACTGGATACCCATATTTACCCGCCCAGCAACGGTAAACATAGTATTCGAATCACTACAGTTTTTAATGAAGGAAGGCCTAAAAATACACGCCTACGTAATTTTAGAAAACCACCTTCACCTAATTGCCCAAAGCGACAACTTAAACCGCGACCTCGCGCGCTTTAAAAGCCACACCGCCAGGCAATTAATAAATTATTTAGAAAAGAACAACGTACACACAATATTAAAACAACTAGCGTTTTATAAAAAAGCACACAAAGGCGACAGAGCCTACCAACTGTGGCAAGAAGGCAGTCACCCACAGCTGATACAAAACGACGAGATAATGCGACAGAAAATAGAATACATACACCACAACCCCGTAAAACGCGGGTACGTGGACCAAGCCGAACACTGGCGATACTCCAGCGCACGAAACTATGCCGGACAAACCGGACTGATCGACATTGCCACCGACTGGAATGCCTAAGAGGAAAAACGACGACATGCACAATAACCACCATCCCCTCGTTCCCACGCTCCTCGGCTCTGGCATCCTGCTTCGCTCTACCGACTGCATCCATGCAGTCGCCGTGGTAATGCAGACCGAGTCCAGGCAAACAACCAAACTCAGCAAGCACGGCTCCGAACTAAAGCACCCCAACCCCTGCCAGCCAGGTATGAGTTACCACGCGGAGCGTGGGAACCAGAAGCGCCCCAACCCCATGCACAATAACCACCACCCCCTCGTTCCCACGCTCCGCGTGGTAACGCAGACCGAGCCCAGGCAAACAACCAAACCCAGCAAGCACGTCTCAGAACCAAAGCACCCCAATCCCTGCCAGCCAGGTATGGGTTACCACGCAGAGCGTGGGAACCAGAAGCGCCCCAACCCCATACATAATAACCACTACCCCCTCGTTCCCACGCTCCGCGTGGTAATGCAGACCAAACTCAAAAAAACAACAAAACCCAGCAAGCATGGCATGGAGCCAAAGCAAACCAAACAAGGACCTAATCTAGGAGTGGATTTCCATGGGTGCAAGAGAGTGAATCAGTATATAGAGGAACTTGATTATGCTTCCTAATGATTGGAGTATTAAAATGATTAAAGATGTAGCAGTTGTTACATCTGGAGGAACACCGAGCAGAAAAGAGCCATCATATTGGGGAGGGGATGTTCCATGGATAACAACAACTGAAGTCCAAAACTGCAATCTATACCCTTCTAACGTAAGGGAACATATTAGCCAGGAGGGACTTAAAAAGTCATCAGCCAAACTAGTCCCAAAACACACGATATTAATGGCGATGATCGGACAAGGTAAAACTCGTGGCCAAGTAGCTATATTAAAGTTCGAGGCAACTACCAACCAGAATTGTGCGGCTATCATCTTCCATGATAAACACGATCCCATTTTTTTCTTTTACTACTTACGCAGCCAATATCAAAACATTCGCAATTTCAGTAATACAGCAGGGCAAAGCAACTTGAGTGGTGGCCTAGTAAAATCTATCAAAGTGCCCATACCACCTCCGTTAGAACAAACAAAAATCGCCAAAATCCTATCCACCTGGGACAAAGCCATAAACACCGTCGAAAAACTAATTGAAAACAGCAAGCAGCAGAAAAAATCTCTAATGCAACAACTGTTGACGGGGAAGAAGCGGTTTAAGGAGTTTGGTGAGCCTGCGAAGGATAATAAATACCCGAAAGACTGGAGCCTGCTCAATCTCAAAGAGTTATCTTCAGAAAAAATTTCAAATGGCGCATTCAACGATCCCAAAAAAGTAGGCAATGGTTATAGATTGATTAACGTAGTCAACCTATACACGCCCAACACCATTGACCCTAGCCGCCTAAAACTGCTAAATATCAGCGCGAAGGAATTTTCAAAGGTCAAGGTAATAAAGGGGGACTTGTTTTTCACTAGGTCATCGTTAAAAGTTGACGGGATTGCACACTGCAACATTTTTAACGTAGATGCCGACGACGTTATTTACGAATGCCATATTATGAGAGTAAGACCTGACACAAGAAAAATATTCTCCAAATACCTACAAGAATTCTGCTTGTCTCCAATGGCTAGAAAACACTTTATGTCATATTCAAAAACCGGAACTATGACAACAATAGATCAAAACGGGATTGGGAGTCTAAACGTTCGATTCCCCGCTATAGAGGAGCAAAATATGATTATCAATATTACTCACTCTTGCGACAAAAAAATCGAAAATTTTTGCGTGCAGCTTGACCAACTCAAACAAGAAAAAACAGCCCTAATGCAACAACTCCTAACCGGAAAACGCCGCGTTAAACTCGACACTCCACAACCCGCCGAAGCCACAGCGTAAGGAAACACCCATGAGCCAACTCCCCGAGACCAAGGAAGACTACAGCTCAAAAATCCCCGCCCTAAGAACCCTAATGAACTTAGGCTGGACTTACCTAAACCCAGCCGAGTGTCTAAAAAAACGCGGTTCAAACCGCGACGTTTTACTAAAAGACGAGTTAATCGCCCATTTAAAAGCCTACCGCTTCGACCACAAAGGCGAGGCCATGGCCCTTTCCACCAATGCGATTGAGCAGGTGGTGCGCGAGGTGGCCGCCCCAGGTTTGCACGATGGTTTAGGCACGGCCAATGAACGCATTTACGACCGTTTGTGTTTGGGCATTACCGTTGCTGAGTTTATCGACGGGAAGAAGCGCCAGTTAACGGTGCCGATTATTGATTGGGATTGTATTGAGAGAAATAGTTTTCAGGTAACGGAAGAGTTGGAGGTGTTAAGCACCCACGGCACGCATACCCGCCGCCCGGATATCGTGTGTTTTGTGAATGGTATTCCTCTGGTGGTAATTGAGTGTAAGCGGCCAGAGTCGGGGAACCCGAATAAGAGTATGGTCGATGAGGGGATTAGCCAAACGCTGCGTAACCAGCTCCACGATGAGATTCCGCAGTTATTTACTTACGCGCAGTTGTTGTTGGCCATTAGTTCAACCGATGGGCTTTACGGCACGACGCTAACGAAGAAAAAGTTTTGGGCGCAGTGGCGTGATGAGGAGTTGAGCGAGGAAGATTTTAATACCACTAAGAATACCGCTCTCGATGAAAAGACTGTTTCATCGGTGTTGAATATTCGCGAGAAGTCGCAGAAGGCGTATTTTTTAGGCCTGTGGGAAAAGCCGCAGTTACCGACGGCGCAGGATCGTTTGCTCAGTTCCTTAATCAGCCCGACTCGCCTTTTGGAGTTTGTGCGTTTTTATATTTTATTCGATAAAAAGGTCGGCAAGATTGCAGCACGTTATCAACAGGTTTTTGGGATTAAGGCCTTGCTGAAACGCATCGACCAACGCAATAGCGATGGTGGCCGTGAGGGTGGGGTTATTTGGCACACCACCGGTTCGGGTAAGTCGTTTACGATGGTATTTTTAACCAAGGCCCTGTTGTTACACCGAACATTAAAAGACTGCCGTGTGATTGTGGTTACGGATCGGGTGGATTTAGAGAAGCAGTTATCGCGAACATTTTTATCCAGCGGGGCTTTTGGTTCTGCCGTGGCCACGAAGAAAGACGGGGCCAAAGCACGGGTGACGACTGGGCGCGATTTAGCTAAGCGTATTGGCCAGGGTAATGAGCGGATTATTTTTTCGATTATCAATAAATTCAATACGGCGTCTAAGCAGAGCGAGTGTTTTAACCCTTCGGATAATATTGTTGTTTTGATCGATGAGGGCCATCGCAGCCAGGGTGGCGAGAACCACGAGCGTATGCGTAAGGCTTTGCCTAATGCCGCCTATGTGGCCTTTACCGGTACGCCCTTATTAAAAGACGATAAGACCTCGAATAAATTCGGCCCGATTGTGCACGCGTATACCATGCAGCGCGCGGTGGAGGATAAGACGGTAACGCCCCTGCTGTACGAGGAGCGTAAGCAGTTATTGGATGTTAACGATAAGGCCATCGATAATTGGTTCGAAACGCTGACGTCGTCGCTATCGGCGGAACAGCAGAATGATTTAAAAAAGAAGTTTTCGAAGAAGTCGGTTATTTACGGGGCAGAAAATCGTATTGCCTTAATCGCTTTGGATATCGCCCTGCATTTTACTCAGCATGTAAAGCATTTGGGTTTAAAGGGGCAGTTGGCAACCGATTGTAAGTTGTCGGCTATTCGCTATAAAACCCTTTTGGATGCAACCGGTTTGGTGAGCAGTGCGGTAATCATTTCGCCACCGGATTCACGCGAAGGGCATGAGGAGGTGGATGAAGCCGCGCAACCCGAGGTCCTGCGTTGGTGGAAGGATGCGGTTGGGGGGCAAAACCCCGAGCATTATGAGCGTGATGTTATTGAGTCGTTTGCCAGCGATGGCGACCCGGATATTTTGATTGTGGTGGATAAATTACTCACCGGTTTCGATGAGCCGAAAAATACGGTGTTGTATATTGATAAGTCGTTGAAGCAGCATAATCTCATTCAGGCGATTGCACGGGTGAACCGTTTACATGAGGAGAAGCCCTACGGCTTACTGATTGATTATCGCGGGATTCTGAAGGAGCTGGATACGGCCATTAAGGATTATCACGATTTAGAGGAGCGCACTCAAGGGGGTTACGATATTGAAGACCTTGAGGGTTTGTATTCGCAGATGAGTACGGAGTATAAGCGTTTGCCGACTTTGCACTCTACTTTGTGGGCGGTGTTTAGCAGCGTGCTAAACCGCCAAGATTTAGAGCAGTACCGGCAGATTTTAGTGCCCAAAAATTGTCGTAATGATGATGGCGATGATTACGATAGTCGGCGGAGTGTGCGCGAGGATTTTTACGAGGCGTTGACTGAATTTGGGATGTGCTTAAAACTGGCCTTGTCTTCGCGTTCGTTTTTTGAGGATAAAAGTTTTTCTGATGAGACGATTCAGGAATACAAAAACGATCTGCGGTTTTTTATTAATCTGCGCAAAATTGCTAAGCAGGATGCGCAAGAGACGGTGGACTACAGCGCTTATGATAAGCAAATTCGGCACTTGGTCGATAAGCATGTGGTCGGTGAACAGGTGATTGACGCGGAAGGACAACTATTCGTTACGGACATGGGCGCGAATGCACCGGAAGAATGGAGTGAGGAAAAGGCGCGTAACGAGACGGATATTATTAAAACACGTACGAAGAAATCCATTGAGCAAGATTTGGCAGATGATCCCTACGCACAGAGGGTGTTTTCGGAATTATTAAAAGAGGCGATTAGTGAGGCCGAGTCTTTATTCGATTACCCACATAAACAATACGCGCTGTTTGATGAGTTGGAAAAGAAATTGGCGAGACGTGAAATTGACGGCATACCTGCCGAGTTAAGCGATAACAGACACGCCCAGGCTTTTTACGGGGCTATTCGTTTAGGCTTAGGGGATGAGGCTTTTGAGGCGCTAACAGAAGAGGAATTGCAAAAGCTGACGGACGATGCCATTGCGACCGATTCGGTAGTTAAACAAGCCGTGGCCGAACATTCACTTAACCCGCAAAATATTGAAGCGGCGATTAAGACAGCCCTGTTCCCACGCATGTATGCGATGGCAGGTATGCAAAAGGCCAGTATTATTATCGATAAGATTATTGAGATTACCCGCGTGGGCCTTAGTAAGGGTGCGGTCTAACCATGTCTTCGGAGGTTTCAATGGCTTTGTCGATCGATCGGCAGCAGGTTATTTATGGTGAGCGCAGGTTTTATTATCGGGTGTTTGTGGCGCCGACACGGCGGCATAAGATTGCGATACATGTTCACCCCGATGGTTCTGTTCAGGTGGATGCGCCGCCGAATACCAGTGCGGTAGAAATTAAGCAGGCTGTGTTAAAACGTGCGCGTTGGGTGCTTAAGCATTTGGAAGTTATTGATTCGCAGCAGCGTTATGTATTAGCGCGGGAGTATGTGAGCGGCGAGACGCATTTTTATTTGGGGCGGCGGTATCAGCTTAAGGTTTTAAAACGTAAAGAAGAGTCGGTGAAGTTATTGCGTGGGAAGCTTGTTATTGCAACTGCGGATAAATCGCCGGAGCATGTGCAAGGCTTGATTTGGCAGTGGGTTTTGACGCGGTGCAAGAAGGTGTTTGCGCGTCGCTTGGAGCTGATGGTGGCTTCGTTAAACTGGGTGGATGCAGTGCCGGTTTGGAAGTTTCGTAAGATGACGAAGCAATGGGGGAGCTGTTCGCCGAAGGGGATTGTTTCGCTTAATCCGCATTTGGTTAAAGCGCCGCTGGCGTGTATTGATTATGTGATTTTGCATGAGCTGTGTCATTTGCAGGAGCATAATCATAGTCCGCAGTTTTATTCTTTATTGGATAGGCATATGCCGGATTGGGCTTCGCGGAAAGCTAAGCTGGATGGGATTGCTGAATTGTTGTTGGTGACTTAGGTTGGGGAACCCGTTCGGGGAGTGATAAATCTCTTTTTCTCGTTCCCATGCTCCGCGTGGGAATGCATATCGAGGTTTGCTTCAGTTTGATATGGGTTACCACTCAGAGCGTGGGAACCAGTGTGGCCAAGTCGGGGGGTGCTTTCTCGTTCCCATGCTTCGCGTGGGAATGCATATCGCGGTTGGGTTTAGTTCGGTATGGGTTACCACGCAGAGCGTGGGAACCAGTGTGAACCTACCCTCGGTATTTTTTTCTTTTTCTCGTTCCCATGCTCCGCGTGGGAATGAATATTGGGGTTGGTTTTAGTTTGGTATGGGTTACCACGCGGAGCGTGGGAACCAGTGCCTCAGTACGGGGAGCAGTTTTCTCGTTCCCATGCTTCTCGGCTCTGGCATCCTCGATAACTGCTCCTGCGTTATTCTATTTACGCGCTTCCTGCGCTAATGCTTCGCTCTACCTCTTGCATCCATGCAGTCGTGCGTGGGAATACATATCGGGGTTGGTTATGGCTCGGTATACGACCGCACACCTTCCAGAACCTTTTTCAAATCTTCTATCTTTTCAACGCTCAATTTTCGGAAGCTTAGAGCAACTTCATTCCCTTCAACTCGCTTCACTTCACCCGGTATGTAGTAAGTTTTAGATCCGAGTATGATTTCACACTCAGATACATCCCCTACTTTTGCTATGGCAGAAACACCATCCTCTAGCGTGAGCAATACACCGCAATATGATAGGTTAGAGGTCTTAGCAGGATAGGTTTTATCGATAGTACCGAAGTGACAAGCTATCGTGATATCAACTCGAAGGTTATCGCGTCTATCGTCTTTCATAAGAATGTTAAGCAGGGTTAATTTAACTTAGTATAGCAAACAGGATTTTAGATGCCGAAACTTGCCTTAAAACGACAGGCCAACTGAATATGAGTCAAGAATCTTTGCAATTAGTAAAACGCTTTTGGGATGAAGTCTGGGCGCCGCCGCACAATATCGATGCGGTTGATACGCTAGTGGCCGTGGATACCACGACCAATTCAGCCGGAAAGGTTGTTCAAGGGCGTGAGAATTTTAAAGTTTGGCTAAAGCAGTTTCATACGATTCTTAAGGATGCGCAGTTAACGCCTTTAGATTTCTTCGCTGACGAGTCTGGCAGCAAGGTCATCACGAGGTTTCAGATTACGGGGAAGAATGGCGGTTTATATGGTTTAGATCCGGATGGACGTGCGGTAACGTTTACCGGGATTTCGATATGGCAAGTTGAAAATGGCTTGCTGACGAATCAATGGGTGGAGCGCAGTGGCTGGGAGGTTTTTGAGTTTCTTACGGGCACGAACAATTTAATATAGCCGTACAGACGCTGCTATTTTTAGATAACCTGCTCTTTGTATTTTTTTAATAATGCGCGTAGCTGGTGATATGTTATTCCCAAATATTCTGCCGATTTTTTTTGGTTTTTGCATGCCGATAGCGCCTCACGAATTAATCGTAATTCATAATTTTTGACGCTTTCTTCAAATGTTTGATTGGGCAATTTTTCGATCACACCAGGGCTTGACTGAATACTTTCTGTGACTGCCCCTAGTTCAGTTTTCTCCAGCTCAGTTTTAAAAGGATTAATCACCACTTTATCAATCGGCTCATCAGCATCATCCCAATGACACACACTTCGCTCAACAACGTTTTTTAATTCCCGAATATTGCCGGGCCAGGAATACGCCATTAGCTTTTGCATGGCCTGCTGTGAAAACCCGGAATAATAGTCTCTCTCCAACTCAATACACATGCGCGTTGCAAAGTGCTGCACCAGCTCTGGAATGTCTTCTGCACGCTCACGTAAAGATGGTACGTTGATAACGTCAAATGCCAAGCGATCCAATAGGTCGTGACGAAACTTACCCTGCTCAGCAAGCTTAGGGAGGTTTTCATTAGTGGCTGCAACAATCCGGACATCCACTGTTATGGTTTTTTGGCCGCCTAGTCTTTCGAACTCGCCGTATTCAATAATGCGAAGAAGCTTTTCTTGAATTCGCATGGGCAAGGTAGCCAGCTCATCCAAAAACAAGGTACCGCCATTGGCGCGTTCGAAGCGGCCTAGGTGTGTTTTAGTCGCGCCGGTAAAGGACCCCGCTTCGTGACCGAATAAGTCGCTGTCGAGAAGTTGTTCGCTGATGGCAGCACAGTTGAGCTGGTGATAGGTCTCTTCCCAACGTTTGGAGAGGTAGTGCAGACGTTCAGCGATCAATTCCTTGCCACTGCCCCGCTCTCCCACGATGAGTATGGGGCGATTTAGAGGGGCGACCCGTGAGACGTGATCTAAAGTCTCGGCGAGTGTGCTGGATTCTCCGATGATTCTTTGCATATAGAGGTCAATATGGCTATTTGTGGTGGCTATAATAGCCGCCTATTGATCTTTTTGACCATATTATTTCGACAAAAAATATCTAAAAATAAAATTATCCTTAAATATCAATAAGATAGAAGTTTTGGCACAGTGCGTGTAATAACAATGACAGAGTTTGTCTAGACGTACTTATCATTTGCAGGTTCTGGATGAATATTTTTGATCGTGTTTTAAATTAGCCCGGTATGGGTTACCACGGGGACCGTGGGAACCAGAAGCGGCAGGCTATGCACAAGAACCATCGCCTCGTTCACATGATTTCCGTGGGAACCAGAAGATATCAATAAGATAGAGGTTTTGGCACAAAGCGTGTAATAACAAAGACAGAGTTGGTCTAGACGTACTTTTCACTTGCAGGTTCTAGATGAATATTTTAGATCGCGTTTTAAATTAGCCAGGTATGGGTTACCACGGCGACTGCATGGATGCAGGAGGTAGAGCGAAGCATTAGCGCAGGAAGCGCGTAAATAGAATAACGCAGGAGCAGTTATCGAGGATGCCAGAGCCGGGGACCGTGGGAACCAGAAGCGGCAGGCTATGCACAAGAACCATCGCCTCGTTCACATGATTTCCGTAGGAACCAGGATCGAGGCAGGTATTTAGGCCCTCACTCTCGTTCCCACGCTCCGAGACTGTGAAAGTATTCCGAATTCGAACACCCTCGTTCCCACGCTCTGCGTGGGAATGCAGACCGGAGTATGTTTATTGCACTTAATTCGAATATTATTTGTTCATATTCCGGTAAACCCGATAATTCTGATCGGTTTTCACTTCACGTATGCGTTCCCACGCAGAGCGTGGGAACGAGAACGAAGTTCGAGAGGGATCGGGGCTGGTATTTAGGCTCACACTCTCATTCCCACGCTCCGCGTGGGAATGCATACCGGGCTTTGTTATCGCTCGGGGTGGGCTGCTACCAGGAAGCAGATTAAAAATCTTTACGAAACAACGACGAAGATCACTAACACTTCATTAAATAGGAATTACAGTCATGGGAATTTTTTCACGCTTTGCCGATATCATTAACTCAAATATCAACGCGCTATTGGACAGCGCGGAAGATCCTAAGAAAATGATTCGCCTTATTATTCAGGAGATGGAGGAGACCTTGGTTGAGGTTCGCAGTTCCTGCGCACGGATTATCGCGGATAAGAAAGAAATTCACCGCCGCTTAAGCCGCATCACTAGCGAAGCCTCAGAATGGGAATCAAAAGCAAAGCTGGCCATTAGTAAATCACGTGACGACCTAGCCCGCGCAGCTATTGCCGAGAAAACGGCACTTGAAGAAGAAGTCTCTACGACAGAGGCAGAGCTGCTTTTTCTGGAAGACAACTTATCGACATTAAGCGATGAAATTGCTCAACTACAGGTGAAACTCGATGATGCGAAAGCGAAGCAAAAAGCCATTGTTCTCCGTGCACAAACTGTCGCTGACCGCTACAAAGTAAAACGCCAGATGAACAAGAAAAGCGTCGACGATGCCTTCACCAAATTCGAGCTTTTTCAACGCCGTGTGGATGACCTTGAAGGACAAGTAGAAGCGATGGATGTGGGCCGACACGATTTAGCCTCAGAAATTGATCAGCTCGCCAAAGATGACGTGATTAATGACGAACTTAATCGCCTGAAAGAAGAGATGAATACAGAAAAATAAAAAGCACTGTCATTTAATGTAAGCATTCCGCGAATGCGGTTGATAACATTAAGCCACACACTAAACAACAACAGAATATGTTGTGGCTAAACAAGGGCCCGACGATGAATATCGTATTTGTACCAACCATTATATTTTTAACTTTTGTTGCGCCGCTATGGCTGCTACTGCACTACCGCTATAAATCAAAGATGATAAAGGGTATTAGTCCGCAAGAGGTTAACGACGTCGAGGACATGCTTGAATCCCTCGACAAACTGATTGACAGAGTGGAAACCCTGGAAGAAATTTTAGATGAAGAGCACCCGCAATGGCGTGAATCGACTAAAAACCGGAAATAAGGAGAGAACCTATGTCGAAAAGGCAACATGAAAAAAATAAGAACTCGCGCCGCAATGGTTTCGGGCAAAATTTATATCGTAATGCAGATAGAAAAATTATTGGCGGCGTATGTTCCGGTATAGCCGATCATTTCGAAATCGACCACAACATTATGCGCATCATATTTATCGCTGCGCTCGTTTTTACAGGCCCCGTCGCATTTTGGAGCTACGTGATCGCCTGGATGGTTTTAGTTCCAAAACGACACGCGGATGAAAGCGATGAACAGGATCGCGAACATAACTATGAATACGACGAGCGCGAACACTGTCGTCGTAAAAAGAATATGTTCCGCTATCGCGATAGTGCAAGTGTCCGACTGCAACGAGCCAACAAACGTTTGCAATCTACGCTAGAACGCGTGGACAGTATGGAGCGGTATGTGACATCAAGAAAGTTTGATTTGAATCGTCAATTTTCGGAATTGGAAAAATAACAACTAAGGACTAATAAAATGAACTCAGAAAACAACACTCACTCAACATTTGCAGGCTACCTTGCATGGATCTTCGGTTTTATGGGCGCGCATCGTTTTTACTTTGGCAAGCCCATCACCGGAACCATTTGGTTTTTTACCTTGGGTTTGTTTTTTGTCGGTTGGATTATCGATTTCTTTTTAATATCCAGTATGGACGATGAAGCGGATTATCGTTTCAGCGAAGGCTCCATTAATTATTCCCTGGCGTGGATATTACTCGTCATCCCATTCTTTGGTTTCTTCGGCTTGCACAGAATGTACATGGGGAAATGGATAACAGGCCTTATTTATATGTGCACAGCTGGCTTGTTAGGGTTTGGCGTACTCTACGATTTTTGGACCTTAAATGGCCAAATTGACGAGATTAACCGCCAGGAAGATAGGCAAGTTTCGTATCGCTAGCTATTGAAGTCTGAATGTAAAAACTCCAATTTACGAGGCTACGATTAACTTTCGACTCTTGGCGCTCATCGCTACATAGGCAACCACTCAAGCCTATCTATTCACAACGTATGACGGATTTTGATCGAAAAAAGCGAAGGTTTCGGCTGAGTCGAACAGCCGGCTTCTCCACTAATTCATGCATTAATGCCGCATAACTCACGCTAATCACCATGGTTAATCCCGACAATATTAGTAAGTTATCCGGCGAAAATTCTGCCGCCACTAAGCTATGGAAGACCACATAGTGGATCAAATATATTGAGTAGGAATATACACCGATACGCTTCAATACTCGGCTATTTAAGCAACGAAAAATCGTGATATCGGGCATTTTAGTCGCGTAGTAAAAGAAGGGAATTAAAGCCAACCCTTGAAGCGAAAATTTGATTGTTTGCCGAAAAGTATCATCCCGATACAAAACACTTAACGCCAGTAAAAAGCCTCCAACGGCCAACGACAATATCAGTCGCTTCATCGTCAATGCGAAAAGTCGCTGGGTAATCCCCTGCCAATTCGCAAATGCTAATAAGCTCCCGTACAAAATCAAATCTATCCGAGTATCGGTCGAAGCATAAATCGCCCACTCACTGGATTCAAAGTAAAAAAACCGTGTTGCTCGCCATAAAACCAAGCCCAACAGCATTGCGCTCAATATCAACAGCCCTCTTTTTCGAAAAGGCACCAATATAAAAGTGAACACAAAGGGGAATATTAAGTAAAAATGCTCCTCGACAGCAAGGGACCAGAGAATCGCCAAGCCCTCAACCGATCCCCCCGGCTCAGCGTGAGCCAAAAAATAATTGTGGTAGTAAAATGCTTGCGAAGCCAAAACCGACAAATCGAAACTTCCGGCAACCTTACCGAAATATAACAAGCCATAAACAATTAACAGTGTCACAAATAATGGCGGGCATAAGCGGAATAATCGACGCTTAAAAAATGCCAAGATATTGATTGATCCATTCCGGTCAATTTCTTGTGTAAAAAGCGTCGTAATCAAGAAGCCACTGAGAACGAAAAACACCGTCACCCCAAAACCTGGCGGAATAATATGCGCCAGCCCCATGTGCCCAAGAAATACGGTCGATACGGCAACAGCACGAATACCATCGAGAGAAGGAATGGAATGGTTTGTAGTCATTTTGTAGAAAAGGAATAGCAATGGAATTGCCGGGGATTGTACTGTAAGACGCCTAAAATATCGGCCACAACTCCTCATTTAGGGATAAAGAAGGATGATTATGTCGCATTAATCAACAAAAAGTCGGCGGTCTCAATTCGGCGACTTCGAAAAGCTCGCTTATGCTACCTTCACAAGATTCATTGTGGGCACCGATTCAAACAAAAGTCCTGCCATACCTCTGTCCTATACACTTTCAGAGGAGGCTGAGCGGCTAAGGGAAGAGAGCCTAAAATGACTTCAACTCCTTAAAGATCTGAGCCTGCCGCCGCGACATTTCAACCTCTTCGCCATTTTCGAGAACGAGTAATAACTGCCCTCCTTCTAGCGGTTCGATAGAGGCGACATACGACATATTGATAATATGCTTGCGGCTAGCACGAATAAATCGGTCACCTGGCAGGCGCTCTTCAAGATGAGAAAGTGATCGTTTGATCATCGGCTTTTCATCATCGAAATAGACTTTCGTATAGTTTCCGATCGATTCCAATAATATGATCTTAGACACTGAAACCAGCCAACATTTATCCCTATCTTTTAAAAACACCTTTTCCGTTTTTTCGAGCTTACCTTTTACGTTACATGGAGCATCCATGCCATCCTTCGCTTTATTAATCGCCTTTAGCAGCAATTTCTCATCAACCGGCTTCATCAAGTAATCCAAAGCATTCACTTCAAAAGCCTTAATCGCATATTGATCGTAGGCCGTTGTAAACACCACTGTCGGTGCAACGGTTAAGCGCTCCAACAATTCAAACCCATCTCCACCGGGCATATTAATATCCAAAAACACAAGATCGGGTTTTTCTTCCGTAATAAACATTTCAGCTTGGTCGATATTCTCAGCTTCACCAATAATCTCGATGCCTTTCACTTCGCCCAACAAATAACGCAGCTCATCACGTGCTAACGATTCATCGTCGACGATTAGGATTCTCATACTGCATCTCCGATTGGCGCATTTTCTTCTGACGGTTTAGGTATTGAACCGGACAGAGGAATAATGATTTTAGCTTCCACAACTTCCTCCTGCTTTTGTGTTAACGACAAATTCGCTTGTTCTCCAAATATAAGGGCCAAACGTTCCGTCGTGTTTTTCAAACCAATTCCGTTCCTTTCTGACGTAACAATCCGCCCTTTATTTTCCACGATAAGATGGAGTGACTCTTCACGTATTTGCGCCTGAATATGAATAAAAATCCCATCCGAGTATTGGTTGATGGTATGTTTAATCGCATTTTCGACCAAGGTTTGTAGACAGAGAGGGATCACTTTAATGGATAACAACGGTTCTCCAATATCCCAAGTCAACTCAATACGGCCATCATAACGAAGCAGTTCAATATCAAGATAATCCTTAACAATTTCAACTTCTTGCTCTAGCGGAACGACATCCTTTTCACTTTCATATAAAGAGTAGCGTAACAAGTTCGAAATTCCTGTTACCATTTTTCGTGCTATTTGCGGATCTTTTACGATTAATGCCCGCAATGAGTTCAGAGCATTAAATATGAAGTGAGGGTTTAGCTGCTGCTTTAACCCCGATAATTGTGCTTCACGAAAACTTGCCTCTAGCTGTAATCTTCGTGTTAATTCACTCTGTTTTTGCAACCAATTTAACCAAGCCATATAACCCAGCATCCACATTGCATAAACGGCATAATGAATAAGAAAAACAATCAGACTTTCTTCCGTGTTGCGCGGCGGAAAATCAACAGTCGCCCACGTGTACCAGGCAAAACCGATAAACAATCCTAATGCCACACACATATACAGCATAGCAAAAGACAACATCACCTTCCCAACCGGCCCCAGCCTTAGGTTAATGAGCGCTCTGCAATACGGTCTCAAAATGCAGTGAGTTATTAGAATACCCATACAGAAATACAGCCGCATCCATGCTTTAAAAAAATCAACATACGGATTATCAAACCCTTCTTTACTGAGGAATAAAGCATACCAAAAGCATATAAATACCATCCAACTAGCGAGATGGCAAAAAACATAATATTTTGGGTTTTCCGGTTTTATTCGATCCTCTTGATAAACTTTCCATGCCCAATAGTGATAGATTAAGCCCCATAATATCAAAACAACATGAACAATTAGAATCGAGTTAAGGGAGACATTTACAGGAGCGTCTTCTGACGACACAAAAAATCTAAATATTACTTTAAATACCCCAACAATTCCCCAAACGCTCAGGTGTATCGCCAAAAAATACCCAATTATTTTTTGGGAACAACTCCAGTTCCATCGGCTTAACCGCCAATAAAATGGACGCAAAAAGCAATGCGTAAAAAGCAAGCATGAACTAATAAATGTCACGCTGAAAATAAGATAGTCCGTATGATTATCGTTTAATGGTTTGCCATTGAGGTAAGCGGAAAAAAATATAAGCGCCCAACAAAACCAATAGGCTATTTGCCAACACCAATAGTAAGGTGGGTCATTTTCATTCGATTTCAAAAAACGAACTGCACTAACACTCATCACTGTCATTTAACCGTTGCTTACGTTGTATCCCGTATTCCCATACTCGCCCCATGCCCCGGCATCAACAGCAATTAACATAGAGTGGCGAATGGCCTATACCCCCAAGTTTACCCAGTAAATATAGGGGAAGATAGCTTATCAGGGTCGGCTAACCCACAGAATAGGCAGATATTGAGCCTTCATTTTACGCTCAGAAAGCCATTTCACCATTCATCCCCCGGTATCGGCCATTCGAGTACTTTTGCATGGATTGCGCCGATGGCGCGATATGATATTGACTCACCCACTACCCAAGCCGCAGACATTCGGCCAAACCTCGCCAGGAGTAAATAATGACGATGCAACGTTATCACGCCCTAGACAATCTACGCGGCATTCTTATGTGGCTCGGAGTGGTGATACATGTGGCGCTCAACCATGCCACAGATAAGACAGCCGCCCCATGGGGGGATAACTTGACCAGCGAAGGAGCAGACTTATTTGTCCTATTTATACATACGTTCCGTATGCCTGCGTTCTTTATTTTGGCTGGTTTTTTTGTGGCGATGTTGATCGTCAAAAACGGCCCTCAAGGAATGTTATCTAACCGTTTAAAACGCTTAGCACTCCCATTTGTTGTTTTTTGGCCCATTTTTATTGTGGTTATACTGACTCTGGCACTAATGTTTATCAGTAAAATAAAGCTCGGCTACGTTAGTCTCGATACGAGCCTTATAGACAAAGACCCCAATCACACATCATCATCAAAAATGGCTCACCTATGGTTTTTATATTACCTTATATTGTTTTGCCTGCTAGCCACTGTAGTGCATCGCATAGCTCGCTATATACCGTCAGATTGGAAAAGTTTTGGTAAGACTTTACTTTTAAAACTGGCCAAAGGCTGGTGGGGCGCAATATTCCTAACACTGCCTTTAGTCTTCGCCGGTGTATTTTACAAGCAAGGTCTCTTCATCCCCGACGGTTCCTTTATACCGAACCCTCTTGAGCTCCTGCATAATGGTAGCTATTTTGCATTTGGTTGTTTCTTCTTTTATCAAAGAGAAATATTGTTCGAACATTACCAACGATATTGCTGGCGTTATTTTTCAGCAAGCATGCTCTTAATTGTGGTTGCACTTGTGCCGGCAACAATGTCTTTACAGGGGAAATTTGCACCAGGATATGACCGTATCATCCCAGCATTCACATACAATATTCTGGGCTGGATCGGCAGCTTTGCACTCATAGGAATGTTCATGCGATACAGCAGTCGACACAACAAAGTCTTAAGCTACCTTGCTGATAGCTCCTACTGGGTATATTTAGTTCATTTGTTTGGAACCGTAGGATTCGGGATATTACTTTACAACGCGCCCTTACCACTATTTGCTAAAATACTGATCAATATATCGTTAACCTCCGCTGCCTGCCTACTTAGCTACCACCTACTCGTGCGCTATACGTGGATTGGGAAGTTATTGAACGGAAAACGGCACCAACGTGTAGGCAACATGGAAATCAGCACCACTAAGGGATAAGTAACTAAACATCCTTTCCACTACCGATTTTTCGCAATCAACATGGTGCCATTCGCTATGCCTACAGATTCTGCGTTTACTCGGTAGATTATGGGCTACGTTATTTACCCATTCGAGGACTATCGCATTTGTTGCGAAAATTGGCCGGCATGCTATTCACCAAAGCGATGGCGATGACATTCGCAAGACACAAACAACGGGAAAAAAATGACAACACAACGCTATTACGCCCTCGACAACCTGCGCGGTATCCTTATGTGGCTCGGGGTGGTGATACATGTGGCGTTCAACCACGTCACATATAAAACAGCCGCCCCATGGAAAGATAACTTGACCGGCGAAGGAGCAGACTTATTACTGCTATTTATACATGCTTTCCGTATGCCAGCGTTTTTTATTTTGGCTGGTTTTTTTGTGGCGATGCTGATCGTCAAGAACGGCCCTCAAAGAATGTTGTCGAATCGTTTAAAACGCTTAGCTCTCCCATTTGTTGTTTTTTGGCCCATTATTATTATCGGCATATCGACACTGACCGTAATGTTTGTCAGTAAAATTAAACTCGGCTACGTTAGTCTCGATACGAGCCTTATAGAAAAAGACCCCAATCGCTCATTATTCAAAACTCTTCACCTATGGTTTTTATATTACCTTATATTGTTTTGCCTGCTAGCCGCTTTAGTGCATCGCATAACTCGCTACATACCGTCAAAATGGAAAAGTTACGGTAAGGCATTACTTTTAAAACTGGCCAAAGGTTGGTGGGGTGCAATTTTTCTAACATTACCTTTAGTCTTTGCTGGCACATTTTACAATAACGGCTTTCTCACCCCCGACCACTCTTTAGTTCCGAACCCTCTTGGACTGCTCCATCATGGCAGCTATTTTGCTTTTGGTTGTTTCTTCTTTTATCAAAGAGAAACATTGTTCGAACATTACCAACGGTATTGCTGGCGCTATTTTTCAGCAGGGATGTTCTTATTTGTGGTTGCACTTGTGCCGCTGACAATGTCTTTCCAGGGAAAATTAGCGCCAGTATATGACCGTATCATCCCAGCATTTTCATACAACATTCTGGGCTGGATCGGCAGCTTTGCACTCATCGGAATGTTCATGCGATACGGTAGTCGACACAACAAAATCTTAAGCTACCTTGCCGACAGCTCATACTGGGTATATTTAGTTCATCTGTTTGGAACCGTAGGGTTCGCGATATTACTTTACAACGCGCCCTTACCGCTATTTGCTAAAATACTGGTCAATATAGTGTTAACTTCCGCTGTTTCCCTACTCAGCTACCACCTACTCGTGCGCTATACGTGGATTGGAAAGTTATTGAACGGGAAAAAACGCCAACGCGTCGCAGCACCTAAAAATATTCCAACGAACATATAACCTTTTCAAAACTATTTACCAAGAATAAAAGCGCCAGTAGCTATGACCATATTGAAAACCTTCATATCGATATATTTATGAGGTATAGCAAGGCTTTCTTGCTTGCTAACGCTCCCCATGTTAAAAAGCCGCCTTTCAGACTTAAGGAGATTTAAAATGAACAAAAATAGGGCTTTATTAGGACTTATCCTTTCCCTTTCTTCAGTCGGCGTATTCGCCGAAGATCAATCACAACCATATTACCCGGAATTAAGTAACGGCTTTTACGTTTCAGTTGGACAAGTATCATTTGATTCCGAAACTGCGCAAGAAGAAGGCATAAGCGATTCAGCCACTTATTGGCGTTTAGGCTGGGAAGGTCAACGCGATGCATTTGTTTACGGCGCAGGTCTCTCGGGCTACATGTATTCCGATAAGGAAGATTTTGAACAAGAAGTCGAATCTCGTTACGGGGGAGACCGAGACACAGCAGACTCCAGCGCAATCGCGATCAACCTTTTCGCGGAAGGCGGCTACAGCCATGCACTCAATGAAAACGTTGCGTTGGAAATTCTGGGAGGTCTTGAACAAGTACTCTCTTCCGAGCGAAGCATCGGCAACTGTACAAATTGTTACGAAGAAGATATCGATATCAATGGCGGCTTATATATAGCCCCACGCATACGATTTTCTACCGGTGACATGTTCAGCTTTTTGTTGGAGTACCATTCGTACTTTGGTGGTGATGTTGAAAATGTATTCGCCGCTACGTTTTCTTGGCAGTTTTGATCGACCTAGAAATCCTGTTTCACACTTACTCTTTGGCTACAGCCAAAGAGTATCCTTCCCCTCCATCACTCCAAAGTACAAATCAACAAACACCTCCGGCTAACCGGCTACCAATAGCCCCCGTCAATATTTCACACCACCGCCTCCAGTTCCCCGTCATCCGTTTCCCGTCAT
>JAWSUZ010000074.1:0-45131 GCA_033852165.1 Agarilytica sp. | reverse complement strand
CGTCATCCGTTTCCCGTCATCCATTCCCGTCATCCGTCATCCGTTCCCCGTAACCCATCTTCCATCGCCCACTTCCTCAACCTTCAATTATCCATCTAGAGCGACAAGATTCCTGTATCATGGCCGGCCTCATAGAGCACGACTAAAAGAGTAAAACCTAACGCATGAGCATCCTCAGACTTTTCCCCCAATTGAACGCGCGATTTGGCGAAAAAATTCAAAAACTAAGGTCGACTCATGTGATTAATAGCGCTGCCTGGGTGCTATTTGCGACGGGTGGTCAACAGGCTATTCGCCTCATCGGCAATTTAATATTAACGCGCCTACTGTTCCCAGAAAGCTTTGGTGTAATGGCCATCGTTTTCGCCATTCTGGTCTCATTGAACCTCCTCGCGGACATCGGCTTACGCGAAGGCGTAATCAACAGTGATCGTATCGACGATCCTCAGTTCATGAGAACGGCTTGGACACTTCAGATTCTTCGTACAACCCTGATGTCCGGCCTTGCAATCGCCGCCGCCTATCCTTTAGCTGCGCTTTACAAAGAGCCCATCTTAGGGCCAGTTCTTATCGCAATTGCACTATCTGCAATGATCACCGCGTTTAAATCCATCGCATTGCTCGCCTACGACAAGCGCTTGGAAGTTAAATCTCAAATGTTAATTACCGTCGGCGTACAGACGGCCGGACTGATATTGTCGATCATCTGGGCGTGGTATTCACCCACGATTTGGTCCTTAGTTGCCGGACAGGTCTTAGCCGGAACCCTTGATTTGATTTTGAGCTACGCCCTATTCAAAGGCCACCACAGCCGACTCGCGTGGGACAAGTCGTCTGTCAGCCAGCTATTCAGTTATGGCAAATGGATTTTTATCTCTTCGGCTATTTCGTTGATCGTCCTGCAAGGGGATCGACTCCTTATGGGCATATTTCTCAGCATGTCAGAACTCGGGATATATTCCGTTGCAGCCACTTGGGCAGCTTTGGCTACGCTAGTTTCAGGCAGCCTTTCAGGCAGAATCCTACACCCGTATTTTAAGCAGGCGATAGACACTCACAGCAATTTCAATCACATACACAAAGTCCGTAAAATGCTGAATGCTATGTATGTGCTGGGCTGTGTACTACTGGCCTTTTTTGGCGATTGGCTGGTAATCTTCCTTTACGATGACCGTTACTCTAGCGCGGGTTGGATGCTGCAAATTTTGGCTCTAGGCCAGGTGGGAAGAACACTGACGTCAACTCTGCAACCGTTTATGTTGGCCAGCGGTGATTCATTTTCTCAGATGAAATTTAGTGCCTGCAGTGCGGTCATTTTAATCGGGTTAATTTGGTTTGGCGGTGAAGCTGCTGGTGCACCCGGACTGATCGTTGCCTATTCTTTATCCGGTATAATTTCTCACCCTCTCATGATTCTCTACGCGAGAAAGCACGGTTTTCATTGCACAAAAATCGACATGAGCTTTATCTTTCTGGCCATTGTTTCGTGTTTCAGTGTGTGGTTTTTGGTTGACGCTCCGATTATAAAAGTCTTGTCGGGCTTTATTCAGTAGTTTTCGTTATCTCTATAACTGTGGGTTAGTTTTTCCGGTATGGCTAATTGGCGCTAGCTTAAGCGCTGAAGCCAACGGCTAAAAATATTACGACCGGATACTGCCCACTCGTTGCTCACGCTTACCGCTTTGTCTTTTTTGAGTCGCGGCCTCGCCCCTTCCGTTGAGTCGTGCGGCCGTGAAAGCATCCATCGCTCAAAATTTTCACAACATTTTGTAAGGTAAGTATTATTGCTAGTGGTCCAGTCGGTTATCAAATTCCGACTTGAGCATTAGTGAAATTAAATGCCGAGTACCGTATGCATTCCCAAGGAGAGAGACTGTGAAAGTATTCTGAACTCAAATACCCTCGTTCCCACGTTCGACTTTGTCTCCTCGATAACTGCTCCTGCGTTATTCTACTGACGCGCATCCTGCGCTAATGAGTCGTTCTACCGATTACATCCGTCTAATCGTCGGCGTGGGAATGCAGACCGAAGTATGTTTATTGTACTTAATTCGAATATTGTTTGTTCATATTCCAGTAAATCCGATAATTCTGATCGGTTTTCACTTCACGTATGCATTCCCACGGGGGACCGTGGGAATGAGAACGTTCAAGTTTGGGAATGCTTTCACAGTCTCAGACCGTGGGAACGAGAACGTTCAAGTTTGGGAATGCTTTCACAGTCTCAGACGGTGGGAACGAGAACGGTAGAGCGAAGTAGGATGCCAGAGCCGAAGACCGTGGGAACGAGAAAAAACTACATGCGGGTATTTGGCACCCCCAAATATATCGGAATAAATAAAATAGGAAAAAATTTCGAAACTCAAAACCCGCACTTAGCTATAGGGCTTCGGGAAATTCTTTCAAGACCTTCTAATGCCATTTAGCACATGGACGTGATTGTATAGGAGCACACTGTCGAGGATGGCATTAGAGAGCCTACAAGGATGTATTCACGGCGTGTCTTGAAAGAATTTCCCGGAGTGCTATAGCGGACTGCAGGAAATTAATTTAGCCAGACCAATCAAATTAAATACACTAATTCCCACCACGAATAAACCAAAAAACAAACACAAAAAAAGGGGCTGAAAAATTCAGCCCCTTTTCTAAATCTCTAACCAGAGATTAAATGTAATCACATACTATTACGGAGTAATCAAATCAAACTCATTAAACTGAGCTGTTGCATCAAGACCGCCATTATTCCCATTAAAGCCGATACCAATATAAGCATCACCCGTAATCGAAACTGTAACCGTCGTAATCTCAGTCCAGCTCACAGCATCTTCACTAGAATAACCCGTGATCGTATTACCCGATCGAACCAAACGTAGCCAATACGGCTCCGTAACATACCAACCATTCCAATCATTCTGCTCAGCTCGCACGCCGCCAGTTGTCGCTACCGAAAAGAAACCCGTACCTTTACCTTCCGTTATCGCAACAAAAGCATAAGACGAATCAGCATCTAAAGTATCGCGAATCATAAGACCCCCGCGCGTAAAACTACCACCGTTCAACGACGAAACTCTCACAATAGCCTCACCATCAGTCGCTAACGTTGTGTAAACAAACTGAACATCCGTTTCGTTATCAATCGAAACCGTATTACTGGTTAACGAGTAGTTATTAATTTGAGAAGTGAAACTACCGCTATCACCACCAAGACCAATCACAGCACTGCTTTGTAAGAAAGGCGTTGGTGCGCCTGGGTAATCGTATGGGTCGTGCGGATTCGTTCCAGCGAGATACTCATTGAGATTATCAACACCATCTAAATCAGCATCATCAGAACTGTCCGCAACCGTGGGATCAAAACCTTCTTGAACTTCATAAGCATCCGGTAAACCGTCAAGGTCAGTATCACTAGACAGAGGATCAGTGCCATAGGTATTCACTTCATCACCATCGATAAGGCCATCGCCATCCGTATCCGCGATCGCTGGGTCAGTACCTAAAACACCTTCTTCATTAGTACTAAGCCCGTCGTTATCATCATCAAGTTCACCCAAATTTGTTACAACCAAAACCGAGGTCGCTTCGACAGTAATGCCGCCCAAACTATCGGTCACTGTAGCCGTAATTAAATAATCACCCGCTGTAACCGGAGTAAAATCAAAGGCTGCACCTGTGGCACTGTTAGTACCGTCCGACCATTCGACTGAAGCACTAATATCACCATCTTCAGAATCAATTGCCGATGCCGTGTAGTTCAGCGTTTCACCCAACAGTAATACGTTAGCCGTACCGCCCAAAGTCACGACAGGCACATCGTTATTCAAGCTCAAATCAAACTCGTTAAACTGGGCTGTCGCATCAAGACCGCCGTTATTTCCATTAAAGCCAACACCGATATAAGCATCACCTGTAATCGAAATAGTTACCGTCGTAATTTCTGTCCAGCTAACCGCATCGGCACTGTAGTAACCGGTGATGCTGTTACCATCGCGAACCAATCGCAACCAATAAGGCTCGGTGACTAAATAGCCATTCCAGCTGTTGTACTCTGCGCGAGCTCCACCTTGAGTATCAACCCAGAACATGCCCGAACCTTGGTTTTCTGTCATTGCAACAAACGCATAAGAGGCATCAGCATCTAAAGTATCGCGAATCATCAAACCGCCGCGCGTAAATCCACCGCCTTCCATCGCCGCAACATTCACAATGGCTTCACCATTAATGGGAAGCGTCGTGTAAACAAACTGCACATCAACTTCGCCATCAATAGAAATCGAATCACTTGTTAATGAATAGTTATTAATTTGAGAAGTGTAACTACCGCTATTGCCACCCAAGCCAATCACAATACTGTCTTGCAGAGTCGAAACCGGAGCACCAGGATAGTCATACGGATCGGTAGGATCTGTGCCACCAAGGTATTCGCCTAGGTTATCAACACCGTCACCATCGGAATCAACAGAACTGTCGTTAACAACAGGGTTGTAGCCTTGCAGAACTTCGTAATCATCTGGCATACCATCGCCATCGGTATCGGCCAACAATGGATCTGATCCGTGAGTATTGACTTCGTCGCCATCAAGTAAGCCATCACCATCCGTATCGGCAATTGCAGGGTCAGTACCCAGTGCAATTTCTTCGTTAGTGCTTAAACCGTCGTTGTCATCGTCTAGCTGACCGAGATCCGACACCACCAAAACCGAAGAAGCTTCAACAGTCATTTCGCCAAGGCTATCCGTTACGGTCGCCGTAATGAGGTAGTCACCTTCCGCAACAGGCGTAAAGTTAAAAGCTGAGCCTGTTGCTGTATTAGTACCATCTGACCATTCTACCGAAGCACTAATATCGCCATCTTCCGCATCAATCGCTGAAGCCGTGTAGTTCAAGGTATTGCCCAATAGCAATACGTTAGCAACACCACCCAAAGTCACGACAGGTGCATTGTTATTTAAGATCAAAGCAAAGTCGTTAAACTGGGCCGTCGCGTCAAGGCCACCGTTGTTTCCATTAAAGCCAATACCGATATAAGCATCGCCAGTAATCGAAATGTCTACCGTCGCAATTTCGGTCCAGCTAACGGCATCTGCACTGTAGTAACCGGTAATGCTGTTAGCATCGCGAACCAATCGCAACCAATAAGGCTCTGTTACTAAATAGCCATTCCAGCTGTTGTACTCTGCACGAGCGCCGCCTTGAGTATCAACCCAGAACATGCCCGAACCTTGGTTTTCTGTCATTGCAACAAACGCGTAAGAAGCATCGGCATCTAAGGTATCGCGAATCATCAAACCACTGCGTGTAAATCCGCCGCCTTCCATCGCCGCAACATTCACAATGGCTTCACCATTAATGGGGAGCGTCGTGTAAACAAACTGAACATCAATTTCACCATCAATCGAGACAGTATCACTGGTTAACGCATAGTTATTAATTTGAGAAGTGTAACTACCGCTATTGCCACCCAAACCAATCACGATGCTGTCTTGTAATGTCGAAACCGGAGCACCAGGGTAATCATATGCGTCAAGCGGGTCTGTACCGCCAAGGTATTCGCCCAAGTTATCAACGCCGTCACCATCGGAATCAACAGCACCGTCGTCAACCACAGGGTTGTAGCCTTGCAGAACTTCGTAATCATCCGGCATGCCGTCTGCGTCGGTATCCGCTAATAATGGATCGGAGCCGTGAGTATTTACTTCGTCTCCATCAAGCAGTCCATCGCCATCAGTATCGGCAATCGCGGGGTCAGTCCCCAATGCAATTTCTTCGTTTGTACTTAAACCGTCGTTGTCATCATCAAGTTGGCCTAGATCACTCACAACCAAAACAGAAGATGTTTCTACAGTGGTCGTAGCCAAACTATCCGTAACAGTAGCCGTAATCAGGTAGCTGCCTTCTGCCACTGGCGTAAAGTCAAAAGCTGAACCCGTTGCTGTGTTAGTGCCATCAGACCATTGCACTGAAGCCGTGATATCGCCGTCTTCTACATCAATAGCCAAAGCGGTGTAGTTCAATGTATTACCGAGTAACAGAACGTTAGCTTCACCGCCCAGAGTCAGAACCGGAGCATTATTGTTTAGCGTGAGTTCAAAATCGTTAAATGTCGCTGTCGCATCAAGGCCACCGTTATTACCATTAAAGGCAAGGCCGATATAAGCATCACCACTAATTGAAACCGTCACTGTCGCAATTTCCGACCAGTTCACAGCATCAGCACTGTGATACCCCGTAATGCTGTTACCAGTACGGACCAAACGCAACCAATATGGCTCGGTTACTAAAAAGCCGTTCCACTCATTGTATTCCGCGAGACTGCCACCTTGAGAATCAACCCAGAACATACCCGAACCTTGATTTTCTGTCATCGCAACATAAGCGTAAGCCGCATCACTATTTAAGCTGTCACGAATCATCAAGCCGCCGCGTGTAAATCCACCGCCATTGAGACCCGTAAGTTCAACAACCGCTTCACCGTTAATCGGCAAGGTGGTGTAAACAAAATGCGTATCGACTGTACCGTCAATCGATACGGTATTGCTCGTTAGGGTGTAATCGTTAATTTGAGAAACATAGCTACCATCGCCATCACCCGGACCAACCACAATTGAATTTTGCAGTGTCGAAACCGGAGCACCGGGGTAATCATTCGGATCTTGAGGATCAGTCCCTGCAAGATACTCGTCTAGATTACTAACACCGTCGAGATCAGCATCATTACCACTATCCGCAACCGCAGGATCATAACCTTGCGCCACTTCATAAGCGTCAGGCAAACCATCCGCATCACCATCAGTGGATAGAGGGTCACTGCCGTATATATTAACTTCGTCACCATCGATCAAGCCGTCGCCATCTGTATCGGCAACTTCAGGGTCTGTGCCCAATGCAGCTTCTTCATCAGCGCTTAGGCCATCGTTATCGTTATCTAAAGAGCCCAGTGAAAGCACGACATTTACAGTAACGTCAATCGAGGTGCTTACACCCTTACTATCCGCTACTTGAGCGGTAAGTGTGTGCACACCTTCAATGGTTGCTTCGAACACATAGCTAGCACCGTTTGCAGTATCAGCCGTTAGATCATTGGTCCATGCGATGCTGCTGGTGATGTCACCGTCTTCAGTGTCTGAAGCAGAGGCTGAAACATCAACATTGTCGCCCAGTAATACAGTGGACTCATAAGCGTTAACCGATAGAACAGGCGCATCGTTGTATTCAACAAAGCTCACCGTATCGAAAGTGGCGGTACCGATAGTACCCCCGTCATTGGCACTCACAAAAAGGCCCATATAAATGCTGTCGGTGAAGATCAATGTTTGGCTAAATATCTGATCCCAAGTAATGCCGTCTGCACTGCGATGCCCCGAAACAAGATCGCCATCTCGCGTAATGCGTACAAAGTAAGGAGGGCTAACAAACCAAGCGTTGTATTCAAATAGCTCTGTTCTTGTGCCGTTGGTTTCGCTGCGCAAATACATCATCCCACCTTGAGGAGAAATACCCGCTAACGCACCAATAGCACCTGCGTCCAAAGAATCACGAATCATGACGCCCGCTTTAGCAAATGATCCAGAGGGCAAGCCCGTTACTCGGGCAATGATCTCGCCATCACCTTGAAGTTCTTCGTAAACAAATTGATATTCATCGACACCGTTAAAATCAGTACCCGAACCCGAAAGGTTGTATGTCGTCCCATCAAATTGAGCCGCTATCGGATCAAATAACTCGCCAACCGCCGCTAATTTAGCAACCGGGGCAAACGGAGAACCGGGGTAAGACAAAATAGCTAAAGCGTTAGAATTCGCAACAGACTCTTCTAAGTTGGTAAAACCATCCAAATCTACATCTAGTGCCGAGTCATCAGACAATGCATCAAGACCATTATTCACTTCATACAGATCATCCATGCCATCGGCATCCGTATCGGTAGAAAGTGGATTCGTGAGGTAGATCAGTAATTCTTCTCCATCGGTAAGACCGTCATCATCGGAATCGATGTCTGTAGGGTCAGTACCAAAGAAAGCTTCTACGGCATCATTAACACCATCGCCATCGGTATCTGGAGCAACTGGCTCAAGAACTGTAATGTTCACAGCAGCACCGGTAACCGTTCTGGAAGCGCTGTCTGTAACACTCGGAATAATTTGATACGTTCCATTAGCCAGGGTCAGTTCAACCGAACCTCCTAACCAGATTGTGCCTGAACTCTGCTCGGTCCAAATGATATTCCCACTAATATCACCATCTTCGAAATCCGAAGCAATCGCCGATAAGGTAATGCTCTCGCCAAGGTTTAAGGTGTTTTCTGTCACAGTGGATACGGCAATGACCGGCGCATCGTCTGCAGCAAAGCCTTGGTGCTCTTCTGTTTGGTGAACGCCCCAACCCAATCGGAATTCGCTAACGTCAACGCCGTAATCTTCCAGCGCTTGAGAGGCGTTATAGTAAAAAGGTTTGGTACCAAAATTACCGCTGTTTATCAAAACAGCCTCGCCAATACCTTCGCCATAAAGCTGAGGGTAGATCGGCGTAATGAAATCATCCATTAACATTTCGCCAACAACACCATCTAAAGAAATGATATAGACAATCGGACGGGTTCCTCGATAATCCACAGCGTAACCGTAATATTCGGCTTCATCCTGTCGAGGGTAGCCGTACTGGTATTGAAGGTTTTGCCACACGGCTCCCAAAGCATTAATCGACATGGAAGGCGGCGCCCCTTCTAAGCCTTGGTTAACACAACAGTAAGGATCAAGGTAGGCATAAGGGTTATTCATGCCAAAACCAATATTGTGAATGCCCACATCGCGATGCGCTTCCCAATACCAGAACTCTCCGATCATTCCCTGGTTCGCTAGGATGGCTGACTTATGATCTTTCTTAAAGCTAACACCCAGTTTATCGGCGCTAATCGTCATTGTCGGGTTAACGTTTTCATCCTTTACGAAGAAAACCTCATTTTCCAAAGATATTGTCACAACAGGCGTATACACATGCTCATTGCCCCAACCGTCACGCATAAATTCCGCAGAACTAAAACCACTTCGGTGCAGTAAGTACCTTGCACTGTAGGCGAACGGCGCTTCCGATTTGTCGGCACCGGCATTAATGGTCAGCGTAGTCTCTCCGGCAGTCGTGCTGCCCCAAGCAAGAATATGCAGGTCACCAATAGCGCCTAAATTAAATGAATTGAAGACTTGGTAATCATCGAAACGCGTACTCGCCATCACATGAGCCACCGCTTCGGCTCCACTGTAGTCAACAGCAATACCAACCGTTTCAATTTGATCCGCATCGGTAAACGTCGCAAGCGTTACACCGTTAAATACAACGTCTCCAGCACTGGAAACGATAAGACTCTGAGCATCTGCACCAAGCGTACCGTCTAAAGCCGCTGCACTGCTGGCAACACCAAAACCACTTTGGCCTTCACCGCCAGAACGCGTTCCTTCAAAATAATGCCAGCCTGAACCAGAAGAAATTACAACATCACTTCTTACCGCACCGACACCCGCACTTGACACCGTGACAGATACGCCATCTGCAAGAAGAGAAGTGAATGCATTGGCATCTGCTGAGTTTAATTCAACAACACCCTGGCCCGGATAATCGTTACTGTTATTGGCCGATCGACCGGCGAGAAATTCAGCTAAGTTGGAAAAACTATCGCCATCTAAATCTGAGGCGGCATCATCGACAAGAGGGTTCAGTAAGTTTTCGACTTCGTATCCATCCGTCATGCCATCGGCATCACTATCAATATTGGTTAGCGAAGTCCCCGCAAGTACTTCTTCATTGTCTGCCAAGCCATCTTTATCCGTATCGCGATGCGCTGGGTTCGACCCGAGAATAATCTCTTCAGCATAACTAAACCCGTCATAATCCTGATCTTCAGAATCATCTACAACCATATGAATAGTGACTTGAGCTGGAGTCACATTGCCAACGCTATCTATAGCCAAGGCCGTAAGCGTGTTTGTTCCCGCAGGAGGCGATACAGTAATCGATGCGCCACTACCGACAGCCACATCATTCAAAAGCCAAAGTACCGAAGCACTAACATCGCCATCTTCGGCATCTTGTGCGTTGACGGTCAGATCAACAGAACCGAAAGCTAATTGGGCAACATTACCCTCTACAATTGTTAATGTTGGATGCTCATCATCTGTGGGCCAGCCACCTTCAATGCCATCATTGCCACGATAAACACCTTGTTGTATGCCCGCGTCATAATCCAAAACAAAGCTCGTAGCGCCAAGGTTAAGCGTATGCTGAAAGCCTCCAGAAGCATTATTGCTCGATATGAAAATATAAACGGGTTCGTGAATACCTTGCATATCAACCGTACTTTGATAAGTCACCGATTGATCATCGCCACTTAGAAAATGTACGACGGGATATAAACCCCGGTAATCCACCGCTACGCCGATTACAGCATTGCTCGCGTTGGTGTTTCCACGCCATATGGCATTATCATCAGCCTGAAATACGCTTGCATCTAAACTCTGACTCGCGGTCACAACGCCGATGCTCGCCACCGCCGTCACAGCACTGGAAATTTCGAAGTAATAATAGCCTTCTCCCTGACTGAAGCCCCGGTTACTGCGCACGCCGATTTCAGATCCACCATTTACTGAAATTGACAAGCCGTCCACCGACAAACCGATATCGGCATGTTTGTCAGCGTCATTCCAGAACACCACACCATCAGCCGCACTCGACCATGAGAAAGCAGAAAACAGAGATGAAAGGGCCATAACAGCAAATAAAGCGCCACGAAGCATTCTTGGTATTCCTATAAGTTCTATTAGAATTTTTTTAAACTGCCAAATAACATTAAGGCTTATCAAAGCAATTTATGAGCCACATTAGAAAGCCGGCTGAATCCATTGCTGCAACTGAGGGTTAGGCAAAAACAGGAATTGAACGAAGCCTAAATGTAAAGGGGATCGACACGACATGAAAGGAGATCGACGCGACAAGAACAATCTAAACAAGCGCGTTAAAAGAAGGGAAAGTTATATCAAACAAGCAAAACGAATATTCCAAGATCAAAAACAAACCCGATTAATATATTAAAGCGAATCCGTTATTAAGGTTTTTAACTAGCGAAGACGCTGGCAAAGTGACACCATACGCCCTGCTCTAGCCTCTTGGCGCCTAGCATAAACTTCTTTGAGCACTCCCACTTTTATAAAATTTAACCAAATTAGCGAGTTTTTGCTCTTATGGAAAACCACTCTATTCAACTAAACAACGTGGGCTTTGTCGCAATTGGTCGAAACGAAGGCGATCGACTAAAAGTAGCCTTGAGAGCCATACAAAAAAACTATGGCAACTCTCCCATTGTGTATGTTGATTCTGGATCTAGCGACGATAGCGTTGCCTTTGCGCAATCATTAGGTATACAGACCGTTGAACTGGATCTCAGCATCCCATTTACTGCTGCACGTGCCCGTAACGCTGGAGCCGAAGTATTACTTGAGCACACACCTCAGCTGGAGATGATCCAATTTTTAGATGGTGATTGCGAGGTTCTCGCGGGATGGATAGAGTCGGGAATCCAACAATTAAACCAGCAACAGAACATCACGATAGTCAGCGGGCGCCGTGCAGAAAGATATCCCGATGCCTCAATCTATAACACGCTAATGGATATGGAATGGAACTCACCCATTGGTGAATCACTGGGCGTACCCGGCGATATGCTAATAGAAGTGGAAACCTTCAAACAGCTTAGCGGTTTTAACGAAACCTTAATCGCTGGCGAAGATTTCGACCTGTGCATTCGCGCTAGAAAACAAGGTCTCCTTGTTTATAGAGTTGACGCTCCCATGAGCATGCACGACGCCAATATAGATCGCTTTTATCAATGGTATCAACGCACTAAACGAGGCGGTCACGCCTACGCAAATCTGTACCATATTCACGGTCATACAGGAGCGAAACATTTTCGTCGCAAAATTTTTAGCATTGCCTTTTGGGGAGCAGCAGCACCACTCTTCACTTCGATTAGCGCATTTTTCGCGCCAACGGCCTGCTTAATTTTTTTGGCTCTATTTTCGGCAATGTTACTCAAAACTACGGTAAAAAAACTGAGAGAAGGTAATTCATTCAGAATCTCCGCGAGCTATAGTGCGCTGGTGTATATTGCCAAGTTCCCTGAACTCCTGGGGTTTTACGAATACTGGAAAAAGCTATTCAGCAATCAACGTCATACACTCATCGAATATAAATAATAAGATTCAC
Source organism: Agarilytica sp. (assembly GCA_033852165.1). Taxonomy (GTDB): domain Bacteria; phylum Pseudomonadota; class Gammaproteobacteria; order Pseudomonadales; family Cellvibrionaceae; genus Agarilytica. The sequence continues at coordinate 32,885 of JAWSUZ010000074.1, read as the reverse complement.
TGTTAAGTAAGCTAAAAAACCGTCACCTGTGACAGCTTGCACCGACAAAACAGGATAACCACGATTGAAAATTTGCTATTTTGTTAACCAATATCCAAAAGTAAGTCATACCTTTATTCGCCGGGAAATTCTAGCCCTTGAAACCTTGGGCGCAACGGTTACGCGCGTTGCTGCACGTAATAACCCCGATGAATTAATTGATCCTACAGACTTAATCGAACTCAAAAAAACACAATGCATTGCATCCGAAAATAAAAGTCGGCTTGTGACTAGCGGCCTCGCCATGCTGCTACTTTCCCCTCTAAAATTTCTCAAGGGTTTTACTCACGCACTGAGCCTTGGTTTTTATGACAACTGCCGTTTTATTCCCAATCTTATCTATTTGCTAGAAGCCTGCACACTGCTTAAAATCTGTAAAAAAGAAGGCGTTCAACATGTTCACGCTCACTTTGGCACAAATTCAACCAGTGTCGTCATGCTCTGCCGTATACTCGGCGGCCCCAAATATAGCTTTACCATTCATGGACCAGAAGAATTTGATAAACCCATTCAAATATCGTTAAGCAATAAAATTCTTCATGCCGACTTTGTTGTCGCAATTACCTCCTACTGCCGAAGCCAGCTTTATCGCTGGAGCGCCTTCCATGACTGGGACAAGATTAAAGAAGTTCACTGCGCTGTCGACGACGAACTAACCGAAGCACCGAGTACACCAATAAGCGCCTCCAACTCCTTTGTAACAATTGGTCGACTCAGCGAACAAAAGGGTCAGATGTTGTTACTTCAAGCCGCCAAGCTACTCAAACAAGACGGCATCACAATTAAACTTAACATCATTGGCGACGGCGAGCTGAGACCGAAGATTGAAGAGTTCATTGATGAAGCTGGCTTAAAAGACGATATTCACTTGCTGGGATGGCAATCAACCAAACAAATTATCGAGACATTAGATCAATCTAGCGCCCTACTTTTACCCAGCTTTGCTGAAGGGCTCCCCGTTGTCATTATGGAAAGTTACGCGAGAAGAAAACCCGTATTAAGCACTTATATTGCGGGAATACCCGAATTAGTGGACGAACAATCCGGATGGCTAGTTCCCGCAGGCAATGTTGAGCAACTCGCCAACACGATTAAAACCATTACGCAGACACCAACCTATAAATTGGACACACTCGGAAATGAAGGTTTCAAAAAGGTTATGGCCGAACACAGCAGTCTGACCGAAGCCAAAAAACTGCTCAGCCACATTTCAAAAAATATCGTGTAACGAACAGATTTGTGCAGCAAAACATATTAAATAAATCAGACGAAAACAGGTGCTAAGCCAGAGTCAATCAACGTAAGAATTGATTGCACGGGTTGAATTGACTGGACTGGGAACCGCGCCGAAAGGCACTGCTCTTTTCCCTCGATTTAGTCACGAAGCCACCCCTTACATATCAACAACCAGACTAAAAGGTTCGCAAAATGTACAACTGTATTCGCAACCTAATAGCGCTTGCCTTTCTTGCCACCATATCCGCAGGGCTGCAAGCGGAGAACACACAAAATATTGACACCCCGCGTAGTGTATTTTTCGTTGGGCACAGCCTAATTAATTGGGATATGCCAAACATGCTGGACGCAATCGCAAAAAGCTTAGGTAAAACCCATTACAAATACAACGCTCAGATCATCAATGGCGCGCCACTAAAACACAATTGGGAAAATGCCCACAAGGTGAAGCCTATAGATAAAGGATTTAACCTGAATAGCCGCAAGGCCATTGCCAGTAATCAATTCAACACACTCGTCATTACCGAAGCAATACCCCTCGACAACCATATTAAATGGAGCAGTTCCAACCAATACGCGCACAAATTTCATGAGTTATTCGTACAGACAGAAAAGTCTAAGTCGAGCGCTACAGAAAACAATAACCGAGCAAGTTATCTGTTTGAAACATGGCACTGCATCAACAGCGGTACGCCCACCGGATGCCCCTACGACGAGGGAGACAGTGTCGCTTGGGATGAAAGAATAAAAAACGATCTATTCAAATGGCAAAACATTACCCACTATGCCAATCAAAATACCCGGGGGAAACACGCGCCCATGGTATTGATCCCTGCCGGGCAATCGCTACTAAAGCTATCCGAAGCGATAGAAAATAATGAAGTACCGGGAATCAACTCCATTCGGGAGCTATTTAAGGATGATATACACCTAAATGAGACGGGCAACTATTTCATCGCGCTGGTATTCTACGCCACAATATTCAAAGAAAGCCCAGAAGGGGCTACCCATAAGCTAAAAACAATCTGGGGAGGAACGTATGAAAGCATCCCTCCTCAGCGTGAGGCCAGAAACCTGCAAAAAATTGCCTGGCAATCCGTCTCATCGTATTTTAAGTGGTAAAACAGAATGCTTTTCACCCAAAAAAACGCTACTCAAACTTTCAACCGATAAACTAAGGGTATAATTTTTGTGAATTATCTAATGGTACTGCCTGTCGTTTTTTACCGCATAGACGACAATACAATTGCCTGTGAAAGCGCGTTTGTTAAACACTTACAGAGTTTATCGCCTAAGACGAGAGAGTGGGGCGAAAAATTAATCATTATGTCTCCCGTCATGTCCGATGCGTCATACGAGCAAAGTAAAGACTATCTTTCGACCATCAATTGTGACGAAGAGCGTATCGATCATATTGCGGCATTTTCGGCAGATACAGGCAGATACACCTACCCGTTCTTACTTCCCTTTAAAATCATCCCGACGATATGGAAGGCCGTAAAAATAGCCAATGTCGTTCATTCAGGCCCAAGCGATGACATATTCAGACCCTTTGAAATCATTGCCCTAATCAGCGCGATTCTGCAAAAAAAGAAAAGTATTTTTGTTAAGGACATCGACCATCGCGCATCTGTAGACATGCTATACAAACAAAAAAAGCTGTCCAAAAAGAGCTATTTCCTCAGAAAATACGTCTATGACCGCTACATGCATTTACAAATGCGTTTCGCCGCCAAATATTGCAGTCTGCTATTTTTAAAAGGTCAATCAATGGCGGATGACTATGGCAAGGGGCGGGACCACGTTAAGAACTTTTACGATACCGCGCATGACCTTTCTTTCGTCCTAAACGAACAAGAATTAAACCAAAAATTATCATTGGTAGCGTCTGGCACTAAAGAAATAAAATTGGTGTACTTTGGCCGTATCGTTGAATACAAAGGTATTCGAGATATGATCCTAACGACCAAACGTGTCAGCGAATTAGTGAGCGATACAGATACCGTCGTATCACTCACCATTATCGGGGCGGGCGAGCAAATACCCGAACTGACCTCATTCATCGAAGAACAAAAATTAACGCATCTAGTTAAGTTTGTGGACGCGATTGAATACGGGAAAAAGCTGTTTTCAAAACTCTCCACCTATGATTTTTTACTGGCAGCCCCCTGGAGAGAAGACACCCCCAGAAGTGTTTTTGACTCGATGGCATGCGGCCTACCCATCATTGCATACGATACCTATTACTATAAAGACTTAGAAAAAACAGGTGCCGTCAAAACCGTTCCATGGCTATCGATCGATGAAATGGCCGACTGCATCATCAAACTGAAAAAGGATCTGAGTACACAGGAAGATATGATAAAGAGCGGCGTTCAATTCGCGAAAGAAAACACGCAAGATATTTGGCTTGAAAAACGCCACAAATGGCAACAGACTTTTTTAAACTAAAGGCCGACTAGCGAGCCTCTCTTTATTGATCTATAAGAGAGGTTGTTTTACGATTTTCATTGGCATAAGAAAAGACAATATTCGAACAGATGGCGAGCAAAAACCATATCCAAAAATAGATCAGGCCAATAGGGCTCGTAGACGCGATATTAAAGATAAGAATAATAAAGCAGCAAAAGCAAAACACCCCCAAAGCATAACGGCCACCCTCTCCAGTCTTAAGGACACGATAGGTTTTCGATGCTCCCACAAAAATCGCCATCAATAACATTGCCAATCCTGTCAGGCCATAATACAGAGCGATATAAACATACGTGTTCACAAGGTCAATAATGCCTTCTCCCTGCATCAAAACCTGCATCCTAGGATCGTAAAGAACACGAAAGTTTCCCGTAAACCAATTGGACATAATCACTTCGCTCGATACATCCACGAGCATATAACGATAGCCAAATTCTTCTTTCATGAAGTCTTGTCCAAACTGAAGAGCGACAACGACCATGACAACCAGGCCAATTACCAATTTGAACATCGGGTCTTTTTTCCGCTTTAGCGCCCATACGACTGCATGATAAATGGCAATGATGAAAATCAAACCGGCCATTCCTGCCCGCGACCCCGTAAAAAATGTCCCCCCAATACCGGCTAAAAGGAAAAACAATGAAATCCGTTTTTGGTAGGTGTCCGTTAACTTAAAACCCTCAAACTTGTAGAAAATATAAGCACATAAGAAGGCAAAATTCCCAAACAAAGATGCAATCAAACTATTCCCGTACGAGGCTTCAATACGTAAAAATCCGTGCCGAAAATAGTACGCAGGCAGGCTCCGAGGGTAAAAGCCGGAAAGCTGCTCGAGATGAACATATATCTTCCACGTCATAATCCCTTCCCCAATGGCAATAAATGCCTGGGAAAGAAGCGCAAAAAATATCGCAACATAGGTGAGATAATAGTCCTTTAGAAAGTATCGAATAGCAAAATACGGGATCACATAATCCACAATGATCCAAATATTAATCCGGAGGGCTATCGTAAATTTCGAGCCGATCAGTTGCATAATAAACTGCCACGAAAAAAACGTTAAAACCAGAATATCGATGACATTTAAACGTTGACCGCGTCTATCCCCTTTTAACAATAAAGGTAAGAGAAAAGCCAGGTTCAGTACCCTAACGTAATTGATATAGCCAATCGGCACACCAACGCTAAACAAGAAACCATGTGTTAGGGTAAATGAAAAAAGAATACCGAAGTACAAAGCGATCTTTTCGGATGGCGTCATCCGAGAGGCAAAATGATTAACCAGCCCCGCAACCACAAACAAACTAAGTAAGGGGATTTTGATCAGCAAAATCGCGCAAATGACACTAACTGAAACCGTGAAATATACTTTTAACTGTTTTTTGTACGGCGTTTGAATAGCGAGCAGATAATATGCCACGAAGTGACAGGCGCTTATCGCAATAATTAATTTTATATGATCAAACATACTGCATATCTCTCTACGGCTCGACGGCTGCTCACATCGTTATTTCGTGCTCCCCAGCCCACCGATTAACTCCCGCTAAAACAAGATGAGTACGTACAGTAAAGCTATAGCAAAGCAATAGTAAAGCAATAGTAAAACGCGCCCACGATAGATTCTATACTAGGCGAGAGGAGCCCTATCACCTGTTCACCGTAGCAATTGAACGATACAATATACTATCTAGAGCCTTTTAGCCTGAGCAAATATAACTAAAACATAGCCAAGTATAAGAAGCTGTGTTTTATACAACGCAGCCAATTACACGTTCAACCTCATTGAACAATTGCATACAGGCCAACCCCCTACAGAATACGATGATGGATACCCCTTATATTTTGATTCACGCAAACGACCCATCAAAACGAGCTGCCTTCAAATGAAACAACTAATAAGAGTAGCCAAGCAGCAGTGGCTCAAGTTAACAATAGGGTTAGCGGTACTGGGCTTTCTATGCTCTTATGCAGTGCTTTTCTGGGCATATGAAACTTACAAATCAAACAAGTTAGCAAGACTCAAAGGCTGTAGCCCATTGGCCATAGAAACCCAAACCCCCAGCACCCGCTCCAGCGATATATTGCTTATCGGCGACTCCAGAATAAAAGCCTGGGGCAACCCTCAACTTGGCAGTAATAAAGAGGTTATCAACGAAGGGATTGATGGCGAGACCACAACCGAACTTTTGTGTCGGCTAGATAACATCCTTAACCAATACAAACCTCAACTCTTTATCTTGCAAACGGGGATCAATGACCTCGTCACAGCAAGCATGCTAAAAGAACCAGAACGAGAACGCGTTGAAAACCGGGCTTTTGGCAATATTCAACGTATAATTGAACAACTCAGCCAATCTGGGGCAAAAGTTCTCTATCTCGATATTGTGCCGCCAATAAAGCCGGATATAATGCGCAGCATCGTATGGGGCGCCAACATTGAAGAGTCCGTTCAAAATTTAAACAAACTGATTCGCCAGAACAACAGCAACATCGAACAATTTGAAATGGCTGAGGTTTTTTTAAACGCAGAAACCAATAGCTGGCGCGGCGAATACGCATTAGATGCCCTCCATTGGACATCGGACGCCTACGCCCACTTAACCCAAGAAATCAGCAGACAGATACAATAATGCTTTTTCATACCCCAATATTTTTCGGCTTTTTCGCCGTATTTTTCGGCCTTTACTTTTTACTACGTAAAAAGTTAATTGCTCAAAACATTTTGATCCTCGTCGCCAGCTACATTTTTTACGGTGCTTGGGATTACCGGTTCTTGATATTAATCATTGTATCCACGGTAACAGACTACCTTATTGCCATCGGCGCCAATGGCGAGCGCATCAATACTAAGGAGCGTCTGAAAGCCTTTGCATTCTTAATGCTGACCAGTATTGGGGTACTGTCGATAGACCTTGCCGCCAACCTTGAATACCTCTACATGGTATTTGGCTATGCCGCGCTGCTATTCCCCGCCATCCACTATCTAGAGCGTAAGCGCTTCCGCTTCAACACCAAAATTTATCTCGCCATCAGCGTAGTGGTCAACCTCGGCTTACTGGCCGTATTTAAGTACTTCAACTTTTTTGCCGATGGCCTACGTGAACTCGGAACTCTCGCGGGCATAACCATCAACCAAGTGACCTTGGACATTGTGCTTCCGGTCGGGATTTCGTTTTATACCTTCCAGACCATGAGCTACACCATCGACTCGTACCGTAAAAAGCTCCAGCCCTCGACCAAATTGATCGATGTGTCAGCCTACGTCGCCTTCTTCCCCCAACTGGTTGCAGGCCCAATTGAACGCGGCGCTTCCTTACTGCCACAGTTCTTCAAAAAACGCGTCATGAGCGGTGAGTTCTTTCGAGAAGGCGCTTATCTCTTTCTTTGGGGCTTATTTAAAAAGGCCGTCATTGCAGACAACTTATCCATATTAGCGGAGCCTGCTTTTAACAACCCCTCTATAATGTCCAGCGGCGAACTCACCGTCGCGCTACTCGCATTTTCATTCCAGATATATTGCGACTTCTCCGGTTACTCCGATATGGCACGGGGCATCGCACGGATGATGGGCTTTAACTTAATGGTCAACTTTAACGTCCCCTATATTAGCCGAACACCTTCGGAGTTTTGGCAACGCTGGCATATCAGCCTTTCGAGCTGGCTCAGAGACTACCTTTACATCCCCCTTGGCGGTAGCCGCTTGGGTAAATTTATCACCTACCGCAACCTGTTTTTAACCATGCTACTGGGCGGATTGTGGCACGGCGCCAACTGGACGTTTATTGCCTGGGGCGTAATGCACGGAACGGTACTCATTATTTACCGACTACTGGATATCGATAAAAAACTCAGTATTATCGACGGCATGTCATGGGTAAAACGGACTTGTGCGAACGCGAGCCTTACCGCGCTGATGTTTGTCTTAGTTGTACTAACCTGGCTGCTGTTTCGCGCCTCCAGCATTGAATTCGCCGGAGACTATTTAATCGGTATTTTTCAATTCAATAATTTCTCCGTTGGAGCATGGTCAACATTGGGCTTTTATTTATTACCCTTGCTGATGCACGACGGTTACCAAGCTTACACAAAGAACGGCGAGTTCATAAAAGACCTCCCCTTCTTTATTCGCGCCAACATTGTCTTATTTATTATTTGTGCCTTCATCTTCCTACAACCATCGGGCGATGCGGCATTTATATATTTTGATTTTTAAAAAAGCAGAATATTCATCGTGAAATTACGTACCTCTAGCATCGTTAAATTAGCCCTACTGGGTTTATATTCGCTTGTGTTCGCTGAATTATTTTTAAGAATATTCAGTCCCCAGGCTATACTTCCCCGCTACGTAACCGGGTCCGACATTGGTATTCGTAAGAACGTGGGCAATGCCGTGTACTGGCATTACACACCGGAAATTGAAGTCGAAATGCGAATTAACAGCGCCGGCATTCGCAGCGATCGAGAATTTCCATTCGAAAAGCCCGAAGGTGTATGCCGCATAGTGATTCTCGGCGACTCATTCTTTATGAGCTATGAAGTCACCCTCGAAAATTCGTACGGCAGCCGACTCGAAACGCGCTTAGCCACTCTCGGCCATAACTGTGAAGTCATTAACCTCGCCGTCAGTGGGTTTGGCACAGCAGAGTCCCTTATCCAGTTACAAGAAGTAGGACTAAAATACGACCCCGACTTCGTTGTCCTCGAATGGCATCAAACCGACCCATCGGATAACCTTCGCTCCGGCTTATTTGCCCTTGAAAACAACCAATTGGTTCGAAAAGCCGCCTCGTTTCTTCCCGCGATTGAAACCCGAGATAAGCTAATGGAATACAGCGTGTACCGCTGGCTTATCCAAAACTGCCACCTTTATACCGCTATACGCTACAACCTCGCTCAATTCGTAAAAGGCATATTATTGAAGGTGAAATCTGCCGCGACATCAGAACAGCAAATTGCGGTAAACGATAACGTAAACACCACCTCCAACGTTCTCGAACAGCCTCCATTAGTTGATTTAGATTCTAGCCTTGTCAACAAGATCGCAGAAGTGGCCAAGACTAATAACGCCAAAACACTCTTGCTGGATATCCCCTGGAAAAGATTTGACGAGAAGATCGTAAGTTCATTTGATCAGCTAATAGGAAAGACATCCGCAGACGTCTTGAAGCTTTCACCAGTTGCCGACTTTGAACAATTACTGACTGAAAACGTGAAGCTCTACTACGTGAAAGGCCACAAACATTTTACGCCCGTAGGCTATGATGTTCTGGCAAGGATTAGCGCAGAGAAAATCGCGGGCTTGCTCGCATCAGGCGCCAACCTTCCACCCGAAAAGTAAAGGCGCTCGCTACCAGCGTAATAGATCGACAAAGATCTTGAGTCTCGGTGGAAGGCGCCTTCGGCTTTTCCACCCTACGACAGCGCACAAGCCCACACAGAAACACACCACGTAGACCGGAAAAGCGAAGCGCCTTCCGGCCCCCAAATCGAACCCGTTTCCGGCCATCTGCCACCACCCCAATAGCCTCCAACTTCCAGTCTCCCGTTTCCAGTCCCCAGTTTCCCGTCCCCCGTCCCCCGTCCCCTGAGCCCCAAATCACACCTGCGAATAAACAGCCCAACTACTATAATTAAATCAACCATCGCCAAAAGGGCGACAGGAAAGAACTTTCAAACGCCAGGCAAGTGAAGGCATGCAAACCTATGTGAAAACGAAAGTGACACACACGACGGGATATCGCCGATTCAGCCCCAGGATTTGGGACATCGCTTCAAGCCTCAACACTGTTGTAATTGACAGTAAAGGCGCTAAAGGAGCACGAGCATTGCACGCCAAGAAAACCATCACTCAACACTGTTCCAGTCGATACCGACTGGCCGTTACCTCCCAAACCATCCACATAAACCAGGCTAATCCCCATCACTCAGCCGGGATAACAAACACCACCACAAGGATCTTGATCAGATGAAGCGTCAATATAAGCAGAAGACACAGTAAAAATGAAGCGCATGTGAGACAGCTAAACACCACACACGCATTATGCGAGCGTCTTAAGGCTCCGCCATGATCAGTATGATCGGGCTGATCGGCGGGTTGTTTTTACTCATGTACCTGACACTACGGGGAATGAACCTGTTTCTCGCTGCTCCGTTATGCGCCCTCTTAGTTGCCATAACCGGAGGCGTAACCGTCTTCTCCACCGACGGCACCAACAACTTTATTCAAGGTTATATGGCCGGGTTTGCGAGCTTTACCGGAGCGTGGTTCTTTATGTTCCTGCTCGGCAGCTTGTTTGGCAAAATGATGGAACATACCGGCACTGCTGACGCCTTAGCCGCCTGGATCATCTCTAAAGTAGGAAGAAACCACGCCGCCTTTGCCGTAGTCGCCACCTGCGCCATTTTGACCTACGGCGGAGTCAGTGTATTTATCGTCGCGTTTTCGGTTTACCCCATGGCGTTAAGCCTTTTCCGAGACACCAATATTCCCCACCGCTTTATCCCGGCTGCACTTGCCTTTGGGTCAGTTACCTTCACCATGACCTCTGCTGGTTCACCCGAAATACAAAACTGGATTCCCATAAAGTTCCTGGGCACCACCCCACTCGCCGCCTGGGAAGTCAGCGCCGTTGTTTCCGTTGTTATGGCCGTCACCGGTTTTTTATGGCTGCAATATATGATCAAAAAGGCCCGCGCCAATGGCGAGGTTTTTGAGCTAGATGAAAAGCAAGCGTCCCTCCGCCACGATTTAACCGTTAAAGAAGTTGCCGAACTCCCCCACCCCATTGCCGGCATTCTGCCTTTAATTGTCGTCCTCGGATCTTCATTCCTCCTTCATGAAACTCTCCAACAAAACGCCTTGATCGTAGCCCTACTCGGTGGCTGCCTCACCCTTGTAGCCACCACCCACAAATATATGAAAGACGTCGGCAGCATGGTCAACGACGGCACAACCGGCGCATTACTGGCCATCGGTAATACTTCAGCCGTTGTGGGGTTTGGCTTCGTCGCTAAATTATCACCCGCTTTCGGCGTTATCGTGTCGACAATGATCGGCATCGAAGGCAACGCCCTAATCGGCGCCGCCGTGGCCATTACCGTCGTCGCCGGACTCACCGGTTCCGCCTCTGGCGGACAAACCATAGCCCTACCCGAATTGGCCCCACACTACTTGGATATCGGCGTTGACCCAGAGCACCTTCACCGCATAACTGCCATCTCCTCTGGCGCTTTAGACACCCTCCCCCATAACGGCTATATCGTCACCACCATTCGCGTCATCTGCCATGAAACCCACAAGTCAGCCTACTGGCCAATGGCAGCACTAACCGTATTCATTCCCGTTATAGGCGTGGTTTTAGCGATTATTTTGATTAGTTTGGGGCTTTGATTGATTCAGGAATGACAGCCGAGCTGTTGGGAGCGTAAAGAGCGATTGGAAATCAGATAGTCCTGGCGGCATATATAGATCGTTATTTTTAGTAGCAACAATCAACACGTTAACTATGATCATGTTCTCTATGATACGAGGTGCTAGCGCGGCGTATTACTGGTAGGTCTATTGGTTAAGCATTGTAAGATCAACTTGACACCTTATAACCTTTAAGATCAAGCGTTCACACTATGAAAGAATGCTGTGCTGAAGGCATCAGGAAGGGGCTAGAAACTTCTCTAACCCTCTGAAAGAAAATCAATCACGAAAGAGCTTATTCACCTCTAAAGCCTTCATCAGATCAAAAGGCTTGCGGCCAATAGTAGATTCAAAATAACTCCGATGAGCTTTGGAAAGCTTCAAATATTTTATTTCCATTCCAAGCTCTCGACTTGAAGGGTAAGCTATAAAATCTTGTATTTTCTCGACAAAGTGAGAATCAAGACTCATTTCCTTCTTCAAAACCTGCATAGTGCCCAGATGAAAAGCGAGTTCAAGCCGTGCATCCCGCTCACAGATAAAATAATTATTAAATCGCATATAGGAAAGTGCTATCACAGCGTCTTCTCTCGTAGCCTTAAGCGCAGCAAGTTTACTCGCATCTAGCTTTGGTGCAGCGTTTGATTCCATTAAGTCATTACAATGACCCGCACGATTTTCATAGGTAACAATTGCCTTCAATATTTTTCCTGAAACAAATATTAAAACTTCATTTGGAGCTTTATCTGGAGCTTCTTTAACATCTGCATTACACGCAACCCCCAACATAACAGTGAAGGCTGGCACTATAAGTTTCATAAAATAAAATTTATTCGCAGCCATATTTCATTCCTTTCCAAAATTGAACATGCTTGTGATCATATTTCCCCAGTTGATAATGAATTATCATAAAGTCAATTTCTTTCACTATTAACGCCTTCTGGGTCTTAGGCAAGCTAGCCATTGACTGGCCATAAAACCCCCAATCGGTCTGGGTAATATTATAAGCAACAATGGGAGAACTATTTTTTGTGAAAATGCTGTGAAAAACACCTCTTGGATTCAACTCTGAAGTAATAGCCGCGCCAATCGACTTCGCAAAGTGTTTTTGGCTTTTGATTCGCTTGATAGCGGACAAGCTCTCTTTATCGAGTGTTAAAGCTGTAATTGAACTACATGAAACCATTATAAATTCCTTTTTAATAATTGATATCGATAGACAGATAATACGAATATAAAAGTTTTTATCAAGTCCCAAAAGTCGATTTATTTGATCTTCGTCACACCGATTAAAAATAGTCATATCTAGTGCCCGCTCATTTTTCAAGGCCAACAATGTTTCGATTAAGGGCCTCCCTTATATGCCAAACCTCCACTCAATCTCACACGGCTCTTTTAGCCTCCCCCTTCATCAGATTCCCCGAATATCACATATAACTGACTACGCACTATCACCAAACTCCTCGGCTACAGACGTCAAAGACAAACCAGCATAGTTCTAGCAGCAGTAAATCATCATCTTTCATGGCGAGGTTTGTAGCGATCTCGGCTCGCAATACACTTTCGAAAGAGGTTTTTTGCGACATGCGAGCCAATATGGGGGCGTTGCTGTCTGTTGGGAGAACGCCGTTGTCGAGCGTTTTGGCATCCTCAAACACGATTGGTTGGTTAAAGTGACGTAACCAACACGAGAGGGTATGGGCAGGATGTCGCTTATTGCAACATTGGTAGGTAGCTCATGGCATATGGCGATCTAGCACCTGCTACGTACGAAACTTAAAATATAGTTGCTGAAAATGAGTGTCGGTTCGGCTCCGTAGGAGCAGGTTCGTGAGTCTTTTTCAGGGACCAACAAGCGAAGCCCGTTAGTGCGTAAATTCTAAAAAATCAGTGTTCGGATATTGTTGACCGGAATAGAGACAGATACTGGCGATACTTAACACAACCATCTATTCTTTAATACTATCGTTCCTCTTGAAACCCCAACAAATAAACTAGAACATGAAAGCCCTTAAAGCACAGATAACCCCAGAACTAAAGTTGGCTGCTCTGGTGAGTCGTCCAAAGATGACCGCGCAGCAGGTTGTGCTCTCAGCTTCCCTGGCTAAGATTATTGACGCCAATCGCTTCGAAGCACTTGTGCATCAACACCGATTAGGGCCTTGTGTTTCCTGCAACGTGAGAGATCATCTACCCTCATTATTGCCTCAACAGCTCATCGAACAATTGAATCACACGTACCAACAAAATATAGAGCAAAGTCGGCGACAGTTTAAAACCTTTAGTGAACTACTGTGTTTGTTTAAGTCAGCAGATGTTCCTGTTCATCCTATAAAGGGTATTCCTCTAGCTCAGAGATTGTATGGGGATATCGCAAAAAGACACGCAAGAGACATCGATTTAGTAATTCCTCCAAACAAAATGGAGGTGGCTCACGAGTTGCTCACTCAAAACGGTTATAAATGTACATGCCCGGAATTTGGAAGGCTATCAAGGCATCAGAAGTCTCTTTATTGGGGCTGCCATAAGGACATTATTTACGTAAACAAAGCCGGAGTAATGCTTGAGCTTCATACGCGGTTGAGCGGATACTCCACAAGCTTATCCAATAAGATGAGCCCGCAGTTGTTCACTAAAATAACCGTTCAAGAAAAGTTAAACAACGAACTCCTTTACCTTTGCTGGCATGGTGCCCACACATTATTTCATCGTATGAAATGGTTGCTGGATATTTCCCTTTATCTTGAACAAAACTTCACCCACTTTAATGAAGATGTAGATGAATTAACTCGCCTAGCAAATCATTACGATGTTATGAAGGAGCTCACCGTAAGCTGGTTACTAGCAAACGCCCTATTTGGCGTTGAATTGCCAAGCAAGATTGATTTGTTTTATCAAAAGAGCCTGATTTCGCAAATACAAGCCAAGCAGTCGTTGCGCGCGCTCAACCACCCCCAAAGACAAGATTCTATGATTTTTAAATGGAAGATATACATATTTGAGGTGTTAATGCCGTGTCACTGGCCAAACAAGTGGTCTGTACTGATTCATAGATTCAAACCATGTATTATTGATTTAAAGAACTTTCCTCATATACCAAAAAGTCTATCCATTTTGTATTTCTTGTTAAGGCTCTTAAGACTCTTTTACCACTACAAAGCTGGCCCAGGTAAGCAAATAGAACCATCGAAAAAAATAAAACGTAGTGTTTGATTTCCCCTAGGTTCAATATGCGTATAAAAATTGGAAGAATCCGATTTCACCTAACTAGAAAAGAGATTGCTAGGCTGACGGTAATTCCTACATTAGCCTGCGTATTATTGTTATTCTATGTCAATCAGAAACCGTTATATAAAATTAAAAGCACCATCACACCCAGCAATCCTCAAATAGAAAATATGCGACGTGGAGCCTTAAAGAATCATAACCGGTCTTCCCGAAGGGTAATCCGCTTTCACTTTCGCCAACAGCAACAACACAGCGCCATGAGCTATCATGCAAAAATAGCCATTTTAAAATCCCACCAATTTATTGAAAGTTTTATCAATGAATACACACTCAAACCCACTTTATTCCCTAAACGATGGGACAAACTAAATAAGCGCTGGAAGAAGCCGGAGTCAGGGTTTCTAAATATCATTAAAAGTAATATACGAAAAGCTATTCGTCTTTTAAGCGGAAATAAAACCAAACTAAGGAAATCTACACTAGAGCCATCGATGGCTCGAGCGGTAAGATTTTTGTTAAAAAAACTTGTCGTAAGAATTCAAAAGACAAGTGGGTTTGTTAATGTTTCATTAATATGGAGAGACGCAGGCGAAGGTGCACACATTGTTAACAATATCACTGATTTTGCTAATATTTATATTGCCCAAGAAAAACACAAAAAAACACAGTTGATGATTGGCCGTATGGATGAAATGGTCTCCAAGGAAGCATACTTCACCGTAAGAAAAACCCTCCAAAATAAAATTGAAAACCTTAAAGGATCACTAATACTCAACAATACTAATCTTAATTCCGCTTTTGAAGTTATCGATCCTGCTTGGGCGCCTGAAACACAATACTTTAAAGTTCCAAAAATGCGTTTAATCTTATTGTTTTTAATTAGCTTTGCAATGACCTTCCTAGGAATAGCCCGCCGCCATTACAAAGAGGTTTCCCCTAGCTAAAGCCATGAAAGGAAAGGTCCTCGATACGAGATTATTGCCTCTCGTTAAATTTTCTTATTACTATACTTAAACCATGCTTAGGATGCTTCAATACAGAAATAGCAAGAAAGTTTTTCCCCGATAGATTAATAATCTTAACCAAGCCCTAACAGATAGCGTTATGGGGTCACTCCGTGAGATCTAAATGCATATTCACCGCTGGCAACGAATCATTAAACGCTATTTAAACCCATCGGAACCGCGCGGGCTCTTAAGTTGGCGTTATCTGGTGCCGAGAAAAAATTCGACGCTTTTACTACACCGGCAAGCGTTTTTTTCTGGCTTTTCACAAAGACCAGCAATATTCTGGAGTCTAATGGTATTCCATAGTTATGTACTATGGTACCTATTTTACAGCTGGCAACAATGTTGCCGAAATTGGAGGCGCTACAGCGCAAAACTAACATCACAAAAACACGTCCCCCAATATAAACAACTGAAAGATCTTCTTATACTCGCTCTTTTTTACAGTACGCCGCCGCGCTTTTATTATCTCTTTAGGCTCTACCAGTATCCACGGTGTAAATGGTTAAACTTTGTATATGCGCATGAGCTACCCAGCTGGCATCACATGATGTCGCCCAGTATTAGCCCGCAGAGCCGACGGCTCATGTCGGATAAAACCGTATTTGCGGAAACAATGAGCAAGCTTAACCTCCCTGTGGTGTCAAGTATAAATCGGGTCAAGCGGGGTGACACCGCCACCGACGCTATTCTTTTTCAAGGGCAATCATTATTTTTGAAACCAGTGGATGGCAGCCGCAAACAAGGGTGTTACACATTGCTTCACGATAAACAACATAATCGTTATGAGCTGCACGGAAAATATGATCACTTTGGCGGGCTAGATGACATTAAAGCTACGTTAAACAAGCAATTTGAAGAAAAGGATTACCTAATACAACCCTTATTAAAAAACACTCACTGGTTAGATAGTCACTGCCCGTGCCTAGAATTAATCACCATACGTTTGGTCACAGCGCTGAATAAAAATGGTCCTCAATGCCTATGTGCTGTCATGGAAATCCCTGTAAGTCACCATCGCGTAAGTCTCGTTAGCATTGACATCGATACGGGACGGCTTCAGCCCATCGACTTAAGTTTTGTCAGCTTGTCATCTGACAATAAAAATGGGGGCCACATCGCAAAAAGATTGGCGGACAAAGATCTCCCTGATTGGCATAGCCTTAAACAGATAGCCGAAATTGCTCACTCCAGTTTTTCAGATATTGCGACCATAGGTTGGGACTTCGCATTAACCGACGAGGGAATTCGGCTATTGGAGGGAAATATCAACTGGGACGTTACGCCGCATCAGCTTACCGGAGAGGGGCTCAGTCCGTACTTTGAATCATTAATGCGGGATAGTGATCGTTCAAAACAGCGAACAGGTAAGCCATCGTTGTCGAGATAACCCAAACGAAGCATAACGTCTCGGTGATCATCAATCACTCGCTGCACCTGTTCTTCTGTCATGTTTTTTTGCCAGTCCCCTACGATGCCCTTACGAAAAAAGTTGACAGAGTTTTGCGATTTTTCCTTAAAGCCATTTTTCGCTTCTTGAGCTTGTAATTTTTCTATCCCAGAATGGGACAAAGCCTTCTCCACTGAAATTTTGTCGTAAGGTAACTCAAGAAAGCGGGCAACTTTGGTGAAAGTATTGAGTGGATCACATTTCATATCTTCATAGCGGACCAAGGCTACATTCATGCCTTCTGCGTTTAACCAACTTAATACATGCGCCGACCAGCTTAACAATCTCTGTCTCAGTTGATAATGAAGGCCTTGCTCACCGTTTCCACCACAAAATTCGGGGTTTGCCATGTTGGTGATTGTTTGGTCGACTGAGCAATTGTTGTGGTGGGCAAAGGAAACCACCACGTCGAGCGGGTTGCGTACAATGTATAAGCTGCCACAGGTCGCCACAGGAGGAATCAACACATCGCCATTGGCTAGCCGTGTATAGGCGTCATGGATTTTATGGTATTGCGGCGCCGCCATTTGCTGGGACAGCCAACAGTAGGCCTCGGGCCGAAGGTAGTCCACCTCGTCATGAGTGAGTTCATTGATATCAAAGTCCAACGCGCCCTGTACCCACTCTCGTGAACTGGCAATGGCGCCGGTCTGCAGCTCATTGATGTCAACCGGTTCAAGGTCATTCGCCTGGAGGTTAGCGATAAAAGTACGCACCCAAGTGTTACCGGATTTAGGATAAGAAACCAACCAGTAGATGCTAGCTTGAAGGTTTTCGCTGTACTTCACGCCGCAATTCCGTTTTTTTGCATATCCTCTTCTATCAAGTTTACAAGTTTGTCCAGCGCGAAACCTTTTCGCGGCCTGACAATTCGAGTCATAACAGTCCGATCAGCCAATTGGGCGCATAGTTTTAGGTGCTGAGCTCTTAAACCAAGTCCTTCCAGGTGGCCAACGCGGTAAGTCTGGTTTTTCATTAGAATAAACTTATCAACACCGCGGATGGGGTTGAACTCAAAAGTATCTTGGTTGTGGGTGCTAAGAATATACACCGCTTTAATCGGCAGCGCCTGGTCGCAAAATCCGTGAGTCAAAGGCAATACATATTTTTCTATTTGTGGGCGAATTCGTGACAACAAGCTTACGTCAATTCCAAGCTTATCTGCGGTATTACGCCAAAGTTTGATTTGTGGATAGGAGGGAAGCACCTGATAGTGCTCATCGATAACGGCGAGGTCATCAGCCAAAAGTTGGTAGCCCTTTTGATATAATGCGGTGGCCAATGTGGATTTACCGTTTCCGGAAATTCCGGCGAAAACGACACACTCCCCCCCGATGCGTACAGCGTTCCCGTGGATCACCAAGCGGTTGCGCTGATGCATAAGCGCCCCCATACACGTTCCCAGTAAATAAAGCCGAATACTTTGTTCATCGGCGCCTTTCTCGGGCTCGTAGACTACTTGGCTGCCGCCAGTCACATAAAACCAAGCAATACCAGGGGCATGAAACCACAATACGTTCGGCGAAGTCTGACTGTGCGGACGAATCACCGCAGCGCCTTCAAGCCCGGATTTACTGACATTGCCACGCGCAAAACAAATGTCATAAGGCCCTGACGTGTTTGCTCGGAGCAAAGAAAGTTCTATATCACTGGATATGTTCAAACCAAACGCGGTATATATTTGTATTTTCCCCAAATAGAGGCCTCCCCAAAAAAGTTAACGCGTAAATTCAACCCTCCATTTGGATAGGGTTTAGCTAGTGCCCATCCAGAAATGGCTCGTCGCGAGGGGAAATAGAAACTCTTAGATTTGCGTCACTACATGTGAGCGTTTGCTTATTGCAAACAACTACATGTAGTGACGCAAAGATGAGTGTTTATATTTTTCCGTAGCAGAGTCCTATTTCAGGATGGACACTAGCTAGGCCCAAAGTCAGGAGTTTCGAAATCCGAAGCGCTTTTCCCTTCTGTTTGGGAGCCATCAAGAACTTTCATTTTAGGCGGATACCATGACTTGCGAGCCCTCAGGGAATCCTCTGTGGGAGACAGCTGCTCTGCATCATTGTCATCAATTTCACTGCTAATATTGCTCATTGAATACCTCCAGTCACTATTATTTTTAATGTTATTAACTACAGCTTCAATCACTCTCCATTATTTATAGCACACTGACGCTATTATTTATGGCGCTGATTGCAAGCCACAAATGCAGACTCAACACCGCACATGACCAACCAATGCAAAACGGCTTGATTCAAACCCGGCTTGCATTAAACTCACCGGAGTCACGGCATGAAAAAAACAAGAGGGAAAAAACACCAACTGATTATCCTTGGGTACGTAACGTGTGTAGTTGAGAGTATTGCATTGATGGTTTTTCCTCTGGCAACTGGAATCGAATAATACAAGGTCACCACCACGATACCGCTTAGGTTGTGCATGAAAATAACAAACCCAGCTCAGTTGGCGGCTTTCACAGACTCCGGGGTCACGAGGATAACGGTCCTGGTGGATCTGAAAAAAACCACCTTGAGTGTGTGCTGTCAACTTGACTTCGATTTTCTTGACCGGTTTTGACTCCCATTGTAAGTGCTCAAAAAGACCCTCCACTTGGCTGTCGATTTTCTCGCGTAATGTTTTTTTTTCCTTCCCGTCAAGCTTGAGTACTTCCGTATCACGGCGCGAGCAATCTATCACTGGGGTATCTCCATACCCCATTCCTGCTTTTTCAAAACTCTTTTCTGACGCCATGGCTTTGCACCAGAAATACTCGCGTTCCTCTTTATCAAGAAAATGATCGATCGTAATGACGGGCGCCGGCTGAATGTCGGCGGCGGTGTAGGGGCTATTAGAAAGTGGTTGCTGCAACAATAGTTTAACTAGATACACAACCTGAGGGTTATCTGGCTCCAACGCGGCCCATTTGCTGGCATATTCGGCGGCCTGCACCAAATCGCCTGCGCGGCGGTAGGTGTCCACTATTGATCGGTAAAGTTGAGGGTCGGACGACTGCTCCAGGCGAAAATGAAGTTTCTCAAGCAGGCGGGATTTAAATAGGGGGTCGTTGAGCAGACGAACAGATTCTGGGAACTGGTAATGGCTATGGCCAGCGTATCGCTCGAGATCTCCACCTACACCACTAAGGGCATCATCACCCGTCACATAAGGACTCATATTCTTTCCTGCAGCGTTGGCACGCTTGCTCCACCTCGAGTTTTTGTTGGGAAGCGTATCTATGTGACTCTGGCTTTCGTTGGCTGCCGGTCTTGGCGTCCACACTTAAACACAAGGCCATGTTTGACACCTCACCTTCCGACGGAATAAAGCCGAAATAACGGGCCACCTCTGAAGCTACAGTACCTCCACTGGCGACTAGCCGTTCATAACTTAAGAGTCGACCATTTGGCTGCTCGCTCTTCCGCTGAATCACCTCTTGGTAACAATGTTTTAGCATGAGCGCTACTTGCTGGGCGGTTTGTTGGGGGACTTGCTCTTTGGGCACATCAAGGACTTGACGAACAAATGTTGAGGACACCCAACCCGCGCGTTTTTTTAGCTGGGATTGCACAACCTCCTCAGGCTCACGGTGCAAATAGACCCAGGGCGTGTCAGGTAACAAGGCCCGAATGTCGGGCATGCGCAAGGCACAATGGCTGGTAAATTTAATCACGCAGCGAGCGCCTATGCTGCTCGCGTAGCGGCTATAACAGATTAAAGCGGCTGACAGCAGTCCCTGTCTTTGCGCCGTACTGAGCGTGCGATCATGCAGCAGTTTATTCAGCACACCACTTTCCCTGACAACATAACAGTTCGGCAGAGAATCAAGCATGTTGCACAACAACGTCGAACCACAGCGAGCACTGTGAAATATCAACCCGGCAATAGGCTCACGTTCGCGATTTTTTATTTCATCAACAAAGACAAGTTGTCGTGTCGCTTCAGATGTGACCATTCGGCGCTCAGTCTGCGTGATAAAGGCATCGTTTGGTTTTGTCGATGGACCTGTGATGCAATGCAAAAAATACTTTTCCCCGTAGGACGCATAGTCCAGCGGAAGTGGCGAAACGTCATGTTTCACTACCAGAGCACTCACTCGGAACCCTCTGTAGCATGAGCATTTTGTAAAACACTATGTTCCTTTATCGAAGTCTCCACCTTAGACATTGAGGGGCTTTCCGCAGAAAAATAATGCGTTTCCACATCCAGTAGAAATTCCAGGCGATCAAGTAAGGGGCGATCTCGAAACTCCAAGCAATGATTCAATGCCATTTTGCTGCTAAAACGAGCCATAAGTTTGCTGCTAGGCAGTCTCTCCCGCAAGCGCATTATCCGACAATCAGTTTCAGCCGTCCGATCCCGATTGGGATAGTCAGCATCCGCCTTTATGCGCCACTGGATGCGTTTGGTGGTCACGCCCTCGAGCACACGTCGAAAAGCATAACGTTCAACGCCTTCGTGAATTTTCAAATGACTGGGGAGGTTGTGTGCAAACTCCACTAAATCCACATCTAACATAGGAAAACGGAATTCGAGGCGAAATTGACGCCCGATCAACTCAGATTCAACCAGGCGCTTGGTCAAACTAAGGCCAAATAACTCAAGTTGCTCTTTCTGTTTCACCGACTGGCACTGGTAAACACGATGATGGTTAGCCAACGCCGTATTCAGGCCAAAACGCTTCTGCCATTTTTTTTCAAGAAAATGATGCCGGGCTCTCTGTTCCGACGCTCTTTCAACTCCAGGCCGGCTTTTTCTTAAGAAGACATGAAATTTTGGCATAAGCTTTTTAAGCGACAACCATAAGCAGGCACTCGTAATGGCTTCGCCTCTACCCCGAAACTTTTTTGCTCTAAGTAATTGGGACAGCCGTATCAACTGACCTCGGCGAAACAATTCATCTGCGTAGTTGTCACCATAACTGGTCACACAGTGATCTCCACCCCATCCCGACAACATAACCCGTATCCCTCGGTCACGCGCCAAACGGGCGCGCCGAGCTTGGACACCACGGACAGGTACGATACCTCCAAAGGCACGATAAAACGCCTGCTTGTCATCCCGCTGTTGCCCCCTAATGGTGTTTTCCGTGTCCGCTTGCCAAACGGGTTGTATGTTTTCATGCATGGCCAACATAGCTTCAATGTCAGCATAGGTGTTGGCCCAAACATGACGGTTTTCATCATCAAGTGCCAAACAGTCATATGAAAACGTGTATAGAGGTGTTTGTTGCATGTGTTGTGCGGCAAATCCCACAATGCCATTTGAATCAAGTCCCTCGCTCAATTCGGCTCCAACAGGAAATTCACTTTCTGTACGCACGCGCACCGCAGCCTCAAAGCGGCGTTTTAATTCTTGAATGAGTGCTTCGTCACTCAACCGTGAAGCGTGGCTTTTCGATTTTAAGTGCCAGTAACACGAAAGTTTTATGCCATCCGCATCCAGCTCAAGGCTGTGAGCTGGCGGCAATACCGCAATGCCTGAACATGGCGAAGTTAAGGACTTGGGGCCTAAGCCCCACAGCTGTTTTACCAGCCATTCTTCATCAATGCTGTTCGCCTCATGCCAGCCAGAAGTGAAAAACGCGTTATGTTCATTGCTCACCATCACTCCCGCTCGGCTATGAGAATAAAACAAGATTTTAATGCCAAAGTGGTCACGCGCACAAAAGAGTTTTTTCCGATGCTGATCCCATATAACAAAAACAAAATCGCCGCGCAGGTGCGCAGGGCACTCACGGCCCCAACGAATATAACACTGCAAAATGAGTTGCCCATCAGTGGTAATGGAAGGGTCGCTTTCTTCCAGCTGTAATGATCTCGCCAAGGCATTGCGGTTATCAATACGAGCATTCGCGGTAATGGCAAGGCCGGATAGTGAATCAAAAAAAACTTTATCTTTCTTACTGTGTGCCGCGTTAAAGAGTTGGGCTTTGCCCAAACCAACATTATTTTTCAAATCACTCCACTGACATAAAGCGTCTGGCTGCCAGTAATTCGACGCATTCAGCATTTTAGTTAAGGTGTGCGCCGGTTTGGCGTCTGACTGGTTGTGCCAACAGGCATGTAGGCTGCTCATATTCCCCCTTTTATTTTTATCCCGTCACACGAAGTGACAGCGCAACTTGTATCGTTGCGATCTTTGAGCTAATAATTATGCGATAGATATTGTTTCCTCTGAGAATATAGTATGGCTAAAAAAATAACACTTACCAGTAGCATTCAACGCAATGACACCCTTGTCCAAGCCACTATCGATGGTGAAACGGTGATGATGAACATCGATAAAGGCCAGTATTATGGCTTAGATACGATTGCCAGCTGCATCTGGAATCAAATTGACAGCTTCAAACCGGTGGCGCAGATTTGTCAATCTTTACAAGAAGAATATGAGGTGGATCACGAACAGTGCCAAAGAGATGTTTTGAATTTTCTGCATCAACTTGCAGAACAAGATGCCATTGAGGTCAGTCCTTAATCCTCATGCGTTGCTTACAAGATACAGCCCCTATTTTGACTGAAACATAGCCTTTGATAATGGGTGTTAAAATAATATTCACTTGCCCAAAGAAAAAACTTGGCAGTTTTTGGCGACTACCGTGGCGAGAAAAAGCGTGGCTTTTTATTTTGTTTCCCATTAGCGGGTTCATTCGCTTGTCATTGCTGACCATTCGCTTTCGCTGGTTGGTGCGAAGCTTGGGACAACACTACAAAAACCACCAAGTGTCCTCACTGGTTTCGCAACAGGAGTTGGATGTAGCTTGGCGAATTGGCCGTATCACGGCGCTTGTTGCACGCTACACTCCTTGGCAGTCCAAATGCCTAGTGCAAGCAGTAATGGCCCGAATACTATTGAACTTCTACCACATACCTCATGTTATCTGTTTAGGCGCACGTTTAACTGGAGATCACACCGACCCAATGAAAGCTCACGCCTGGGTAAAGGTGGGGCCTTGGGTGGTCACCGGACGCGAGGGGCACCAGTCTTACCCTGTAGTGAGTGTCTTTGTGTCATCAACATTATTGCCACAAAAAATAAACCGCACACATGTTCGTGCGCATATACACGGCGACTGAATTACGCCAAGAATAAATAAAGGTCGCTAGCAATTGAAAGTAGAATCCTGAAATGCGCATCAATAATATCTCTGTTCTCTGGTTAGCATTTCGGGAATTTTATCACTTTGCCCCCGGCCAACAAACCGTCGTATTGGTACTAATATTCATCCAAGGTTTAAGCGCTGGAATTGGCCTCCTTTTTATCTTCCCATTGTTACAAATCGTGGGTTTGGACATGGTGGGCACCAATCAAACGGGCATCACCCAGACCGCCGACAGGCTTTTCAATACATTTGGGGTGGACGCACAATTACACCACATATTATTTATTTACATTGTCATTATCAGTGTGATCGCATCACTACGTTATTTGTTGACCGTAAAAAGTACCATTTTACAACAACGCTATATCAGTTTTTTACGCAACCGATTATACCGGCAATTACTGCATAGCAACTGGCAGTTTATTGTTCAAAATAAAATGTCTGACTTTATTCATTGCCTGTCTGGACAAGTCCAAGCCATTGGCCACGCATCCCAACTAATGCTGTTTTTTTTAAGTCAATTAGTGTTGAGTGTGATTATGCTGGGGCTGGCCTTTTTACTTTCATGGAAAATGACGCTGCTGGCCGTGGCTTTTGCTTTTCTATTGTTGGCCTTACTTTTTCCATTGAACAAAATAATATTCGGTTCCGGCCGCAACCAACTTATCAACTTTAAAACAATTTTTCAGATGTTAACCGAACAGCTTAGCAGTTTAAAAATGATAAAAAGCTACGCGAGCGAGGGCTATCATGCGGACAAACTCTCACAGGTGAGTGAAGCACTTGAAACGCAGCAAGTGCGTCTCACAAAAATGAATGCCTTAACCCAATGGGTTCATATGGTCGGCGCTGTGATGGCATTCAGTGGTTTTTTTTACATCTCCCTCACTATATTCACTGTTCCCTTGCCAAACATTCTTTTATTGTTAATTATTTTCTCGCGTCTACTGCCTCAACTAACCCAGATGCAAAAAACCTACCAACAGCTTTTACACAAAGTGCCAGCTTTTGACGATGTGCATCAGATGTTGAAAAGTTGCGAGAAAGAACAAGAGACGATACATGCTCACCAAGATAGCCCGCAATTAAAGCATGCCATTCATATCAAAAATCTGAATTTTTGTTATCCTGGAAATGAGAGTGAAATTTTTCAAAATCTCTGTCTTGAGATCAAAAAAAATCAGACTCTTGCCCTTGTCGGTTCCTCTGGAGCGGGTAAATCAACACTCGCGGATATTATCGCAGGTTTACTCGAACCCAGCAGCGGTGATATATATTGCGATGAACAACGACTCGACAAAAACAGTCGACTCGCGTGGCGCCAGACAGTCGCCTACGTCACCCAAGAAGTCTATCTTTTTCATGATTCTGTAAGAGCCAATTTACAATGGGTCCTTCCCAGTGCGACAGAAGAAGAGTTATGGCAATGCCTAAAAATATCGGCGGCGGATGAGTTTGTGGCACAGCTGCCCGAAGGACTCGATACGCTTATCGGTGATCGGGGTGTTCGGCTTTCAGGTGGTGAGCGTCAGCGTTTGGCTTTAGCTCGCGCCCTGTTAACACGCCCACAATTATTGATTCTAGATGAAGCAACCAGTGCGCTGGACAATGAAAATGAACAACAAATACAGGCGGCCTTAAGAAAACTACAAGGGACATTAACGATTGTTATTATTGCGCACCGAGAAACCACAATCGCCGAAGCTGACCAGCGCATTAACTTGGGTGAAAAAAATCACATAGAGATCGCATAAAAATTCAGCATTAAAACTATGCCTAGGGAAAGTTCACGATAATACGGATACTAAGGTCTGTGTATTAGAGAATGCTGAAGCACACTGCCGTGCTAATCACATCGGCACCTAGAATCAGTTTTTTTTGTCGCAGGAAAGAGAATCGCTACGGGTATCAAAAACTCATATTGATGCTAATCAGCTCCGTTGAGTAAAGAATAAAGACTTCTGTGACAGAATTTATTTTGCTACTGCGTATTTTTACAATATCTGAACTACCCTTCAACTAATTCTATTTACCGCGCAGCTCTCTGGGGAGAAACTCGATGGCGGCATATAACCATAATATTTTGTCTAAGCTCATTGGAGAAAAGGTTAGCGTTAGCGACAATCAAGGGAATGAGGTGTCACTGACCATTTCAATAGTCACTGAAAATAAAATGGGGGACAATCAATGGGAAGCATTTTCCGTTATCTATAATGGCGATGAGAGCTTTCGTATTGCACCGGGTGTATACACCTTTAAGCATCCAGGGTTTGAGAAGAAGCAATTATTCTTAAGCCCAAACAGCGAAACGGAATACGAAACGGTGGTTACTCGCGAGCAGAAAACGCAAGCTGAGGAGACCTGCTTTTGAAGTTTATTCACTCAGGTCTTCTGCCACTCCATCAGAAAATAAATTTCATTGGTTTGTGTTTTTTCTGTAAAACCCAAACGCTCGTAGAGTTTTTTCGCCGGGTTATTGTGCTCGACATGAATGGTAACACTTCGTTTGCTTCGTCTCGCCTGCTCAAACAATTGTTCAAACAAGTACGAGCCGATGCCTTTATTGCGAAAATCAGACGCCAAAGCGATATCCACTACACGAATATCATCGGAATTATAATCAACGAAAAATCGCCCGATGGCTTCACCCTTGTGTTCAATAATGTTAAACGCATCCGTGCAATAATTTTTCGTGTAGTGAATATATTGGGCACTAAATTGCTGTGCCAGAAAAATTTGTTTCTCTTGCAAAGAGAAGGCCGTTAACGCTAGCTCGGCTTCACGGGTGGAGGCATAGAGTGCCTGCATAAAAGGCAGATCTTCATTTTGATATAAACGAAGTGAAACTGCGTTGGCCCAATTGTGTGATTGCATATATTTGGCGCGCCCATATTTAACATTAACAAGGCATTTTGAAGCTCAACAACATTAATGTAAAGAACATAAGGAAGAACATTATGGCAGAACCTTTTATCAGCGAAATACGTATGTGGGGCTTTAACTGGGCCCCCAGAGGTTGGGCGTTTTGCGATGGGCAGAGCTTGCCCATATCGCAAAATCAAGCTCTTTATTCTTTGTTGGGGACGAAGTTTGGTGGAGATGGCCGAACAACATTTCATCTACCCGATATGCGCGGTAGAGCTCCCTTAAGTTTTGGGAAAAATCAGCAGGCGCCGTATGTGATGGGTCAAATGGGAGGCTCAGAATATGCGTCAGTGTCTATTAATCAATTAGGCCAACACACTCACTCGGTAAGAGGCACAACGAGCCAAGCTGACGCCAAACTTTTTACGAATGCAATTTTCGCTGATGGCTACGATGCAAAAGGCAAACAACCGACAGAAATGTATGGTGTGCCCAATAATTTGGTTCATTTGAATAACGACAGTGTTTCTACCAATGGTGGGGACGGAAAACACGCAAATGTGCAGCCCACCCTAGTGCTTAATTTTTGTATTGCGTTGACCGGGATGTTCCCCTCGCGAAACTAACTAAATTGTGGAGTTGAATAATGAGTGAACCATACACAGGAGAAATTCGTATGTTTGGCGGAAGCTATGCACCGCGCAATTGGGCTTTATGCACAGGAACGATTATGAGCATTTCAAATAACAATGCATTGTATTCATTGCTGGGCACAAATTTCGGCGGAGATGGGCGCACGACCTTTGGGCTACCAGACATGCGCGGAAGAATCCCTGTTAATCAAGGAGCAGGGCCGGGTTTGACCCCCAGATTTATCGGGCATCAGCTTGGAATAGAAAACGTTACATTAACCAACAATGAAATGCCTACACACAACCATAAATTACAAGCTAGCACCACGGACGCAACCTCAAGTAACCCCAGTGGCGACGTGCTGGCCTCTCAAAGCGATGGTGATTTCCCCTACGTGCCAGATCCACAAGACCCCACTAGGCTTCAAACTATGAACAGTGAAACAGTGGCACAAGCCGGTGAATCTCGTCCACATACTAATATGATGCCATATCAATGTGTGAGTTTTATTATTTGCTTGAACGGTATATACCCAAGCCGAAATTGAGAGGATGAATTATGTCAGAACCATTTATTGGAGAAATTAGAATATGGGCGTGTGATTTTGCACCTCGCGATTGGGCGCTTTGCAACGGCAGTCTCATTCCGATCTCTGAAAACACAGCCTTATTTTCAATTATCGGAGATATGTACGGCGGAGACGGTCGCACAACTATGGGTTTACCCAACTTACAGGGGCGGGCACCCATGTTATGGGGCCAAGCCCCGGGTTTAAGTCGCCATACCCAAGGCGAAACCAACGGTTTTACGGATGTACCGTTGAACGAAGCCCAGATTCCACAACACGATCATATGATAACCGGGGCAAGGCAGACGGGTACATCAGGATCGCCTGACACATCGCTTTATATGGGAATAGATAGAGGCGCAAGCGACAATATTCTCTATTTATCAAGCTCAAGCTCCGCCAACGCTAACCTTTCCAATGAAACCTTCGGAATGGCAGGCAACAGCGAGCCTCATGAAAATATGCAACCTTATCTGACAATGAACTATTGTATTGCCTTGACTGGAATATACCCTTCTCGAAGCTAAAGCCTCCATTTAATATCGAGGCTAACTTTACCCGCATGTTTACACAGTCTTTGCGTAAACATGCGTTGGATCTTTGGTGAGATGGCTGTTGTCTCAAGCATCTATTCACTATCGTTCATGTATTTATCAAGGTTGATTCGTTCTGGTTGTTTTACGGCCTGATCCGGACAACAAAACCCGGACGCTGATTTTTTAGAATTTTCACACTAACGTACTTCGTTTGTTGACCGCTCAAAAAGATTGTCGAACCCGCTCCTCCGGAGCTGAACCGACACTCATTATCAGCGGCGATTGAACTAGCACCACTTTAACGGACAGTAAATTACTGTTCAACTAAAGGGGTGTGTTATGGGATTAACAAAGAAAAGGCATTACGACAGCTACACGCTGGCGTATAAAATAAAAGCAGTGAAGCTGAGTAAAAGGAATAACGTTAGGGCAATAGATGTTGCCGAGGCTTTGGGCATTCACCCGGTAATGCTCTATCGTTGGCGGCAAGAATTCAAAGAAGGTCGTCTATCAGAGAACAAATATATGATTATCAAGCCGCCGCCAGCTAAACCGCCTAGAGAAACATCGGACGCATTGAAAACCGCAGAGAAACGAATCAAGGAACTAGAAAAACGCTTAGCCACCAAGGAAGAGGAAGTCATCATCCTAAAAAAGGCAAAGCGGTTCTTCTTGGATCAGCGCAAGAAAGATACGTGTTTATAGAGAAGAACCGAGATGAGCATAAGATCATTCATATGTGTGATTATTTGGGTGTATCTAGGGGCGGCTTTTATGACTGGCGGGATAGACCCAAAAGCGATCGCGCGCAACACGACAGAATGCTGGTTGAGCAAATAAAAGGGATGCATGTTGGCCACAAACGTAATTATGGTGCAGTTCGAGTTCATAAATACCTGCGACAGTTCGACTGGGAATGCAGTCGTAGGCGCATTAATCGTTTAATGAAGCTACATGGTATACGATCTATCTATCATGCATACAAAGTTCAAAGGCGGTCTGGCGGCCAATCAGTTGTTGCCAGTAACCTATTGACCGAGCAACCCGCCGCGACAAAAGTTGGCGAACATTGGGCTGGTGACATGACCTACCTAAAAACGAAACAAGGCCCATTGTATATGGCCATTGTCTTGGATTTATTTACACTAAGAGTGGTTGGCTGGGGGTTTTCTCAATTGCATGACGCAGACCTTGTCACAGGTGCGCTAAAGATGTCGGTTAAATATGCGCATAATCGGGCTGGGTGTTTGTTTCATAGTGATCAGGGCTCTGAGTATCGATCAGGTATCTATCAAGAGACGATTAAAGAAAACGGGTTAATCAGTAGCATGAGCCGAGCAGGAACGCCCACCGACAACGCCTACGTGGAGTCATTTTTTGGCACGTTGAAAAATGAACTGGTACATCATTGGAAATTTAAAACATTTGTCGAATGTGTAGCCAGAATTATCGATTACGTTGAGTTTTATAACGAGGATAGGCTACACTCGGGCTTAGATTATATGTCACCGAAAACATATGAAATGGAAAATGCATAGTGTCCGTCAAAGTGGTGCAAGTTCAGGACCTCCTCTCCGGCCCATTACACAAACGTTAAGTAAGCGAATCGGAAATATCTGTTCATATGAAAAAATCAATACTATATAAATATTTTTCTGGTTCACGAAATTTTTTAGAGGATCGTCTTATTCGATTTAGTCCGCGCTCGGTGTTGAATGACCCTTTTGAGGTTAGGCCTTCGGTGGAAGCCATGGCTATGTTTCTGCAATCATCGGACTCTTTTCAAGGTGTGCCATTTGATGATATTTTAGTCGCAGTCAAAAAAAATCAGAATAAATATTTTCATACATATTATGGAATTCCGATGTTTAACCAGCTAGGAATACTTTGCCTCACGGAATCAAAACGAAATCTTCTGATGTGGGCTCACTACGCAGAATCCCACAAGGGGTACGTGATTGGATTTGACATATCTCATGAGTTTTTTAAATTTTATAGAAAAACAGATTCCTGGCCCGATTACGAAAATGTAGGACGGGTGCTGCCAGTAAAATACGACTCTTTTCGCTCAGAGAGCGTCGGTTGTTTTACGGAGTGGTATTTTCAGAAAAGCGATGAATGGATATACGAAAAAGAGCATCGCTTAATTAAACCATTGATCAGTTGCGATGTAGTTAAAATAACTGATCCGAGTGGCAAGGTTGTTGATGAGATTACAGACCACGGTGAAATATCGAATTTGGACAAAATTGGACATTTTCAATATTTATGCCTTTTTGAGGTTCCAAAAGAAGCTATTGTTTCTGTGACATTTGGTGCTAATATTGGTGAAAAATTACGGCGTAGTATTTCATGTTCGATTGCTGATTCTAAATTAAATCCATTTAGTATAGAAAAAGCAAGGTATAGCGAATCTCGTTTCGAGCTGGAGATTGAACATTGATACTTAACAAGGCCAGCCAATCTGACCTCAGTAAATTGTCTTCGTTTTTGTGGGCGCTGGGGTCAGGTCTTGCCTTTTGTCTTTGAGGCAAAAGGCAAGATCTGACCCCGTTTTTCGGAGCGAGCTAACTGTGATTTTACGATCAGACAAGACCCAGAGGGTAGACATCTACCCCATTGAAGGGAAATCTAAATTCTTAAAATTACGCGCATCAAATGATAATCTTGCTCAATCTGTCGTTTCTTTTTTACAAGGATGTGGGGCAGTAAGAAGAGTGTAAGGCACTTAAACAATCACAGGCAGGCACACTAAAAGCCGCGCGCCTGCTATAAACGTTAAGTGCC
Source organism: Agarilytica sp. (assembly GCA_033852165.1). GTDB lineage: Bacteria > Pseudomonadota > Gammaproteobacteria > Pseudomonadales > Cellvibrionaceae > Agarilytica. The sequence continues at coordinate 1,554 of JAWSUZ010000074.1, read as the reverse complement.
TATCGAGATAGCGTTAAATTTAATTGTTAAGTGATTCAACACTAAATGAAAATATATATCAAAAATATGGTCTGCGATAGATGCTGTTTAGTGGTCGGAGATGTACTAAAGAATATTGGTTTAAGGTATGCATCTATTAATCTAGGCGAGATCGACTTTGCTGATTATCATGGTGTAACGTTAGCTGATGATGCAGAAGCATTACTGTCCAATGATTTAGAAGCTTTGGGTTTTTCCATTCTGAGTGATAAGAAAAGTAAGCTGATTGAGAATATAAAAAAATCATGCCTTGATTACATTCAACATATTGAAGAACCCGATAAAAAAGTTTTATCCAGTCATATAAGCATTACTATTCAGCTGGAATATAACTATCTGAGCCATTTATTTTCTGTTGTTGAAGGAATTACCATAGAGCAGTACTTCATTCGACTGCGTGTGGAAAAGGTGAAAGAGCTTTTAGTCTATGGGGAAATGACACTTGGAGAGATGGCTTTTCAATTAGGTTACAGCAGTGTTGCTCATTTGAGCGGCCAGTTTAAAAAAGTGACAGGCTTAACCCCTAGTTATTTTCGCTCATTAAAAAATCAAAAATTGAGGTACTCCTTAGACAAACTGTAAATTATATAACAATGCTAAGAAAGGATGTAACAAGGTTATGGGCCTAGCATCTTAGAATGTTATCCAATGATTCACTATTTGGAGTACCGCAATGACCATTGTTTGGAATAACAGAAAGAATTGGATAAAGAGCGCACATAATACGAAATGGTGTTTGATTGGTTGTGCGATTGGGGATTTTGGCACCATAGCCTATTTTCAATTCATCGAGCATAGCCTTTCAACTCTCACTATTATGATGTTAGCAATGCTAAATGGGCTTCTTACCAGTATTATGCTTGAAACCGTCATTTTATATAGGTCTAATTTCGGTTTGCGTGATGCACTTAAGACGGCTTTTGGTATGAGTTTTATATCAATGCTGGCCATGGAGGCAGCGATGAATATTACAGATTATGCCTTGACTGGCGGAGCGATACTGACATGGTGGGTTATACCTATTGCACTATTTACAGGCTTTTTAACCCCATGGCCGTATAATTATTGGAGATTACAAAAGCATGGAAAATCATGCCATTAATAAGCGCTCTTCTTTAGGCGTAAATGCACTTAACAAACGTGTCAACGGCAACGGCTTTCTTTTTGGGCTCTGGCGCTCCTCCGAGTCTGGCTTCTTTGCGCCAATTATACAGGCTCGCGGTAGAGATACCTTCAAGCGTTGACACTTCTGCCACCGGTATATTCAATGGCGGTAACAGATTTTTTAAAATAGCTTCTTTTCTCTCTGGTGAAAAACCTTTCATTCTTTCCTCATCAGCCCCCCGTACAATATTGATCAATTATGATGGGTGACAACTTATGTGGACTCCCCCGCGTCTAATAAAGGAACGGCAAACATTTTGCTGCAGGTCTAAAGTAAACACCCAGGACCATAATTCAGAGTCAAGATTTTACAGTTCAGTTCACATAAATTGTAAGCGCCGAACCAACCCA
>JAWSUZ010000073.1:0-38874 GCA_033852165.1 Agarilytica sp. | reverse complement strand
ACATGGTAAATTCATCATACAATGCATCTTGAAATGTTTCGGTAAGCTGTAGAATAGGTGTTATTAAATGAAAGTAGCTGTCATTCAAATGGTCAGTGGCCCGGACGCTGAAAAAAACTATGGCCGTGCCGAGGCCCTACTTCGCAAGGCGCGATCCCAAGGCGTCGATATAGCTGTATTACCTGAAAACTTTGTAACCTACGGACAAAAACATAAGCCGGATTTTTCATCGCAGCAAAATTTTATTTCTCGAATGGGAAGCTTAGCTAAGTCTTTGGATATTTGGCTGATCGCGGGGTCCTATCCTCTGAATGGCTCTTGTCTAAAGTCTGAAACTTCCTCTAACCATCATATAACCTCAGAAAAACCGTATGCAGCCAGTGTCATTTTTAATGATGCTGGTGATATTGCAGAGAGTTATTTGAAAGTCCATTTATTCGATGCACTTGTTGCGGATTCTGTAAAAACCTATCGCGAGTCTGATGAGTTTCAGCACGGTAATGAAGTAAAAGCTATAAGCAGCCCTTTCTGCACGTTCGGCGTTGCGATTTGTTATGACCTGAGGTTTCCGGAGTTGTTTTCTCTTCTGGCGAGCAAGGGCTGTAAGGTGATTTTCATTCCTTCGGCATTTACAGAGACAACCGGACGGGCGCATTGGGAAATACTGCTGCGGGCTAGGGCCATAGAAACCCAATGCTATATTGTCGCGGCCAATCAGGGAGGCATGCATGAAAAAGGCCGTGCAACCTGGGGTCATAGTATGATTGTAAGTCCTTGGGGTGAAATTCTTGCTCAGCTGGATACGGGAGAGGGTATTTTGGTTGAAGAGCTTGATCTTGAAGTGTTGGATACTATTCGTAGAGATATGCCTATTCAGCAGCATCGTCGGATTTTTTAATCGATATCACTTCTTGTTCTTGGTTATAGTTTTGTCCTGTATCTCAGAATACGGGACAATTTCGTGATGATAAATACTCGTTATAGGTGTAACTTTCTATACTCATATTACCAACAGTGTAAACCGCTACAGGGTTATCGTATTAATCCCTATTACAGCAAGCGGTGAATTATTGCAGTTACGCGAGGTACAACATGCAAAATCTAATCGGGCGAATGCCCATATTTTTGGCTTTCTTCTTTGTTATGATTTTTGCGGCCGTTGGCTTTCAATACGCACAAGGTAGTAGTGATAAAGCCCTCGACGAACACTCCCAGCAACCTAAATCTTCTAGTACCCTTGCTCAATCCCAAGAGTGGATAAGGCTTGGAAGTCATCTTGATCAAATTAATATCGAGACTTGGGAAGAATTATTAGGCGAAGATGATTTTGATGTTTTGTGGGAGAAGGGCACAGAGCGTTCTTTTTCTGGAACTTTATTAAAAGAAAAACGTGCAGGAGTGTTTGTCTCTAAAGGTTGTCGCATTCCCGTATTTAAGTCTGACCACAAGTTCAAATCCGGGACCGGATGGCCGAGTTTTTGGGAGGTGTTTGATTCTGACAATGTCATTTTGAAGGCTGATAATAAGTGGGGAATGCGTCGTACAGAGGTGCTTTCGCGTTGTGGCGAGCATTTGGGGCATCTATTTGATGATGGGCCAAACCCGACCGGACTTAGGTATTGTATTAACTCAGCTGCTCTAGCGTTTATTCCTTCAGGACAATCTGATCCATTAGGTCCTTTTGTTGCGCCTTAATGTATTCCGCACTTTGTTGTGTGATGGTGGCAAGTGGTGAGTTAATTGCGACCACTTGCGCATTTTCCTTTAATACTTATCGATTGTTCCCGTTACTTTAAATCTTCTTTGATAGGCGATGTTATTCGTCGAGACTGTCGTGACCGTGGTCTATCGTTTCTCGCACTAAGCGAAATAGCTTACGAGCGCTAGCCGGTGGTTTGTTTTGAGACGCTTCTTTCTGTGCCGCTCTAATCAATTGACGAAGTTGCTGTCGGTCTGTATGCGGAAATTGCTGAATAAATTTCTCAAGGCTGGCAGGTGTCAGTATTAAGTTATCACGCCATTTTTCAATCGTATGGTGCTGTCGAACCACGCGGTCAGAAGCCTTAAAAATAGCGTCATGCGCAGTTTGAATCGCTTCGTGATCAGCGCTACGCAGCAGCTTCCCGACGTATTGCATATGACGCTTACCCGCGATATTACTTTTTACTCGGACGGTTTCCTGAATAGACTCTCTCAAGGTTTCATCCAGGGGGATTTTGGCTAGTTGGGCAGGGGTCAAGTTAGAAAGTGCTACACCAAGTTTTTGCAGAGCTATCATTTCTTTTTTGACTTGGGTTTTACTTTTTATATCGTCTTGGCCATCTGGGGTGCCATCGAAGCCGTCATCAGTGTTGTAGTCGTCTTGCATTGTTAAAGGTTGCTCGTTAGGGGAGCGGCGTTTCAAGCCGTTCCGTAATTATGATTGACTCACGCTTAAGCGTAAAAATAAGTGGCCAGACCTAAAAAGGCGGTAAAGCCAACCACATCGGTTATTGTGGTTAGTGTCACACCGCCAGCGAGTGCGGGGTCAATTTTCAGTTGTTTTAATAGCATCGGCAGCAGTGCGCCGGCCATAGCAGCGACGATAAGGTTTACCAACATCGCGGCAGCAATAATATAGGCCAGGAGTATATCGTCGAACCAAATGGCTGCAACTGCGCCCATTACGACTGCCCATAAGCAGCCGTTGATGATTCCTAAGCGCAATTCTCGTGAGAGCAGCCAGTTCATGTTGCTGAGGCCAATATGGCCTTGGGCCATCCCTCGAATTACTACAGTCAACGTTTGCGTACCGGCAACGCCTCCCATGCTAGCGACGATGGGCATTAATATGGCGAGCGTTACGACTTGGTCCAGCGTGTCCTGAAAGATTTTGATAACCGATGCCACAAAAATAACGGTTAATAAGTTGATTCCAAGCCAGATCGCCCGACGAGGCATGGACCGCATGACGGGTGCGAAGGTGTCTTCTTCGTCGTCCAAGCCAGCTAAACTCATAAATGCGTGGTCGGCACTTTCACGAATAACATCGACTACGTCATCGATGGTGATTCGGCCAAGTAATTTACCCTGTTCGTTGACGACCGGAGCAGATACCCAGTCGTTTTGCTCAAATAGTTTGGCGACCTCATTGTCGGACATGTCGGCTGGAATAGCATTTATCTCTGTGACCATTACCTCCCTTACCGTTGTGTTGGGGTCTGCTGTGAGTAAGGTTGTTAATGGCAATAAACCCAAGTAGTGATCTTTTCTATTGACTACGATAAGAGCGTCGGTAGAGGGCGGAATTTCCACGTGACGACGTAAGTAGCGAAGCACAACATCCAGAGTAAAGCGCGGGCGAATGGTTATCGTGTCTGGGTTGGTGAGGCCGCCAGCGGTATCTTCGTCATAGGATAAAACGGTTTCGACACGCCCTCGGTCTTGGTCGCTCATGGCGGCCAGAACTTCCTGGGTAACTTGTTCTGGAAGCTGTTGTAAAATATCGACAACGTCGTCCGTTTCCAAACCTTCTGTTAGTTCGATTAACTGTTCGGCGTCCAGGTCTCGAATAAATTCTGCTTGGATATCCTCTGGCAGTTCCTCAAGAACTTCACCTGCAGTGTCTTTATCAACTAAATTCCATATAACTTTACGCGATGCAGGAGGAGATGATTCCAGTAACCGGGCAATTTCAACCGGACGTAGGCTGTTCACCATTTTGCCTATTTGCTGGACCGTGCCACTGCCCAATAAGCTCTGCACTCGTGCTAGGTGGGTTTGTGATTTACTTTCTTCGATGGTTTGTGGCATTAAATGGGATCTCAAGTCATTGTGTAAAAACGACTATTCTCCTTCGTCAAATCGATCATTAATTAAATTCAGTAGTGATTGCATGGCTGCTTCGGCATCAGGGCCATCGGTAATCAAGGTTAGGAGGCTACCTTTGGCCGCGGCTAATAACATGAGCGCCATTATACTTTTTCCGTCGATGGTTTTGTCACCAAAAACGACCTGAATTTTACTGTCGAATTTATTTGCTGTACTGGCGAACTTAGTTGCGGCGCGAGCATGTAAACCTAGCTTATTGATAATTTCGACCTGTTTTTCAATCATGCGCTGTGATCCTGCGGCCCAGACTTTAACAGCACTTTGTTGCGGATATGTTGGTGGCGTACTTGAACATTTTTGTATGACTCTTGAAAACGTTCCGCCAATCGTTCGCTGATAAATACAGATCGATGCATCCCTCCGGTACAGCCTATGGCGATGGTTAAATAGCTGCGGTTATTGCCCTGAAACGAGGGGATCCACTTTGTCATAAATTGGGCAATGTCGTCGATCATCTCGATGACGCTCTCTTGCGAGGATAGGTAGTTGATAACGCCCTCGTCCAAGCCTGTTTCTAAGCGAAGTTCGGGAACCCAGTGAGGGTTAGGCAAGCTGCGAACATCAAAGGTAAAGTCCGCATTGGTGGGGGCGCCATGCTTAAACCCAAACGAAACCACGGAAATAGCCATGCCCTTGGATTGATCCCCCACAGTGATGTCGCGAATGGTGCTACGAAGGTCGTGCAGGTTCAACTCTGTGGTGTCGACGATAATATTGGCGATATCAATTATCGGTGACAGAATATCGCGTTCTTTTTCCAGCGCTTCACTGAGGTTGGTTTGCTCATCGGATAGCGGGTGTTTTCGTCTGGTTTCACTAAAGCGTTTATGTAAGATTTCGGTACGCGTATCGAGGTAGATGATTTTATATTCATTTTTGGGTATGTCTGAGCGTGCAAATATTTGCACGAGATCGCCGAGGTCACCGTCAATATTGCGCGCGTCTATTCCCAATGCAAAAAGTCGCTCTTTTTGCTGGCAGATATAGTCGATAAGAATCGGCAGCAAAGTGACGGGGATATTATCGATACAGGTATAGCCCTCATCTTCTAATAACTGAAGTGCAGAGGTTTTACCTGACCCTGAACGTCCGCTGATAACTAAAAGGCGCATGGGAATATTTTTCTCTCATGTTAAGTGCTGTTAATTACTGTCAGTCGCGACGGAATATAACTCATTGTCGTTTTTAGCGGCTCTTAGTTTGCCGACAATATTAGGGCCTTGCAGTAGCTCTGCTAAGGACGCCAAAGTTGCCAAATGGCTAGATTCTGCATCTTCTGGAACTAGTATTGCAAAAATAATATCGACAGGTTCTCCGTCGATTGCATCAAAATCAATGGGCGAGGATAGAGATAGGCACACGCAGAAGGTTGCGCCGCCGGTATTGAATCGGCAGTGCGGTATAGCGATTCCGCCTCCAATTCCTGTCGTACCTAGTTTTTCTCGACCAAGGAAACTGTGGTATAGGTCATCAACGTCAAAACCATCAATGGCTTCACAAAAAGTTTTTGCCAATAACTCTAGAACGCGTTTTTTACTGACACCATCAGTTTTTGCTTTGGTGCGTTCTGGTGTGAGAATGGATTCAAGTTGCATAATTGTATTACTGAATTTTAATGCTGAACGAAAGTAAGTAGAGCCATGTTTTTACTGCCGTAGGGCGACTCTTTCTCTTGGATCTTAATCAAAAAAGGGTATGACTAAATTATGTCATACCCGTTAATATTCTTCTGTGATGATCATAACGCTTGTCGGCTGAATCTGTTTGAGCTGACTGTGGGCTTAGGAATATGTAATTGTTTAGACTAGGCGTTTACGTTCATTCGATGGCGGAATGCCAAGAGATTCACGGTATTTAGCAATTGTCCGTCGTGCCACTTTGATTCCTTGCTCTTCCAATACACCAGTAATTTTGGAGTCACTGAGCGGTTTACGTGCATTTTCTGCCGCGATCAATTTTTTAATGATCGCTCTAATAGCTGTCGAGGAGCATTCTCCACCAGATTCAGTTGCGACATGGCTAGAGAAAAAATACTTAAGTTCAAAAATACCTTGGGGGGTATGCATATATTTTTGGGTGGTGACGCGTGAAATTGTCGACTCGTGCATCTCGACAACTTCGGCAACGTTATGCAGCACCATTGGTTTCATGGACTCAGGGCCGTTATCCAGAAAACCCTGTTGTTTTTCGACAATACAGGTGGCCACTTTTAATAACGTTTCATTTCGGCTTTGTAAGCTTTTTAGAAACCAGCGTGCTTCTTGCAAATTATCACGTAAAAATGTGTTGTCGGCACTGGAATCTGCTCGTTTAACCATCGATGCGTAATCTGAATTGATTCTAATCTTTGGTGCTATTTCGGGGTTGAGCTGTACCGTCCAGCGGTTGTTCACCTTGTTAACGAAAACATCGGGTACGACGTATTCCGTAGAGTCCGACCCAATATGCTCGCCGGGCCTCGGATTGAGTGATTGAATGATTTTAATCGCGGCCTGTAGCTCGTGCTCTTTTAGTTTGAGCTTGCGCATCAGTTGCTTGAAATCGCGACTGCCCAGAACGTTTAAATAATTTTCAATAATTTGGCGTGCGTGGTGATTGTCGATGGTTTGGTCGTCAATTTGGTCCAGCTGTATTAGCAGGCATTCTTTAATGTCTTGACTGGCAACTCCAGGCGGATCAAATTGCTGTACGCGATGGAGGACTGCGAGGACTTCATCCTCTTCTAATTCTTCGTGATATTGCAGTAAACCAGTAAAAATTTCGTCAATGGTTTGGCTCAGCATACCGTTAGGATCAACGGCATCAATTATTGCTTCGGCAATTAGCGTATCCAAATTGGACATTGGGGTTAGATTGAGCTGCCAATTAAGGTGATCTTGTAGGGTATCGGCGTTTGTTCGCCGGGACTCAAAATCCATATCGTCGCCATCAGGGCGAGAAAGACTTGAACTACTTGACGAGGAGGTTTGGTATACATCGTCCCAATTGGTATCGACGGCCAAATCGGTTGGAATAGTGTCCATACTCCACTCACCATCTGGAGCGGCTTCTTCTGAGGCGGTATGTTGCTCTTCTTGAGAGGATGTTGTTGCTTCTTTTCCTGCTTCGTCAGGAGTATTGACGTTATCCGCGCCACTGAGCTGACCAGAATCGTCAGGAGTATTTTGAGTGTTGCTATCAGCAGGAGTTGGGCTCGGAATTTCCTCTAAAACTTCGAGCATTGGGTTAGATTCTAGCGCTTCTTGTATTTCGGCTTGCAGGTCTAAAGTGGATAGCTGTAGAAGACGAATCGCTTGCTGCAACTGGGGCGTCATCGTGAGCTGTTGGCCCAGATTCAATTGAAGAGTTTGCTTCATACGCGCTGCTTTACTCGAAAGGTATTAATGGCGGATCGTGGGTGGGGTGAGCGTTTGCGGGGAATATTGCAGAACAAATGGCCTCACTCAGCAGTCCGTGTTGTTGTATTTAGTTTAGACCGCTAGTCAATGCCAGGCAACGATTTTTCAGGAAATTTAAAGCAAACATTGTGCCGCTAGCTGAGCAATAGAAAGCATATTTGTCAAGGAGCAGAAAGAAATAAGCGTAGGATGGTCTAGAAACGCGCAAGGGGGCTCTTCAGTTCTGTGATTGTGTAACCCTTACGCCTTTGGTTTTACGCTAAAAAGTGTCATAGCTCGAAATGCTGACCTAGGTAGACTTCTCGAACTTTTTTGTTGTTGAGAACAGTTTTTGCGTCGCCTTCAGCAATAATATGTCCTTCGGAAACGATGTACGATTTTTCGCAGATATCGAGTGTTTCTCGGACGTGATGATCGGTAATTAAAACACCAATATTTCGATCTTTTAATTGCTGAATAATGGCTTTGATGTCGCTGACTGAAATAGGGTCAACGCCCGCAAAAGGTTCGTCGAGTAGAATGAAATCCGGTTCTGTTGCCAGTGCGCGAGCAATCTCTACTCGTCGGCGCTCACCGCCAGATAGAGCCATGCCGAGGCTGTCCTTGATGTGGGTAATGTGAAATTCTTCTAGCAAGGTCTGTAGTTTTTGCTTTCTGTCATCGCGGGATAAGCCCTTGCGGGTTTCGAGAATCGCAAGAATGTTTTCGCTGACAGTTAACTTGCGGAAGACTGAAGCCTCCTGAGGTAGGTATCCCAGTCCTCGACGTGCTCGACCATGCATAGGCTGGCGCGTCACGTCTTCATCATTGATAAAAACCTGCCCTTTGTCTGCCCGTACGATCCCGGCAATCATGTAGAAGCAGGTGGTTTTTCCTGCACCATTTGGCCCCAATAGACCGACAATTTGCCCGCTGTTAACTGAGAGTGAAACATCAACCACAACCTGCCGGCCTTTGTAACTTTTTGCGAGATGCTTGGCTTCTAAACTGGGCATAGGGTCTATAAATCTTAACTGTTAGGATGGGTGTCGGTTGCTGACGTTTTGTGTTGTTTGTCTTGAGACTGAAGTTTTTTAGGGGGAATGACCATGCGCACACGTCCATCATCGCCTTTTGTGGAGGTGCTGCCTTGGGCTTTTACGACGGCTTTTTGCACGTCGTATTCAATCCTATTTCCGCTTAGGCTTGATCCGTCCTGATTAAGAGATGCGTTATCGATCAAGAAGAGTGTTTCTGCTTTAATCGAATATTCTAAAGTGTTGGCAATGGCTTTAACTGGCGCCATATCTGCTTTAGGTGTCTGTTGAAAGCGAGCAGGATTGCCGGTTGCAACGATTTTGTCGGTGGTTTCAGAGTCATCGGATTCGAGCTTGCCGTAGTAAATTAATTTATCGGCATTGATAATAAGGCTGCCTTGCTGAAACACAACGCTGCCATAAAATGTGGTGGTGCGAGATTTAAAATCGAAAACATTGTAATCAGCAACAATCTCAGATTTTTGCTGAGAATCGTCAGGTAAGGCAAAGCTGTAGTTACTTGCGAGCAGGGTCGCAGCGAAAGCTGTAGCGACATTGTTTTTCGCGAAATATCGGATGATTTTAATTAGGATCATAAAGACCGCGCACGTTAGAGAGTAGACTTAGCGTTTCTGCTGTTAAGTCGGCGTCCATCCCTACGCCTTCGAGTTCAACTTTTTCGGAGCTTATTCTAACAGGCTCTTTGGTATTGGCGAGTTTGTTAATGGGGTCAATCACCAGTTTTTCGGTGTTAATGATGGTGACAACGCCTTGCTCGTTGGTGTGATTGAGTACAACCTTACTCCAGAGCTCTATATTCTGGTCGACGGAGGTGATCTTTCCCTTGTCTGCGCGTACAAACCAAGGCTTATCTTTTTGGTAAATTACCAAGCTAGGTTTTTCGATTAAAGTGAAGACTTTGCCTCGTTGCCCAAGTTGACGATAGTGTTCAAGGCGTTCGGCATGGAAGGTGTAACTAATTTGTCCATTTTCTTGGTAGTGCGTGGTGCGTGTCGAGTGTGCGACAGAAAAAGGAATGGCATTTTCTTCATTTTGCAAGGCGCTGGAAGTGCCGAGAATTTTTTCTGGGGAGTCTGCAAAATAGACCACAGCAGATAGAACCAGGAATAAGCATGCAATGTAGAGTGTTTTTTTATTCACAATGCGGTTTCACGCGATAACGTTTCAGATGAGCTTGTTGGCAGCTGTGTGCGAGCATCTTCATGAGATATAAGGCTCTAAAGCCGCTTGGTAGGTGCCTTGTGCCTGCATAATAAAATCGCATGCTTGTCGAACAGCGCCGTTTCCGCCGGTAAGAGAGCTTTGCCATACGCTGCGGCTTACGACTTCCGGGTGTGCATTTGCAACACTAAGGCTAAGCCCAACTTTGCACATTACGCTTAAGTCAGGGTAGTCATCGCCAAGAAAGGCAATATCGTTTAGCTCACAGGGAAAGTTCACTAGCATTTCTTCAAGGGCTGTAAACTTATCTTCACGGCCTTGAATCAACAGTTGAATGCCTAAATTCTTCGCTCGCTTTTCGACAATAGAGCTTTGTCTACCGGTAATAATACCGACTTCAACACCGGATTCGCGCAGCATTTTAATGCCGTGGCCATCGAGCGTGTTAAAGCACTTTATTTCTTCGCCAGTATTAGAAAAATAGAGTTTGCCGTCGCTTAGAACACCGTCGACGTCTAATAACAGCAGTTTAACTGTGCGAGCTTTTTCAACGAGCTCTTCTTCTGTAATTGATACAGTATTTCCAATCATCAAATAATCCCCGCGCGGAGTAAGTCGTGCATATGAAGGACGCCTATAACATTAGAGCTTTCGTCTTCAACAACCAAGGCGGTAATTTTTTTGTCTTGCATAATGCCGAGGGCTTCAGCAGCCAGGATGCCTTGGCTGATTGTCCGGGGATTAGTTGTCATGACTTCGTTAGTCGATAAACTGTTGATGTTCAGATTGTTATCAATGCAGCGACGTAAATCGCCATCGGTAAATATTCCCGCCAGCTGCCCATTATCTTGCATGACGACGGTCATGCCGAATCCCTTTGATGTCATTTCAGTAAGAGCATCCTTAAGCGGCGTTCCCGACGGTACTTGAGGTATTTCGCCGTTCTTATGCATGACATCTTCAACTCTAAGCAGCAGCTTTTTACCTAGCGTACCGCCAGGGTGGGAGAAGGCAAAATCTTCAGCCGTGAAGCCGCGTGCTTCAAGAAGGGCCACTGCTAGAGCATCGCCCAGTGCGAGTGTAACGGTTGTGCTGGATGTTGGCGCAAGGTTGAGCGGACACGCTTCAGTTTTAACACTGACATCGAGATTAACGTCAGCAGCGTCAGAAAGAGGCGAGTCTTCTTTGCCTGTCATGCTGATAAACGGAATGGACAGTCTTTTTAACAAGGGGAGGAGCGTTAGCAGCTCGGCGGATGCCCCAGAATTTGATATTGCCAAGACGACATCCGTCTTGGTTATCATACCAAAATCACCGTGATTGGCTTCTCCTGGGTGAACAAAAAAAGCGGGTGTTCCAGTGCTTGCCAGCGTTGCCGCGATCTTGTTGGCTATATGCCCAGATTTTCCCATGCCGCTTACAATTACACGCCCTTTGCAGCTCAGTAATAAATCGCAGGCTCTTTCAAAGGAAGAGTCGATGCGTGAAAGTAAATCCGTCAGCGCGTCTCTTTCCATCGACACGGTGCGACGAGCGGAGTCTAAATAATTGGTCATGGTCACGTTTCTTAAGGGTTAAATTCTTTTGTATTGTGCTGTTTACGGCTTCTTTATTGTTGCTTGAATGAATACCAGTTCAAATCGAAAGAAGTCTTAAAGTTGGCTTTGCGCAATGAGCAGCATATAACCAATGTACAATGAGAGTAAGAGCGCTCCACATAGTTTCCCAAGGCCGGGGTTATCTTTCTTCCTAGCCAAAACAAAGCCGATAGCGATAAACAGAGTGGCCGTTGCCAGCATCATGCATGCATAGTCGCGGTTGAATACTTCGCTTTCCATCGCTGCCGAGCCAACGATGCCGGGAATGGACATAACGGCCAGCAGATTAAAAATATTGGATCCGACGACAGTTCCAATTGCAATGTCGTGATGGCCACGCATTGCGCTAATCACCGAGGCCGCTAACTCAGGTAAGCTTGTGCCAATGGCGACAATGCTGAGCCCGATAATGAGCTGACTTACGCCATAAAATTCTGCGGTGGTGACGGCTCCCCACACCAATACTTTTGAACTGGCCATGAGTGCGACCAGTCCGACGAGAAGCCAAACCACGGCCATGCGAGGTTTGTAATGTGCCAACTCGCTTTCGCCGGATTCTTCCAATATTTCTTCGACTGTGTGTGCTTTTTGTTTGGTTACCGTTAGATACCACATGGTTGGAATCAGCAAACTTAACAATATCCAGCCTTCAACCGTTGAAATACGAGCATCAAAAAGAAATACGCCTGCAAGCAGACTGAGTGCGATTATGATCGCGCCTTCTTCTTTGAGTAAGCTCATCGCCACGGGTATTCGTGTAATCAGTAGCGTAACGCCCAGCACTAATGCGATATTGGCGATATTCGAGCCGATGGCGTTCCCAACAGCTAGCTCTCCAGAGCCGTCGAGGGCCGCCATAATTGAAACCATAACTTCAGGTGCCGAAGTGCCAAAAGATACAATCGTTAAACCGACGATTATCGGGGCGATCCCAAAGGATTCGGCTATTGAGGCGGCACCCGCAACAAAGCGGTCGGCGCTCCATACGAGCCCGGCTATACCGAATATGATGGCAATGCCTGCGAGTGCGATGGGGGGTAGAATATCCAGCATGAAATAGTACGGCCTAATAAATCCAAAGGCCCTGGCGTTTCATTTACGTGTACGTCGAGGCTGGAGGTGCTAATTTGTTACAACCTCGGCCGGAATTTAAAGTAGAATTCGCAGTCTGACGCTGTGCTCTGAGGAGCGCATATTATCTGTCTCGTGACGAATTGTCAGCTTTCGTTCAGGAAGCTAGGCGTATATTTGCCTTCAACAAGCAAGAAAATGAACAGATCCATTACCGGATCCGATAGGAGAATTACAGTGAAGACACAACTCATCAAATTTACAGCGTTGTTAGGAATGCTTCTGTTGGGGCTTAGCTCTCTAACACATGCAGCCGATACCCCGATGAAGAAAGCTGAAACTAGCTCTTCTCCCTACGATGTTGTTGATGGAATTACATCCGATCTTATGGCGGTTGTTCGTAAGGGTGAGATGGCGTTGAAAGAAAACCCTAAAGGCTATTTTATTGAGGTTCGGGGCATCATGTCCTCGGCGGTCGATTTTAAATATATTGCTCGAAACGTCATGGGAGCTAAGTATTGGAAATCGGCTTCAGTTGAACAAAAAGAAAAATTCATCGAAGTCTTTACTTTGGGGATGGTAGAAACTTACGCAAAAGGAATGGCAAATTTTGCCGATTACGACGTTAGCTTGCAAAAGCCGAAAGAAGAAATTGGTGAAAAGCGCAAAATTGAAGTCATTCAGAAGTATAAAGGTGCTAAAGGTATTGTGCGTGTTTCTTATACAATGGGTAAGCATCGCAGTGGTCAATGGAAGTTGATCAACGTTGTGCTGGACGGGGTTAACTTGGGCAAAACACTCCGAGCTCAGTTCTCCCAAGCGGTGAATGAAAGCAAGGGCAACCTTGATGCGGCTATTGACGGTTGGGCTTGGGAGAGCTAAACCGGTAACTTAAGCTGGTAACGATAGTTCCAATAACTTGCGGCAACAGCAAGTTCTACCAAAAGAGCGGGTGCGTAGCGCCTGCTTTTTTATTACACTAGCGCCCCAATTTACGTGACGCTAGCCCCCGTGTTAGGCCGTCTTTCTTTTGCAGCTCGAATAGAACCGTGCTCAACCTTAAAAGTAGATGTAAAAACATGACCCCAGAACAAATTAAAACTGCCTTAGAAACCAATATTGAAGGCTGCCAGGTAGAAGTGAACGTTGACGGTAGTCACGTGCACTTAGAGGTGGTTAGCTCAGCTTTTGAAGGCTTAAATGCGGTCAAAAAGCAGCAGCTTGTCTATTCTGCATTAAATGAAGCCATCGCTAGCGGTGCTATTCATGCCGTTCATATGAAGACTTATACCCCTCAAGAGTGGTCAGCGAAAAACGCTTAAGTCAGTTTGTCAATTTAATAAAGACGGTCTCATGGATAAACTCATCATCGAAGGCGGTGTTCGTTTAAACGGCACCATTAAAATATCCGGTTCTAAAAATTCGGCTTTACCGATTCTTGCTGCGACCATTTTGGCCAGCGAACCAGTAACCATTGCCAATCTTCCTCATTTAAACGATGTCACCACGATGCTCGCACTATTGCGTTGCATGGGGGTGGATATCACTGTCGATGAGAAAATGTGCGTTGAAATCGATTCGAATACGATTAAAGAGCTAGAAGCTCCGTATGAGCTCGTAAAAACTATGCGGGCCTCAATTTTAGTCTTGGGCCCGTTATTAGCGCGATACGGCGAAGCACATGTTTCGTTTCCCGGAGGCTGTGCAATTGGCAGTCGCCCCGTCGATATACACCTCAGTGGTCTAGAAGCCATGGGGGCCGAGATAGAAGTAGACGGCGGGTTCATTCATGCGAGAGCGCCAGGCGGTTTAAAAGGCGCTCACTACTATATGGAAACCGTAACCGTTGGTGGGACGGAGAACCTCCTGATGGCAGCGGTACTTGCCAAGGGCAAAACAGTATTGGAAAACGCTGCGCGAGAACCTGAAATTACAGATCTTGCAGAGTTTCTCGTGGCGATGGGCGCAAAGATAGAAGGCATCGGTACCGACCATTTGGTGATTGAAGGCGTTGAAAGCCTGCATGGCTGTAACTTCACTGTTATGCCCGATCGTATTGAAACGGGTACTTACTTGACGGCAGCAGCAGCTACAGGTGGGAAGATAATGCTGCGCAACACCCGTGCTGACATTCTCGAAGTGGTGTTATTAAAGCTGCAAGAAGCCGGTGCTGAAATTGAAAGTGGCGATAATTGGATCTCCCTCGATATGAAAGGGAAGCGCCCCAAGGCTGTGGACCTTACCACGGCTCCGTATCCTGCTTTCCCGACAGATATGCAGGCACAGTTTACTGCGATGAATGCCATAGCCGAAGGCACAGGCATCGTGGTTGAAACGATCTTTGAAAATCGTCTGATTCAAACCCATGAGCTGAATCGTATGGGCGCAAACATCACAATTAAAGGCAATTCGGCGATTGTGGTGGGCGTTGAGAAGCTTAAAGCCGCGCCGGTTATGGCTTCGGATTTGCGTGCTTCCGCTAGCTTGGTGATTGCAGGCATGCTGGCAGAAGGCGAAACTGTCGTAGACCGTATTTATCATATCGATCGTGGCTATGAATGTATTGAAGAAAAATTGCAATCGCTCGGCGCGGTTATTCGCCGGGTGCCGGGTTAAGCTTAGGGTTAACCTCTCTAAAGTAAAAACGACCGAACTCAATATCAGTAAGTGAATAACTAAGTAAAGCTCGAACACGTTAAACGACAAACAAACTAAGTACAAAACTATGCCACAGCTAACGATCGCCCTCACCAAAGGACGCATATTAAAAGAAACTCTTCCGCTTTTGGCTGCGGCAGGTATCGAGCCTTTAGAAGATATTTCAAAGAGTCGTAAGCTAACTTTTCAAACGACATCGCCGGATGTACGCTTACTCATTCTTCGCGGTAGCGATGTGCCGACCTATGTCGAATTTGGCGCTGCTGATGTTGGCGTAGCCGGTAAGGACACCTTAATGGAGCATGGAGAAAATGTATTCTACGAGCCTCTTGATTTAAAAATCTCACGTTGTTTATTAATGACGGCAGGAATTAAAGGCCAAAGCCTTCCACCTGGACGTATTAAAGTCGCTACGAAATACACGAACCTTGCGAAGCGCTATTACGCAGCTCAAGGTCGACAAGTGGACATTATTAAATTATACGGCGCAATGGAATTGGCTCCGATCATGTCTTTAGCGGATGAAATTGTAGATATCGTCGATACGGGCAATACGCTAAAAGCTAACGGCCTAGAAGCTCGTGATAAAATCGCAGAAATTAGCTCGCGTTTAATCGTCAATAAAGCTTCTATGAAAATGAAGCATCAACAACTCGAGGCCTTAATCGATGCGATTGGCTCTGCTGTGAGCGATACCGGCGAGACTGAGTCGTGAGTGAATTATTAATTCGTCATCTCGATGCGACGAATGCCGATTTTGATTCGGCACTTTCCCAGCTTTTAGCCTGGGAAGATGAGGTGAACGAGGGCGTTAATAGCGCGGTTAAAAGTATTCTTCGGGATGTTCGCATCCGTGGTGACGAAGCGTTGATGGAATACACGCGTCGCTTCGATCACTGGGAAATAGAATCTCCTGACGATTTAATTATTGAAACTGCTCAAATTCAGCAGGCGTTAGTACGTGTTCCTTCGGAACAACGTGAAGCTTTAGAGAGTGCAGCGCAACGCATTCGTGATTATCACGAACATCAAAAACAAGACTCCTGGCAATATACCGAAGCCGACGGTACCGTCCTCGGACAAAAAATTACACCGTTAGACCGTGTTGGTTTGTACGTGCCTGGTGGTAAAGCGGCCTATCCATCATCTGTATTGATGGCGGCGATACCTGCAAAAGTTGCTGGGGTTGAAGAGGTTGTTTTAGTAACGCCCACACCGCAAGGCCATATTGAAGACATAGTTCTTGCTGCGGCTGCCATTGCTGGGGTTGAGCGGGTCTATACCGTTGGCGGCGCACAAGCTATTGCTGCATTAGCTTACGGTACTGACACTATTCCTAAAGTTGATAAAATCGTTGGCCCTGGGAATATTTACGTTGCCACTGCCAAGCGAGAGGTATTCGGCGTTGTCGACATCGACATGATTGCGGGCCCGTCAGAAATATTAGTTATTTGCGACGGTAAGACAGATCCTGATTGGGTGGCGATGGATTTATTTTCTCAAGCGGAACATGATGAAAAAGCCCAAGCAATATTGATATCTCAAGACGCTGATTTTTTAACGCGCGTTCAACAAAGTATCGAAAAATTATTGCCTACGTTAGAGCGTTCGGAAATCGCTGCGACCTCTTTACGCGATCGCGGTGCTTTGATAAAGGTAGAATCCTTAGACCAAGCCATAGAGCTTTCCAATAAAATTGCTCCGGAGCATTTGGAGCTGTCAATTGAAAACCCAGAAGCGGTGCTGGATAAAATCCGCCATGCGGGTGCAATATTTCTAGGCCGTTATACCTCAGAATCTTTAGGCGATTACTGTGCTGGGCCGAACCATGTTTTACCAACTTCGGGCACTGCGCGCTTCTCTTCTCCGTTAGGCGTGTATGACTATGTAAAGCGCTCTTCGATTATTCATGTGTCAGCGGAGGGGGCGAATACGCTTGGTAAGATTGCTTCAGTATTAGCGCGTGGGGAGTCTCTAGAGGCGCATGCTCGGGCGGCAGAGTATCGATTGAAGGGCTAGTCAGTTTGTTTTAGCTCGGAGTCCGCGTGCTGAAAATGGCGGGCCTGAGATCTGTTGAAATTGCTGGGTTGGGGAAATTAAGAGCTAAGCTTATAACCTCTCAAATCTACCTTCTAAAACTTCACTCCAATCCAACCCCAAATGTTACACGTACACACCTTTCCGAACCGGCGATTCCCCGCACTGTATTGAGCGGTTTTACCCCCTGCATTGGTTATTTCAGAAAAGTTCATGCGCGTGGTTTTTATATTGGATTCCTTCGGGGGGTAGATGTAACCGAGGTTTTCAATTGTCGTTGTCGACTGCGTAGTTTGTTTTTAGAAATGCGTTTATGGTTGCAGCGTTAGCTAATATCATTTTAATGATATATTGGCCTATGGTTTGTACGGTAGAAACGCGTCAGAAAGAATATCTTTTATATCTGCGCCGCCCATATAACACTGTGATTTCATCTTTTTTACAAAGGAAACTGCACCACATAAAAACACCTTATATCCTTTTAAGCTTGGAAATCGCTGCTTTACCTCTTGGTAAATATTGCCTTCAATTAGTTTGCAAGGCTGGGGGAGGGAGGCGTTATTTATTTTCTGAGCTACAAAATATAACGATAGGTTATTGTGTTTTTTGGCGAGAACAGTCAACTCTTCGGCTAGGTAAAAGTTATTGGAACTTTTAGCCCCTATAAATAGAGTGATTTCACCGATATGGTTTTTCAGAAAGGCATCCCTTAAAATTCCGACTAACGGCGCAAGTCCGGTTCCTATGCCGCTCAAGAGTATGGGTTGCTCGGAAGGAATGTTTCCGTAGTAGCATAAACCTAGAGGGCCCTGCAGCTTTATGGGATCGCCTATATTTAGTTGATGCCAGGCCCAGTCACTGAAAGCGCCATTTTTAATACGCTTAATGTGAAACTCAATGAAGTTGTCGGCGCGGGGAACACTGGCGATGGAATAGCTTCTGGCTACATTGTTAGTGTTCCAAAGCGTTAAGAATTGGCCTGGATGATGTTCCACTTTATTTTCAACGCGCAGACGGAAAATGTCTTCGTTTAGGGGCGACTTTTCGATGACCTTGGCTTCGATAAACTGTGTAGATTGGTTTAGTGCTGTTGCTTTTATGGGGCCTGAGGGAATGCAAAGGCAACACAGAAAGAGACCTTGTTCGATTTGATTGAGCGTAAGGTCAGTTTGTGAGTTTTCGGGAGGCGTTCCTTCTATGGCTTTCATCATACAGCTGTGGCACACGCCTTCTTTGCAGCCGTGGGGAACTTCGTGTCCCGAGCGGAGTAAACCATCTAAAAAACTTTCGTTTTTCTGCAGAGAAACTTGAATGGTTTCTCCGTTACTTTCCGCTTGGTAAAAAAT
The DNA here is from genome assembly GCA_033852165.1 of Agarilytica sp. Taxonomy (GTDB): domain Bacteria; phylum Pseudomonadota; class Gammaproteobacteria; order Pseudomonadales; family Cellvibrionaceae; genus Agarilytica. The sequence continues at coordinate 20,698 of JAWSUZ010000073.1, read as the reverse complement.
GGTCGTCATATCAAGGGCTATTGATTCAGTACGTCAGCCTTTACACTAAGTGCGACGTTAACAACTTCGTTAATGTCGCCTTCGCCCACGCCGAGTTCTTGAAGTGTGGCGACGAGGTTTTCGGCTACAGCGCCAAAATGGCCTTCGTCTAGGCTCATATTTTTATGAGCATCCCGCATATCTTTTCCGCTGTAATTATTGGGCCCGCCAAATGCTACAGTTAAAAAAGCCTTCTGTTTGGTCCTTTGGGCATCCATGTCGATGTCATCAAAAAACTCACTAATTCTCTCGTCAGCTAATACTTTACGATAAAAAATATCGACTGCTGCATCTATAGCGTCTGCTCCACCTAGTTTGTCGTATAGGGACATTGATGAATACCTCTTTGTTGTGTGGTCAAAGGTTTTGTATGGCGCTTTACATTGTCGATTTCCCTTGATTGGCCGACGATGTAAACCGCTCTGTTTAAGGATAGACAAAATCTAGGCGCCGGTAATTTTTTCCTATAACGTTTTCTTTAAAGTCGGAATTATTAAGTGATGAGATGCATTTGGTGTCAAAGAGATGAATTTCTTCGTTAGAATTCCGGAAAAACGACAGGGATGATTTTAAATTCGGTATATCCAAGTTTTTTCAAATGATTTTTTGGTATAACAAGGGAGGTCTGAGATTAAAGGTGATGATTGTCAGTCTGACAAACCGATGAAATGATCGTGTGTTGTTCGTCGAGTTTTAGTAGCCAGTCGGATTGCAGGGGAAGGGTTGCGCTACCGTGTTCCGTAAGTCGTTGGAAATACAAAATAAAATTTCGGATTTGGTCTGGAGACATCGTTTGGCTGGCGCGTATGTCTATCGGTTGCGAATTTATTTTCTGTCTGAGTTTTTGTTCTTGCAGTAAACGCCATTGGTAAGAGGATTCAAATGAGGGGGCTAACAATACAATCAGCAACTCGAGTCTATCGAAAAGGTGGGAATAGTTTGTTGATAGTGCGTTATTAACATAGCGTCGCCATATTTTGTCCGCGTCTAACGTTGACTCTAGATTGTTTACATTGTGGTTGAGTGCTGATGCTTCCTGTGCTCGAATGCCGATGCACCAGCCTTCTAAAATAATGATATCGACCGGGCCGTGAATGCACGGCCATTTGTTTTGGGGGGCTCTATCGTCCGTGGATTTGTCAAAGCGGGGAATCTTGAGGTTTTCACCTTTTGATAGCTGCTTTAAAGCCGATATTGTTTTGTTGGTTAACTTGGTGTCGTGCGTGCCTGGGACGCCTCGTGTTATGAGAAGGGGGTGTTTTTCTTTTGCGAGTTTTATTCGTTCAGGTCGGGTTAAATAAAAATCGTCGATAGAAAGTATTGCGGTGCTAAGTCCCGCTTGCTGTTCTAATAGGATTTTGAGCATACTTGCTAACGTGGTTTTTCCGCTACCTTGGCAGCCTTGAATACCTATGACTAACGTGTCTGGCCGAGAGCGAACGCGCTCGCTTATATTGAGGGCTATGGGGATGAAGTGGCGTTGGACGGTCTTAATAAAATCAGTGGGTAAGCCTTGTTGTTTGATCGCTTTTTTTAGTTGCTCATCAAGCATAAAATTTAATTAGGCTTCTTAGTTTTCGGAGCTGGCTTGTCGCCAGAGAGTCAAGCGGGCTGCACTTCGAGCATATGGCGGACTGTGATATGTCCTCCATATGCTCTGAATTAGCTTGCGGAACTTGGTTGTTCTTGGAGTAGCACGTCTAATGAGCCTGAGTTGCCTTCTCTAATGAATTCTATGGTAACGGTATCTCCAGGCCGTGATTCCTGAATGGTCTGGACGATATCGCGGGCATCTTTCACTGGGTTGCCTTTGATGCCGACGATTATATCGCCCCGTTTGAGTCCTGCGGCTTCTGCCGGCCCACCTTTTGTCGTACTGGTGATGACCATGCCTTCGCTAGTTCTTAAGCCTGACTCGTGTGCAAGCCGTGGTCGAATTCGTTTGGCTTCTACTCCCAGCCAGCCTCGTACCACTCGACCAAATTGGACGATGTCTGAAAGTGTTTGCATGGCTATGTCGCTGGGTACGGCGAATCCTATACCGCTAGAGCCTGTCTGTGAAAGGTTGGCGGTGTTTATTCCTATGAGCTTGCCGTAAACATCAATTAGTGCGCCGCCTGAACTACCGGGGTGAATAGCTGCATCGGTTTGAATGAAGTTTTCAAACGCAGAAATATTTAAGTCGCGATTACGACTACTGGTTGCGCTGATGATCCCCTGGGTTACCGTTTGCCCGACTCCGAAAGGGTTGCCTATCGCTAGGACTACGTCGCCGACGTGCGGTGTGTTTTCGCTAACCTGAACGGGCTGTAAATTATTTAAGTCGATTTGCAGCACTGCTAGGTCGCGCTCACGATTTTCGCCTACAACGCGGGCTTTTGCATTTCGTCCGTCTTCCAGAGCGACAACAATCTCGTCGGCACCATTGATAACATGGTAATTGGTGAGGATGTGCCCCTCTGTTGTAACGATAACCCCGGAGCCCAGTGCTGATTGCATGCGTTTTTGCCGTGGCGTATCAGAGATATTAAAAAAGTGTCGGAATACTGGGTCGTTGGCAAGTGGGTTGATACGTTGTTCAACTTCTTTTCGTGTGTAAATATTTACTACGCCTCTGGACGCTTTATTTACAGCGTTGGAGTATGAAATCACTCCCATCCAGTCGTGTTTCTGGGCTTCTTTAGGTTGATGGGCTGAAGCCCCATCTGTGAGAACGCTAAATTTTTGAGGGAATAGTAAAAGTAGTGAAAGGGCGGCAATTATACCGACGGTAATTGGCCAGCGAACAAATAAAAACGTGTTTTTTATTAGGTTCATAGTGGTCGCTTGGATTTAAATGTGAGGGAGGAATTATATGCTGATCGGTCCGCAAGCCCAAGCGCCAAAGTTAACCTTGGCGCTTAAAATAGGAGAAAATTCCCGGGAGATGATCAGTCGGCTTGTTATATTGAGCGATGGCTGGCTGCCAAAGAGGCTGCGCTTTCTTCTTCTGTCTCGACGTGTTCGGCTAGGCCAAATTCCTCGCTAAGAGTCCCGGTTTGGCCTGGTGTTTTTGGCGCCCAATCTTTTGGGGGTTCAAAGGACAGTTCATCTATCGCTTCTTTCGCTTCGATACCGAGTTTGCGATCACCCGCTTCCAGTATTTGCTTGCTAATCTCTGCGTTAGTGAGCTGAATCGCGCCTTTAGCTAGGTGATCATGTACGTCTTTGTATGACTGGGTAAGGTTTGATACAAGTTTTGACGTGTCAGCAAAGTGTTGTGCAACGTCGTGTTGGTACTGGTCGAGTTCCTTGCGTGAAGATTGCAGGCTGTCTTCCAGGTCTTTTTGCAATTGTGGGGGGAGTAGTGTGCGGCTAATGATTGCGCCTAAAAGTCCACCAATGCAGAGCGTAATTGCACTGACCATCACCAATGTTTCTAACGAGAACGTCACGTTCAAACTCCTAATTATCGTGCTCAGGGCCAATGGGGCGCTTATTAGCTGAGCGAAATGTTTAACAAAAGGATGCTGACATTGATTTTTTGGCGTGTAGAATGCAGCAGCCAAGCGTAAGGCATCTAAGATTCTATGAGCCTTCGCTACTTTTTCTCAATGATACATAAAAATTTCACTGCGCGTGGGATAAACCTAAAAACAGAATTGGGTCTGCTGGTTTCAGGTTGTAGCTACTTAAGGATTTTGTGCCCTCATGAATTTGTCACCTCTAGAACGATATCAGCGCGACCTCGATCAGAACGGGTTCCAGAAGGATTCCGCGCAGGAAGCTGCTATTCATCACCTGCAAGCTTTGTACGAAACCATAATCGAAATTGAATCGCGACCTAAAAAAGGTCGGTTAGCATCGACATTCAGTGCGTTGTTCAAATCTCAAGCGGCGCCGGTGACGAAGGGGTTGTACTTTTGGGGTGGGGTTGGGCGAGGCAAAACCTACCTTATGGATACGTTTTATGAGGCTTTGCCGTTTGAATCGAAAATGCGGACCCACTTTCACCGGTTTATGCGCCGGATCCATAAAGAGTTGAAAACTCTTGAGAAGCAAAGTGATCCCTTAATTGTTGTGGCCGATAGGCTGGCACGAGAAACGAAGGTTTTATGTTTCGACGAATTTTTTGTTTCGGATATTACCGATGCGATGATCTTATCTAAACTGCTCGATGCCTTGTTTGCGCGTGGAGTGATTTTGGTGACAACGTCAAACATAGAGCCTTCGGGCCTGTATAAAGACGGCCTTCAGCGTGCTCGTTTTTTGCCTGCTATCGCTTTGCTTAATCAGCATACGACGGTTGTTAATGTTGATGGCGGGATTGATTATCGCTTGCGTACGCTTGAGCAAGCGCGTTTGTACCATACGCCGATGAACTATGAAGCGCACGCTGCTATGAGTGAGTTCTTTCTCAATTTGGTCCCGGATCATGAGGCGATATGCGAATGCATTGAAATTGAAGTGGAGGGGCGGCCGATTCTGGCGGTTAAAGAAGCTGAAGATATCGTGTGGTTTGATTTTAAATCGCTATGCGATGGTCCGCGCTCTCAAATTGACTATATCGAGTTGGCGAGGGAGTACCATGCTGTGATTGTCGAGAATGTGCCGGTATTTAATGAGTCAAACGGTGATCAGGCGCGGCGATTTATCTATTTAGTGGATGAGTTTTATGACCGAGATGTGAAGCTGATTCTCTCGGCGGAAAAACCTATTCATGAGCTCTACAGTAGTGGTCGTCTCCGTTTTGAGTTTGAGAGGACGGTCAGTCGGGTGCAGGAGATGCAAAGCAAAGATTACTTGGCTCGGCCTCACAAGCCTTAACGTGGCGAGGGCGTATGCCTTACTTGTTCTTAGATGAGGTGTCTTTCGGGCGGTGGGCTGCTTGTTTGGATGAGAAAAAGTGCTTGAATCGTGAGCAGCATCTCTGTATGATCCGCGCTCCTTTTGGGGCCGTATTGCCCCTTAGTATTATTTTGAATTTATTAATTCGTACCATCGTTTGAAGGCAAATTATAACATGAAGACTATTAGTGCCAGATCAGAAACAGTAAAACGGGATTGGTACATTATCGACGCAGAAGGCAAAACTCTAGGCCGTATGGCCGCAGAGATTGCTCACCGTTTACGCGGTAAGCATAAGCCTGAATATACTCCTCACGTCGACACGGGTGACTACATTGTGGTCATTAACGCTGAAAAAGTGCGTGTCACGGGGAAGAAAGCGACCGACAAAATGTATCATCGCCACACCGGTTACCCCGGCGGCTTGAAGTCAATCAGTTTTGGAGATCTCATCCAAAAAGCTCCTGAGCGCCCTATTCAAAGCGCTGTTAAAGGCATGATGCCTAAAGGACCTCTTGGACGCGTAATGTTCCAAAAAATGAAAGTTTATGCAGGCGCATCTCACCCGCATGAAGCTCAACAACCTCAAGTATTAAGCCTATAAATAAGGGGAGCCTCATGGCTGCAGAACAATTCTATGGTACGGGTCGTCGTAAAACTTCTACGGCACGCGTTTTTATGACTAAAGGTAGTGGCAAGATCGTTGTTAACGGCAAAACTCTTGAAGAGTATTTTGGGCGTGAAGTTGCTCAAATGATCGTGCGTCAACCGCTTGAATGTACAGGCGATGTTGAAACCTTTGATATCAACACTACGGTTAAAGGCGGCGGAAGTTTTAGCCAGGCGGGCGCTATTCGTCACGGTCTTACTCGAGCTTTGATGGCCTATGACGAAACTAATCGTCCGGCACTGCGTAAAGCGGGTTATGTTACTCGTGATGCTCGTGAAGTTGAACGTAAGAAAGTTGGTCTACGTAAAGCACGTAAGAAGCCGCAATTCTCGAAACGTTAATCAGTATTACTTGGTTTATATCAAGGCCCAAATCGTGTGGTTTGGGCTTTTTTTATGCCTGAAAACTGAATCTACGTACGCTGTATCCGGTAGCCGCTGTTGAGTCTCGCGCAGGGCTGGCAGGCTCAATGACTGTGCCCCTCTAATTACCTTGTTAGTTGTGGGGAATTTCATTACCATGTGCCAAATTTTTCCGGCCCTTCTGAACTGAATTACTTACTTTTCTTGTGTGAAAATTAAGCGTCCAAGCGCAAAAACTTGGTGCGAATAAGCAGTTAGGTGTGGTGGGGCTCGATCGCGATCTCCAGTTTTGTTTAATTTCAAAGCTGCTGGTCGTTTGAGCTATGTGAACGTTCATTATTGGCTAGCCGAAAAGCTTTGTCTTGCGTTCAGGAAACAGCCTTTAATTTAAAATCGATAGGGGAGTCTTCCTTCATGAGTAGTGATGGAGTAAATGTAGGGCGTCGCAGAGTGTTAACCGCTCTTACGTCTGCAGTAGGCGTGGCCGGTGTTGTCGGCGCTGCTGTTCCATTTGTGGGTTCTTGGAACCCCAGTGCAAAAGCGAAAGCCGCTGGTGCACCTGTCTCAATAAATATTGCCAAGCTTAAGCCTGGCCAAATGGTTACTGTTGAATGGCGCGGCAAGCCTGTTTACGTATTTCGACGTACACCAGAAACTTTGGCTGATTTGGCTAAAATTGAATCTTCTTTACGTGATCCCGAATCCGATAAATCTGTCCAGCCTGAGTATGCGAAAAACCAGGCGCGCGCGATTGCAGGTAAAGAAGATATTGCTGTAATTCTTGGACTATGTACACATTTAGGTTGTGCACCTAGTTATCGTCCGGAAGTCGGCGCGAAAGACCTTGGTGGTGAATCTTGGTATGGCGGCTTTTTCTGTGCGTGTCACGGGTCGAAGTTTGATTTGGCAGGTCGAGTACTTGCAGGTGTTCCGGCACCGATCAACTTAGAAATCCCACCCCATAAATACTTGAGTGATGATGTCATCCTCATTGGCGAAGATCAGGAGGCGTAATCATGCAAACTTGGCTATCTGATTTCTGGAATTGGATCGACGCACGTCTTCCTGTTCAGCGTGCGTGGGATACCCATATGGCGAAATATTATGCGCCTAAAAACTTTAACTTTTGGTACTTCTTTGGCGTCTTGTCTCTGTTGATTTTGGTCAATCAATTATTGACCGGCATCTGGTTGACGATGAACTATGTACCCACTGCCGCAGAAGCATTTGCGAGCGTTGAGTATATTATGCGCGACGTGCCTTACGGCTCGGTGATTCGCTACTTACACTCTACTGGCGCATCTGCCTTCTTTGTTGTCATCTACTTACATATGTTCCGTGGTCTTATGTACGGTTCCTACAAGTCTCCTCGTGAGCTGGTATGGATCTTCGGCATGGTGATCTATGTTGCATTGATGGCAGAAGCATTCCTAGGTTATGTACTTCCTTGGGGCCAAATGTCCTATTGGGGAGCGCAAGTTATTGTTAACTTGTTCGGTGCTATTCCTTATATTGGTGAAGATATTGTTCAGTGGATTCGTGGTGATTACCTAATTTCAGGTGCAACCTTGAACCGCTTCTTTGCTTTGCACGTAGTGGCTGTTCCGATTATTTTGCTTGCTCTTGTTGTATTGCATCTTCTGGCTTTGCATGAAGTGGGTTCCAACAACCCAGATGGCGTAGAAATTAAGAAGCATAAAGATGAGAACGGTATTCCTTTAGACGGCATTCCTTTCCACCCTTACTACACTGTGCACGACTTGGTGGGTATTGTGGTCTTCTTGTTTGCCTTCCTGGGTGTTGTATTCTTCGCTCCAGAGCTTAATGGCTATTTCCTTGAGCATGCTAACTTCGAAGAAGCGAATAACCTTAAAACGCCATCTCACATTGCGCCGGTTTGGTACTTCACGCCTTTCTACGCAATTTTGAGAGCAATCACTTTTGATTTGGGTGGTGTGTTTACATCTAAACTCTTGGGCTTCTTAACAATGGCTGCGGCTATTGTGGTTCTCTTCTTCCTTCCTTGGTTGGATAAGAGCCCGGTTAAATCAATGCGCTATAAAGGTACGTTCAGCCGTGTTGCTTTGATTGTTTTTGCTGCTACGTTTGTTGTCTTGGGTTATTTGGGTGTTAAGTCGCCGACTCCAGGTCGTACAGCGTTGGCACAAGCGTGTACGTTATTGTATTTCGCATACTTCATCGGAATGCCATTCTGGACTCGTATGGAAAAAACACTTCCTGAGCCAGAGCGTGTTCAGAAGAAGGGCTTAAGCAAGAAATTGGTATTTGGCGGGCTTGCATTGTTTATCGCACTTGTGGTTATTCCAATTAAAGCTGTTGCCTCTGCGGGAGGAGCCTGTGGCTCTGTCCCGTGTGTGGAGTTCTCTCCAAGCCCAAACGACAAAGCATCGCTTCAACGCGGTGCTCAGACGTTCACGAACTATTGCATGGGTTGTCATTCGGCTAACTTTTCTCGTTTCGAGCGCGTTGCCGATGACTTAGATATTCCTCACGATGCGATGTTAGAGAATCTAGTTTTCTCTGATCAGAAAATCGGAAGCCTCATGGAAATCTCCATGAAGCCCGAAAGCTCAAAAAATTGGTTCGGTGCTACGCCTCCAGATTTAACTTTGGTGACGCGCGCACGAACTGATGATTGGGTTTACACTTTTTTGACTAATTTCTATCGTGACGACAGTCGTCCAAAAGGTGTCAATAACAAGGTTTTTGAAAGCGTTGGCATGCCGCATGTTTTGTTAGAGCTGCAAGGCTTGGCTGAATGTGTTGAAGGCGATTCACATGACTCTGATGATCACGATTCTTCATGCGCTAGCCTAAAGGTCGGTGACGTTAAGGGTGAGTTGAATGCTGAAGAGTATGAAGCAGCGGTTTACGACTTAGTTAATTTTATGTCGTACTTGGCTGAGCCAGGTGCCGAAGCTCGTAAAAAGACGGGTGTTTTTATATTTCTCTTCCTTGGTGTATTCCTAGTGTTCACTGTCTTATTAAGTCGTGAATATTGGAAAGATGTGCATTAATAAAGTACGGATCTATACCGAGTAAGTATTTAGATGTTTAAATATTAGAGATGCGTCATTCGCATCTCGTTTTAAGTTTTATCAAGTGGTCGAAATTATGTCCACACACGGAGCTACTTCGGTAGCTACTCAAGCAAAAGTAAATTTGGGGTATTAGTGAATGGGAGTTGTAGCCAAGCGCTCGTCCATGACTTATTTTTCCGATAGTCGGGATCATTACAGCCACCGTGTACGTATCGTGTTGGCAGAAAAAGGTGTAACAGTTGATGTTATTGACGTTAGCCCGAGCGATATTCCGGAAGAGTTAAGTGAAATTAACCCCTACAATTCATTACCAACTTTGTTGGATCGTGAATTAGCCCTCTACAATACTTCCGCAATGATGGAATATTTAGACGAGCGTTTCCCTCATCCTCCTCTGTTGCCTGTTTATCCGGTAGCACGAGCTGAGAGTCGTCAATTCATCTATCGAATTGAGCGTGATTGGTGTCCGTTGGTTAAGATTATCTCTGATGGTCGTAACAAAGACGCTGTTGCAAAAGCGAAGCAAGACTTGAAAGAGAGCCTTATCGCAATTGCGCCGATCTTTTCTGAAAAGTCTTACTTTATGAGCGACGAGTTCACGTTGGTGGATTGTTGCTTGGCTCCGATCTTGTGGAGACTTGAATACTTTGGTATCGAAATGCCGCGTACGCGCCAGGTGTTGCCGTTGCTAGAATATATGGACCGTATGTTTGAACGCCCATCATTTCAAGAAAGTCTTACAGAAAATGAACGCGAGATGAGAAGATAATTCTTCTATTGTGTTGCGATAATTATTGAGGTTGTTAGAGAGTGGAAGGTTGTAAATAATGGCAATGACATCTAGTCGTCCCTACATGATCAGAGCTCTCTATGAATGGATTGTCGATAATGATTTCACCCCAATCATTGTGGTGAATGCAGGAGCTGAAGGTGCCATGGTGCCTCAGCAGTATGTGAATAGCGAAGGGCAGATTATTCTTAACGTCTCGCCCGGCGCTGTTATCTCATTGGATTTGGGTAACAAAGCAATTTCTTTTAATGCTCGCTTTGGCGGCATTCCTACTGACGTCTACGTACCTTGTCACGCTGTGATGGGGATTTACTCGAGAGAAAATGGTCAGGGTATGAACTTTGACTTTGAAGCGCCTCCGGAAGAGCCGGAACCGACGCCCTCGTCAGAGAAAAAAGAAAGTTCTAGTCGTCGAGCTTCACTTCGAGTTGTTAAGTAACGACTCTTCTTGTTGTGTTTTTCTACATCCATTCTAAATTCATTTAACTTTGAGCTGCTTTCTGCTTAACCGAACGGTGGCAAGGGGGCAGCTTATTGTGTCTGTTACATTTTTCAGTATTGGTCACAGTTATTGCAGTTTTGAGTAATTTGGGCTTTTCTAGAGGGTCCAGCTTCTAAGGCTTGTTGAGAGATGTGTCGAGCGGTGAGAGTGAGAACGTATGCTGCGGCGCGTGCCTACGATTAGGGGGGGGGCTATAGATGCTATGCCCATATTGTATGATCGACGTAGGTCTTCATTTTGCCTTCTAATGTAAGCAAGCAATGATAAAGTTTCTGTCCCTGCTTTTAATTTCCAAATGGTAACTAGGCTGATTAACTCTCTAGTCAGTCTTTTAGGAGAAATGAGTGTTTGAAATAGTGTACTTATAAGGCGGCCAAAAACCAGAAAACCCCGACATCGATCGGGGTTTTCTGGTTTTCGATCATCTGAAGCTCATATGATCAATATGGTGTTGGAGAGGCTTACATGCGCTCGATAGCGAGTGCTACGCCCATTCCTCCACCGATGCATAGCGTTGCAAGACCTTTATTGGCTTCGCGCTTAAGCATTTCATGGATCAAGGTAACGAGTACTCGACAGCCTGAAGCGCCAATCGGGTGGCCTAAAGCGATAGCGCCGCCGTTAACGTTAACTTTGTCTGTATCCCATTCAAGGCCTCGGTTCACGGCAATTGCTTGCGCAGCAAAAGCTTCGTTAGCTTCAATTAGATCTAGATCATCTACATTCCAGCCAGCTTTTTTGAGGCAAAGTTGAGTCGCTGGAATTGGACCGGTACCCATAATTTTTGGATCAACACCTGAGCTGGCGTAAGCTGCGATGCGAACAAGAGGTTTTAAACCGAGTTCTTTTGCTTTTTCAGCACTCATCATAATAACGGCAGCTGCACCGTCGTTGATACCCGAAGCTGAACCTGCGGTTACCGTTCCTTCCTTCTTGTCAAAGGCGGGACGCAATTTTCCAAGGCTTTCAGCGGTGGTGCCGTGACGGGGGAACTCGTCAACAGAAACGATGATAGGGTCTTTTTTGCGTTGAGGAACAGAAACCGGGATAATTTCGTCGTCGAATCGGCCGGCTTTCTGAGCTGCTTCTGCTTTTTGCTGAGAGTTAGCGGCAAAAGCGTCTTGCTCTTCGCGGCTGATATCAAATTTCTTAGCAACATTTTCAGCGGTAACACCCATAAGGCAGTTGTCGAAAGCGTCGGTTAGGCCGTCTTTGAACATAGTATCGACAAGACTCCAATCGCCCATTTTTGCGCCGTTGCGACTGTTCGGGAGTACGTGAGCCGATTGGCTCATGCTTTCCTGTCCTCCAGCGATAACGATATCAGCATCCCCTAGTAAAATAGCTTGTGCTGCTAGGTGGGTTGCTTTCAAGCCGGATCCACAGACCTTGCTTATGCCCATAGCTGGAGTGGAGTGGGGAATGCCTGCGTTTACAGAGGCGACACGAACGGGGTTTTGCCCCATTCCTGCGTTGAGTACTTGTCCGAGAATAACTTCGTCGATACTGTCAGGGCTGATTCCAGTTTGATCAAGCAAGCCTTTGATGACTGTTGTGCCGAGCACATCAGCAGTGAGGCTGGATATGGCACCGCCAAGGTTGCCTATTGGTGTACGGCCTGCCGCAACGATTACTACTTCTCTGTTACTCATAATGTCTCCGAGTTGACTGCAAATATACTGCGCAAACGCACAAATTAAAGCGATTATCTAAAAGACGATCACTTGAAGTGCGAGTGCTGTAATTACTGGATTTGGCCGAGTATAACGCATACGGCCGAGTCAATATTAAAAAACGCTATTGTGGCGAATTATAATCACTATAGCGGTCGTTTATATCACACCATGGATTACTTCCTACGTCAGATGAGCTCATTCGACGTGTAACGTCCTAGAAAAGGGAGCGATAAGTGCTGAAAATCCTATTCCAAATATTCTATGGCTCGGATTACTTTAGCGACGCCTCGTGTTGTGCGAACAACTTCAGTGATCTTCTCTGCCTGAATTTTGGTGAGTTTACCCATCAGGTAAACAGTGTTGTCTTCTACGATGATCTCTACACGGTCTGAATCGATGTCCGCGTTAAAAATAAGCTTGGTTTTTATACGTGAATGAATCCAGTTATCGTTGGACCGAGATAGAAACGTAGTTTTAGGGCCAATGCGTATTTCGTTATAGACTTGGCGAACGGTATTGACCTTTCTGGCTGTATCCCCTGCCAGTCTGCGTAGCGCTACGGTTTGAATTTCCCCTGTCAGTAACACCACGGAATTATAGGTGTGGACATTAATGTGTGCGTCCTTGATTGCGGGGTCGGCCTTTTTTAAGTTAACGGAGATGACGGTTTTTAGTTGTCGGTCATCCATGCGCTCGCCAAGGCTGCGTTTGCCCTCATCTATCTGAATAGGGTCATCTGTTGTTGCATCGATGATTGTTGCGCAAGCTGAAAGTACGCAGGTAAGAGCGATGATGTTTAGTATGCGAAATATCGATGGCATTCTGTTTTACTCAATTCCAAAAAGTTGATGATCAATGAGATCGCAAAGGCAAAATACGGTCAACAAGTGTATCTCGTGAATACGGCCGCGGGAATTCACGGAGGCGCACACCTCAAGATCATTTGCGTCGAGAATAGAGGCGATATTCCCTCCATCTCTCCCTGTTATCGCAATAACCGTTAATTTTCTATCGTGAGCGGCTGCAATGGCTTGAATTAGGTTGTTCGCGTTTCCGCTACTGCTGAAGATAACGAGAACGTCACCTTCTTGCCCCAGCGCCCGTATGGGTTTTGCGTAAACCTCGGAGTATCCCGCGTCGGAAGCGACAGAGGTATAGGTTGCGATATTGCTGCCGAGCCAAACTGCAGGTAATCCAGGTCGTTCTTTTTCATAGCGGTCAAGCAGGCATGAAGAAAAGACCTGGGCAATTGCCGCAGAGGCTCCGTTGCCGCACACAAGTATTTTTTTGTCATCCAATAGGCAGGCGACTAGTTTTTCGCTTGCGGTGGATATTAGAGGTGCGAGCTCCTCGCCGACGTGCATTTTGGCTTCGACGCTTTGCTGAAATAAATTATAAACTCGTTGATTCATAGGGCAGTATTAAAACGCGTTTTTGATCCATTGTATTTTGTTTTGTGTAATACCAACGACATCAAACCGAATAGGTCGTGAGTCGCCAATATTGTTCTCCGCAAGATAATAACGTGCGGTGGTGGTGATTTTCTTTTGTTTTTTCGCCGTAACAGATTCTAATGCGGATCCATAGTGGTCGTTTTTTCGGAAACGAACCTCTATGAATACGAGGGTTTTGTTGTCTTCAGCGATAAGATCAATTTCTCCAAATTTAGTACGGTAATTTCGGGTGATTAGTCTCAATCCCTCTGAGCATACATGCCGCAATGCTCTGTCTTCAGCTGCATCGCCGGCTGTTCGCTTTTCTGTTTTCTTTACCTCAAAGAACATTTTTTTGGGTAAATGTTGTAACTGGAATGGCTCGGCCTCGACTGAACTTGGCCCATATTTGTTCGCGGCGAATTTTCTGCGATTCATCCAGGTGAAGGGTGCCGGTTGAACCGTAGAAATGGGCTTGTTTCACTTCTTTTAATTGCCTCAAGCGCGGATGAATATGATATGCATCAACGCCTAGCGCATAGAGAAACTGGTAATTGGTGGAATTAATGTTTTGCAGGATGGCATTTTTTTCTGGTAGTTCTTTGTCAAAAAACCAGGGAAGAGTGGTGAAACGAATGTCATTTAGGTCACGGTCTCTTTTTGTATCAATTTTGCCGTTATAAATGTTACGTACAGAATAGACCGGTACATCACCTGCGTAATGAAAGGCTAATATGGGTTTGATCTGCCGAGCTGCTGTGGCGTGACTATAGAGAAAAATAAAATCAATGTCCTTGCGTCGTCGAGGCTCAAACTCTACTGGTTTGCCAAGTAGTGACCTGACGGCTCTGCGACGCTGCTGGCTTTCCTTAACCTTGAGGGCAGTTTTAACCAGGTTTGAATATGCGCTTTGATCTTTGTATCGGGAATCGCTGGTGATTTCCCCGCCTAAGGATAGCCATTTTTTACGAAAACTGGTGACGCTACGATCCCCGTTGGCTGATGATGGAGCGAGTATCATGGTACGCCGATGGCCATCTAGCCATGCCTGCTGGGCTACTTGCTCTGCTTCATCTTCAAGCGAAAGGCCGAATTGGAATAATCCTGGTGGAGGGGCAAGTATGCTAGAAATTCGGTTGAGCGCTAAGATGGGAACTGGTATCTCGGGACGAAGAGAAAGCTCGGTTATTTTGGATTGTTCTAGCGGGCCGATGATTAATTGTGCTCCGTTTAGCGCGGCTTCGTCGTAGAGGGCATTTATTTCTGAGCGTGAAGTATCGTAAATGCGGACTTCAGGAGCTTCGCCAGCGTGGCTGGAGGCTTCGTAATAGGCGGCCAAAATCCCGTCGCGAATGGCTTCGGCCGCTGTCGCAAAGCGGCCAGAAAAAGGCAACAAAATAGCGATTTGGTTGGGCTTTTCTTTGTCTAGCTGTTTAAGCAGGCGAAGGTCTGCAGGAAGTCTGAGGCTAGTAGGGTGTTCAGGCCAGTTAAGCATCCAATTTTCCACTTCTGAAATCTGCTGGCCAAGGTTAGTTTGGTTGTCCTTGCTCAGTGCTGCGAGGGTGTACCAACCTTTTGCGAGCATTTCTTGTTGAATCTGACTTTCCATTTTAAGGTCTGAGTAGGGAAGTTCCATCAGTGTCTGCCAGAGCATGTCCTGATTGCTGTCGCTCTCTTCTCCGCCCTCATCGAGTATTGTGTGAAGTTGCAGGCGCATATCGATGCTTGCGCGGTATTCTCTTAATCCAAGGAGTAATCGAGCACGCATTTCGTATAGTTTCATTAGATCTGAGTGGGGGGCTAGCGCTGCGATGGTCTCGAGTCGGTCTTCCCAGAGGAAGGCTTTTGCGCGAAAGGCTTGACCTTGAGCGAGAGCCAATGCTGAAGATAGAACGGCATAGCGTATATATTGATCTTCAGGGACGGAAAACTGGGATAGTTGAGTAAGCGTATTGCGTGCCCAGTCGATTTCTTCTGCTTCTAAAAGAGCGTGTGTGACGTTAAGGTATGTTCGAGTTCGGGTATCATTATCTTGATTATCCGCGTAGTCGAGTTTGTCGGTTACTTCTTCAAGCGATATTTCTATATCGGCAGGTTGTCCTGATAATCCCTCTTTTATTGGCGCAGTCCCGCAGCCAAAGAGAATTAACACGGCCGAGACGACAAGGCCATGCCTGAAGTGTTTAAATGCATCTCGTAGGAGATGCAATATGAATCCTGTCTTATCGCTCACAAATAACCTTAAAATTATGCTGAACAAAGGGCAGCAATATATCAAATGACAAACAAAAGCGCGCTATATATTGTCCCAACTCCGATTGGAAACCTTTCTGATATCACGTTGCGAGCTATTGAGGTGCTGAGAGAGGTCTCTGCAATAGCGGCAGAAGATACTCGTCACAGCGCTAAATTACTGCAACATCATGGAATAGGTACGCCGCTGATCTCGTACCATGATCATGGTGGCGAAGCTCAAGTAGAGCGAATATTAAACAAGTTGAGCCGTGGTCAGTCTGTGGCGTTAATCTCCGATGCGGGTACTCCGCTAATATCGGATCCCGGTTATAGGGTGGTCAGTGTTGCACGGTCAAAAGGTTTCCAAGTTATACCAATTCCGGGGGCGTGTGCCTTGATCACAGCGCTCAGTGCTGCTGGTCTACCATCAGATCGCTTTTCATTTGAAGGGTTCCCTCCAGCTAAGCATCAAGCGCGCTTGTCGTTTTATTCAGAATTGAACCGTGATCCGCGCACGCTGATCTTTTATGAGTCGACCCATCGAATCGAGGAGTCGATAGACGATATGTCAGAGAGTTTTGGTGGTGATCGGCGTTGCGTTGTCGCGCGCGAGCTAACCAAGGCTTTTGAAACATTTTTAGAGGGCAGCCTAACGGAAGTTCTTGCCCGAATCAGGGAGGATAGTAACCAGAAGAAAGGTGAGTTTGTGGTTATGGTGGACGGCTTTTCGCAGGAAGATGATGATGGGCTTGATCCTCAGTCTGAGAGGGTTTTAAGGGTTTTGCTCGAAGAGTTACCGTTAAAGCAGGCGTCCGCAATTGCGGCCAAAATCACAGGTGAAAAAAAGAATAAATTATATCAGTGGGCGCTTGCACAGAAGGAGGCATAAGTGACGAGCTATGGGGTGTAAACTCCCCCGAGTATCGCTGGGTTTTTTGCTCCGGTGACCTTTGGTAGGTTGCCTGGCAGGTTTTCAATTCTCTGCTTGGCTAGCCATGCAAATAAGCCAGACTCCACCCAGTCTGGGGAGATGCCGAGAAATTCCGTTGTGCTTACCCTAATTCCTTTAAGGTGTTCTTGGACTCGAGTGATTAAATGTTGATTGTGTGTCCCTCCTCCACATAGGTATACAGCCTCTATATCGTGCTGAGAGATAGATTGGCTTATACTTCGAGCGGTCAATTCGCATAGGCTCGCTTGCACGTCTTCAGCGGAGGTGTCAGCAAAATCGCCCAAAACCCTGTTGAGCCATTCGTAATTAAATTCTTCTCTGCCAGTGCTTTTAGGGGGCTTTTCACTAAAGTACGAGTGCTCAATTAGGCGTTGGGTTAGTGCTTCGTTAATGTTTCCCGACCTTGCCCAATTTCCGTTTTCATCGTACGGCTGGCGTAAGTGAGCGCTTGCCCAACTGTCCATCAGTATGTTCCCTGGCCCAGTATCATAGCCCGTTGCTTCGTCACCGTTCTTATCGAGCACGCTAATATTGGCTATGCCACCTATGTTAATTACGCAGCGTTTTTCTTTTGCTGAGTAAAAAGCAGATTGATGGAAGGCGGTGGCTAAAGGCGCGCCTTGACCTCCTGCTGCAATATCTTTTCTCCGGAAATCGGCAACGGTCGTTATCCCTGTTAGGTAGGCAATAGTATTTGGATCGCCGATTTGCAGTGAAAACGGAAGTTCGAAAGCGGGGCGATGACGAATGGTCTGGCCGTGACTGCCGATTGCTTGAATTTGCTCTGCGGGCAGTTTTGCTTTTTCGAGTAGTCTTTGAGTGGCTTGGGCAAATATCCGCCCGATCTCCACATCGAGTGAGCCCATTTGATCAATTTCGTTTTCGCCGGGTTGGGATATTTGAAATATCTTCTGGCGAACATTTTCGGGGTAGGGCTGTTGATATGTTTGCAGGAGTTTGGGGCCGATGTCAGAACTGCTGTTTGAAAACTCAAAAAGCCCTGCATCAACTCCGTCTACGCTAGTGCCAGAAAGTAAGCCAATATAAAGCGCTTTATTATGATTTTGAGGGGGGAATTGGATGGGCACGCTTATAAGTTTTTGGTGGAGCTTTCGGCGTTGGCGTATTGCGTTGGCGCAAATGCTTCGTTCAGAAGCGCGATTTGCACTCGCGTCTCTCTGATAAAGCGGTGCTGCTCGTTTACGCTGATCGATTTCGCTTTGGGTAGTTTATTTACAATTGTTCGTGGATTGCGATGTACGCCATTCATTAAAAATTCATAATGAAGGTGTGGGCCTGTGGCGAGTCCCGTTGAGCCGACGGTTCCTATTTTTTGTTTTTGCTTAACTTTGCTGCCTTTTTTGACGTAGCGTTTATTGAGGTGCAGGTATTTCGTTTGGATGCTGTTTCCATGCTGAATAACAACATAGTTTCCATTTGCTCTAGAGTATCCGGAGGCAATGACGCGTCCGTTACCTGACGACCAAACGGGGGTGCCTGTAGAGGCTGCGTAGTCGATGCCGCGGTGAGGTCGTTTGGTTTTGAGTACGGGGTGCAGGCGTCTTGGGTTGAAATTTGAGCTGATTCGGCGGAAGTCGAGGGGCGCGCGTAAAAATTCTTTACGCATGCTTTTGCCTTCTGGTGTGTAATAGCCGACCTTGCCTCGCGTATTTTCATAGCGTATGGCCTGGAATTTTTCGCCTTGATTGGTGAATTCGGCTGCGATGATGGAGCCGTTACCAATTTTCTCGCCATCTAAAAACCTTTCTTCAAAGACGACTTTAAAGTGATCGCCTTTACGAATGTCTAGCGCAAAATCTACATCCCAGCCAAATATGTCTGCCAATTCCATTATGAGCTTGTCATCGAGTTTGGCGTCAGCACCTGCAGTATATAAAGATTGTGTGATAAACGCGGACGCTTGTGCGTGGCGAATATCGGGTTGTCGCTTGCTTTCGCTGAATGTGTACGTAGAGCCTTCTTTGTCGAAAGCAAAGCTATTTAATTGATCGACAATATAGTTGAGGCGTCGAAGTTGTCCGCTGTCATCTATAGAGAATTCGAGTCTGTGCCCAGGGTAGAGTGATGCGAGTCGCTTGGTTTCGGCATTTGCATTAAGCAATTCCATCATGTTGCGGTCGTTAAGGCCTGCACGTTTAAATATCAATGAAAGGTTGTCGCCAGCTTTTACTTTGACAACTTTTTGGTTCGAATAATTATGTGCGCTTGCATCGGCAGCCATTCCAGCGGAGATATTGCTTGCGCCGCCTATTGCTGTGGCGGCCTCAGACAGTGGTAGGTCAATAGCCTCAATACGTTTTGCAGAAGCTTTCTCGCTTGGTAAGGCGGTAAATCCCACTAGAAAGATGCTTAGTATGGATACCACGATAATGTGGGCGTTGGGGATATATGCTAATGGCCCCGAGTTCAAAATTTTCTTTGATTTTTCAATTGCTTGCAGCGACATGCTCAATATCTTGTTAGGTTTGAATCGTGCTTGTTAAGTTTATAACAGATAACTGATGAAATTTCACGCGTGAGCCAAGACTTATTTTGTTCTGAATGCCTGCTTAATATAAGTAGTTGATTAATCTCGGTTGTAATCTATGGCGCTTTTGTTTTTCGGTAGTTTTCGGTATCTTTCCGCATTCATTTTTCTCTTTCCGAATTAAATTAAAGGTTTACAGACATGAGTGCCCCGGACCCAGGCTTAATAGCAGACCTCAAAGCACGAGGATTGATAGCGCAAATGACAGGTGATGATGCGCTAGATGATTACCTTTCTGCGGAATCCCGTACGCTCTATTGTGGATTTGATCCAACTGCGGACAGTTTGCATATCGGTAGTATGGTGCCTCTTCTTACTCTAAAACGTTTTCAGTTGGCTGGTCATAAGCCCTTAGCTTTAGTTGGTGGTGCTACGGGCCTGATTGGTGATCCTAGTTTTAAAGCCTCTGAGCGGAAATTAAATACGCCAGATGTTGTAGGCGACTGGGTTGAAAAGCTTAAAGCACAAATCTCCCGGTTTATCTCATTTGAGGCTGGGGATAGCGCCGCAGAGATGGTGAACAACCTAGATTGGACTCAAAACCTGAGTGCATTAGATTTCTTACGCGACATAGGTAAGCATTTCTCCGTTAATAATATGATCCAGAAGGAATCGGTAAAGCAGAGGCTTGATCGTGAAGGGGCTGGCATTTCCTTTACTGAGTTTACCTATATGATTTTGCAGTCCTATGATTTTGCAGAGTTATATAAGCAGCATAAGTGCACCTTGCAAATCGGCGGTTCGGATCAGTGGGGGAATATTACGGGGGGGGTTGATCTGACGCGTCGACTTCATGGCGGTCAAGTTTTTGGCATGACGCTCCCGCTTGTTACTAAAGCTGATGGTACAAAATTTGGTAAAACGGAAAGTGGTACAATTTGGCTGGATTCAAAAAAGACATCACCCTATGCGTTTTACCAGTTCTGGATGAACACTGCAGATGCTGATGTGTATAAGTTCTTGCGTTACTTCACCTTTCTTTCCGTCGAGGAAATTCAGGTTATAGAAGAGGAGGACCGTAATTCTGGTGTTCGTCCCAAGGCTCAAGGGGTTCTGGCTGTAGAGATTACTCGTTTAGTGCATGGTGAGGATGGTTTGTTGGCGGCGCAGCGGATTACTGATGCCCTATTTAGCGGGGAGCTTGGCGATTTAAGTGAGGCTGATTTTGAGCAGTTAGCGCTGGATGGCCTCCCTTCGAGCATGCTTGAGCGGGGGGCGTTGTCTGCACCTCTGACGACTTTGTTGACCGATTGCGGGATGGTTAAGGCTGGAAGAGAGGTTAAGGACGCTTTGAGTCGCAATGCAGTGTTGATCAATGGCCTGGCAAAGGGAGCGGAGGATAATATGAAGTCTGTAGAATGCTTCGCGAAAGAGCGCGCAGTATTTGGCCGTTTTTTCCTGATTAAACTGGGCAAGAAAAAACATCACTTGATGGAGTTGAGGTAGTCTTTTCTGGTTGAGTTTCAGGCTGAATAAAAAAATATAAATTATTTTCAAAATGCCTCTTGCCAAGATTCTCCAGACACGTATAATGCGCCTCCTCAGACAAGACGCGCTCTTGCTGAAATGTTCTTTAATAAGTTGATCAAGCAATGCGTGTGG
>JAWSUZ010000072.1:0-17674 GCA_033852165.1 Agarilytica sp. | reverse complement strand
AAAGAAAGGAGGCCACCTCTAACGCAGGAGCAGTTATCGAGGAGAGACAAAGCCGAGCACACTGTCGATGGATGGCATTAGTGAGCCTGCAGGATGTACTTGTGGCGTGTATTAGAAACACTTCCCGAAGTACTTGAGCGGTCTCATAACCCTTAACTCTACCGCAGTTAATATCGGTATCCTCTAGCTGCTTTATGTGGTCTAAACCACCCTATTCCTTTGGTAAATACTGATACAGCTTGTGAGAACAGTACTAGAAACACTCCATTGCGAAATTCATCGATGAACCCCAGCGATACTGCCCGCGAAATCCCAGTAAAAGAACAGCCTAAACCAAAGGCATAAACGACTAACCACATTGTTTCCGCCAGAAGTCGCAGTACCCTCATTTACTTGAATCAGTTTCACCAGCATTTAACGTCTGAATAAATATCGTACAGTCGAGCGTTTCTTATATACCGGCGCCAAAATTGGGCACCAAAAACACCCAAAAGTCTCAGTACTAAAGTAATTCCCGTCCCGAGAGGTATATCAGAGGAATCTCTGACTAAAATCACTACAATCTAACAAGATGGCTTAAGGGTAATTCTAAAATTCACTTTTTTTAGAGTTCCCCTTAACTTGTTAGCTAGGCAATAACCCTAAAATAAATATGGATACTATATCGCGTGAATAATCAGGCATTAGTTTTTTTGGGTGTAGACGTAGGCTCCACAACAGTAAAAATCGCTGTTGTGGATGCGACGTCGAAAGAAATTATCTGGAGCAAATACCTCCGACATGAAACACGCCAAGCCGAATGCGTGATGGCCATGCTCGAAGAAATCATACTCGCCTTCCCCGATACGCCCCCATCAAACTTCCGAGTATTCGTCACCGGTTCTGGCGCTAGTCCCATAGCACCGCATATCGGTGCAAGGTTCGTCCAAGAAGTAAATGCCGTGACCTTAGCCGTAGAAGAGCTGCATCCAGACGTCGGCAGCGTGATCGAACTCGGTGGGCAAGATGCCAAAATCATCATCTTTAAAGAAAATGTCGAAACCGGGGAAAAGCGCGCGATCACCTCCATGAACGACAAATGCGCCTCAGGGACCGGCGCCACCATTGATAAATGTGTCGTAAAAGCAGGGCTGCCGCCAGAACAACTATCCACCCTTAAATTTAATCCCGAAAAATTACACCACGTGGCCGCCAAGTGTGGCGTCTTCGCCGAAACCGATATCGTTAGCCTAGTAAAAAGCGGTATCCCCGCCGAAGAAATCATGTGCTCCTTGGCAGACGCCATCGTCGGGCAAAATCTATCCGTACTCACACGGGGCAACACACTAAAAGCCAAAGTCCTATTACTGGGCGGGCCAAATACCTACCTCCCATTTCTAAAAGATTGCTGGCGTTATCGCATACCGCAAACCTGGGACGAGCGGGGCTATGACTACCCCAAAGACATCCCCATCGACGAACTGATATTCACACCTGAAAACGCCGAATACTATGCCGCCTACGGCGCAGTCTTGTACGGTCTTATCGAAAACAAATGCGACGAATTCAAAGGCTTAGCAGAACTTAAAGAATTTATAGAAGTTGGGCGTCAGGCACACCTGGGTGAATCTGCAGGGCCACCGTTGATTAATTCCAAAGAAGAAGCCGAGCAGTTTATACAACAATATAAAGAGCCCGCATTTTACGCCGCTAATATTGGCCAAGACTCCAAAGAAGTGAGTGGCTACATCGGCCTAGATGGCGGCTCTACATCCAGCAAATGCGTATTAATAGATGACAACGGAGAGATACTGCAAAAAGTCTATCAGCTTTCTAAAGGCAATCCCTTAGAAGACATGAAAGACATGTTCCGCCAGCTCAAAGAATGGGCCGAAGAACAAGGTGCCACCCTAAAAATAAAAGGTTTTGGCGTAACCGGTTACGCGGGCGACGTATTGGAATCGACACTCAATGCCGATGCCAATATCGTAGAAACCATCGCCCACATGAAAAGCGCACAACACTACTTCCCCGACGTCGACGTTATTTGCGATGTCGGCGGGCAAGACATCAAAGTCTTATTTATGGAAAACCAAACCATAAAAAACTTTCGTTTGTCGAACTCCTGCAGCGCGGGAAACGGCATGCTACTGCAAGCCATGGCCGATCAATTCGGCGTACCGGTAACCGAATATTCCAACGTTGCGTTTAATGCATCCCTATCGCCAACCTTCAGTTATGGCTGCGCCGTCTTCCTAGATTCCGATCGCGTCAACTTTCAAAAAGAAGGATTTAACGGCGAAGAATTATTGGCAGGCCTTGCACTCGTCCTCCCCAAAAATATATGGCAATACGTCGTGCAAATACCGCGCATGGCCGAACTGGGCCGCGTGTTTGTTTTACAGGGCGGAACACAAAAAAACTTGGCAGCTGTAAAAGCCCAAGTTGACTACATTTGCGAACGCGTCCCCGACGCAGAAGTCCACGTCCATCCTCACACTGGCGAAGCCGGAGCCCTAGGCGCCGCATTCGAAGCGAAGCGTGTAGTCAATCGTCGAAACTACTCAACCTTTATTGGCATAAATGAATCAATAAATCTCGATTACATAACCCGTAACGACGAAAGTACACGCTGCCACTTTTGCGAAAATGATTGTTCGCGCACCTTTATTGATGCACCCGTTCCGAAAAAAGACCCAGACGAAGAAGATAAAATTGCCCGCTATATTTCGGGGTTCTCTTGCGAAAAAGGCACCGTCGAAGATTTTGATGCACTGCGTGCACTGAATAAAACACGCAGAACGCGAATGAAAACCTACCCTAACCTTGTCGACTTCGAAGCGACATGGACCTTCAAGCCCCTCTATAAAACCGAGGCACTTCCCGAAGCGGGAACACCGACAAGTGATATAGAAGTCAAAAAATCCTGGCTCGGAAAAATAAGTCACCGCGCAATTTCACGAGGCTTCGAACGCTCCTCCGAAAACGATAGAGAGAAAAGAAAAAATATCCGCATCGGTATGCCCAAGGCCCTCAACATGTGGAGCACCGGCCCATTCTGGCGCGCCTACTTTGAAGCCCTAGGCCTACCGCCCCGTAACGTTGTTTTCTCTGACGATACCAGCGAAGAAATGTGGCAAGCCGGTGGTAAGTATGGCTCCGTCGACCCCTGCTACCCAGCCAAAGTCGTACAAGCCCATATTCACAACCTCATGTTTGTTCATCATGAAAAAAAGGCATTGGACTATATTTTCTTCCCCGCCATAACCCATATTCCAACATTTGTCGAAGGCGTAATGGATACCGCATGCTGCCCCATCGTGGCAGGCACACCCAACGTCATTAGGGCAACCTTTACCAAAGAAACCGACTTCTTTGCACAACGCAATATTCAATACCTCGACACAGCGGTATCCCTTAACGAACCGCTCTTGCTCAAACAAAAAATGTTCGACGAATTTGGAAAAATTCTTTCCGTCACCGAAGATGAAAATAATTTCGCTGTCGATCAAGCCTACAAAGCACTCGATAACTTCGACCTGCTCATGCAAACAAAAGGTCGAGAAATACTAGAACAAGTCGCCGAAGAAAACCGCGTGGCCATGTTAATGATAGGGCGCCCCTACCATAACGACCCCGGAATGAACCATGCCGTGCTAGAAGAATACCAAGCGATGGGCTACCCCATCCTATCCATGCGCTCCATACCAAAAGACCGAGAATATCTAGACCGCTACTTTAAACAAGATATAAAAATGGGCCACATAAACTCTCCGCTTGAAGTGCACGATGTCTGGCCAGAAAACTACAGCGTCAACAGCGTACAAAAAGTATGGGCCACTAAATTTGCGTCGCGTCACCCTAATGTTGCCATCCTCGATCTATCGAGTTTTAAATGCGGACACGATGCACCCACCTACGGCTTAATTGATCGTATCGTCGGAGCCAGTGCAACCCCATACTCCGCACTTCACGATATCGATGCCAACAAGCCCACCGGCTCCATCAAAATTCGTGTCAAAACCTACGGTTATACCTTAAAGCTCGCCGAAGAAAAACTCGAAGACCAGAGCGAAAAACTGAAACAAGCAGAAGCCAGCATTGCAGAAAAACGCTTGGCCTTGCTAAGGGCAGCACCGGAAGAAATTCGTAACGACCAAGTCATCGTAGATGAAATAGAAAAACTGACACGCCAAATGGCACAGGTTCACGAACTAAAAACAAATGTCCAGCCAGTAATGTTTGCCCCAGCTGAGACACAACTTATTAATGCCGTTCAAATAGACTAAAGGTCAAGGTGACGTTTATGAATATGCAAGAAACAACTCCAGCAAAAGACCCCGTTCACAACATCGACCCCAATGATTTTATCAAAGGCGTCGAAGAACAAGTACTGACCTTTGCCGAAGACGAACGCAAAAAACTGGGATTAGAAAAAAGCGAAACTGAACACTGGCAAGACGCCAATCCCAAAAGTTTCTCAGAAGAACAGCGCGCGAATACCACCATACTACACGCAGGCCTAACCATGGCCCATGACCTGTTTATTCAGTCAGCATTTCGTGGCTTAGGTTACAAAGTCGAATCGATGGAAGTGCCAGACAACGCAGCCCTGCAATTTGGCCGCGAATTTGGCAATCGGGGCCAATGCAACCCCACCTACTTTACCGTCGGCAACCTCATTAAAAAACTCAAGCAATTAGAAAAGGGCGGCCAGAGTAAAGATGAAATCGTCGAAAAATACCTATTCGCCACCGTCGGCTCCTGCGGCCCCTGTCGTTTTGGAACCTACGTGACCGAATACCGAAAAGCCCTCAGAGATTCCGGCTTCGAAGGTTTTCGTGTACTCCTCGTTCAGCAAAGCGGCGGGATAAAACAAGCCACAGGGGAATCTCTTGGCTTAGAGATAAACGCCAAGTTTTTTATCACCATGATTAAAGCCGTAATAGCTGGCGATATACTCAATGCCCTGGGCTACCGAATTCGCCCCTATGAAGTTAATGAAGGCGAAACCCAGCGAGTAATCGATGCAGCTAAACTGCGTATCGCCAAAGCTTTCGAAACCAACAAAGGTTTTATCCGTGCGTTAATAAAAACACGGAAAGAACTGAAAAAGGTTCAAGTCGATCGCACCCAAATTAAACCTAAAGTGGCCATCATTGGCGAGTTCTGGGCAATGACCACAGAAGGTGACGGCAATTACAAAATGCAATCCTTCCTCGAAAAAGAAGGTGCAGAAGTAGATGTGCAGCTCGCCATATCCTGGCCGCTCTTTTTAATGTGGGGCGCAAAATACGACACCAAACAACGTGCACGATTAAAAGGCGTCGATAAAGCCGTGAATGAAAAAGGTAACAGCGGCAGCAAATTCGCACTCGAAAAAGTCAACGTGCGTAAACAACTTATCATGCTATACATTGGTGATAAATTTGTACGTGGGCTCTTTTATTTCTACGCTAAAATACTCGGCCTAAGAAAGTACACCCTACCCAATATGGATCGCATCGCAGAAATCAGCCATGAATATTACGACAATAACCTGCGCGGCGGCGAAGGCCATATGGAAGTCGGAAAACTGATTCAAAATGTCGTACATCAAAAAGCCACCATGACCCTCAGCATAAAACCCTTCGGCTGCATGCCATCCAGTGCCGTATCCGATGGGGTGCAATCACTCATTACCGAACTACACCCCGAAGCGATTTTTCTTCCCATCGAAACCAGCGGCGACGGCGCAGTAAATGTTTACAGCCGAGTGCAAATGCAACTTTTCAAAGCCAAACAATCGGCTAAACTCGAAGTCGAAAACGCCCTGCAAAAAATGGGCGTAAGCCTAGAAGAATTCGGCAATAAAGTCCGTAAAGATAAAAAATTCAACAGCGCCCTTTATCGCAGCCCCCATAAAGGAGCTTGCACCTCTCTAGATCTTGCCCACGACTTTTTCAATGGGGTCAGACTCGATTGAAATCTACTTCAATACGTGCCGTGACATATGTCACATTTGCTGTTTGTATAGTCAATGTCCTACAACGATCTGATCAAATGTTGAACGCTTGTGTCGTATCCTCAATGCTATCCTACGACTTTAACGGTACTATCGGTTTCTACTAAATCAGCAAGCAAGTGCTCTGAAAATTTAAAAGGGAAAATTATGACAACAAAAAGCGGAAAATATTGGGTGACATGGGCAAATACTCACGCGAAAAATAGCAATAAGGTTAGTGACTTAGAGCTTTCATTTCGAGGCGATTTTAACAGTTTTAAAACGGCCTTAACTGATGCTGGTGCCAAGGTAATTATAACAACCACAAAAAGGAGTGACAAAAGAGCCTACCTTTTTCACTGGTCATGGAAAATATCACAGGGTAAGTGCACACCTTCGGATGCAAAAGCAATGGTCGGTGTGGATATACAATGGGATCATAATGATTTAGTTAAAAGTAAGGCTGCAGCCCTAGAGATGGTCAAGGGATTTGGCTTAGCTATTCCTCCGAGAAGCTTTAACCCTCCATCTCTATCGAGTAATCATATAACGGGTAAAGCCATTGATATGGCGATAAAATGGACCGGAGTAATAGACGTAAATAAAAAAGATGGAACTCCCGTCTCATTAACCTTTGTATCGAATGTGAATACTCATACTGCTTTGCATGAGGTGGGTGAATCATATGGGGTTAAAAAGCTAAAAACAGATATTCCACACTGGTCTTTCAATGGGCATTAAAATGCGTAAATATTCATTATTTTATTTGTTGTTTGGGCCTATTGTTTTCTTATCCTGTGCTCAGAAACAAGAAGATCTTAGCGCTTTCGAAGCGAACGATTACAGTCGTCGAGTGGGGTGGGTCGATGGGGATTGTTTGGCAATTCAGAACGCAAAACTTTCTGCCGGATCAGAAATAACCGTCGTTGTACTAGACGAACTGCAGTATCGTATAGTTGCCAAGGTGCTTGGTGAGGCGACTGATGGAGAAACCTGTTTTCCTTTACTGGGAGATCGACGATCGGTAAATGTTGGCTCTGGATATTCTTTTTATCAGATAAAATCGGATAAAAAAATTAATTTTGCTATTGCAGTAACAGAAGGTTCGCTAGCTTCAGAAAATTACAGCTTTGATTATTGCTCTACGCTGGAAGGTATTTCGTTTAGCGTGAAAAAAGCGAATCAAAATACCGATGAAGAGATTTGGAACGGATATTATTACCTTGGTTATGATGCTGAGGCGACTTGCGATATAGAAAGCAACGAATAGATTTCAATGGGGCCAGACTTACTTCTGTTCCAGTAAAAAGTTAGATATGGATTGGGGTTGATCTCTCAGACCGTATGCAGCATTTACGACATGGAAGTGGTGTAGTAGATCGTGCAGGAGCATGCGATCGAGGATGCTGCGTCCGAGCCCCCATGGACGGGTTCACAGCGAGTCTGATGGGGCAATGCCGAATTCATGTCGGTGGTAACCCGTTTTCTTCTTGACGCCCCGATATAGCTAACTATTCAGAATGTTACATTTTATTTAACTGGGACAGCAGCGGGTCTGACCCCATTGAAAACGGACAATTGTCTTCCTTATTTTTAACCCCAAGCGAAGCAATCGCACCACTAATATGACCGGGTATTACACCCAGAAAACCAAGCCCCGACTGCTTCAAAAATAACCCGCCAACATAAGTACCATAAGCTGGGTGCAAAACACGATAAGCGTGTTTCTGATCATCATAACGACACTCTCGTTCGAGATAACTCAACGTGTCTGAAGTCGCCACCGCCTCATAATACAAAGGTGCCCCCGGTAAAACATACAGAGCAGCGTTCAGCCCCTTATATTTTCGACTGTTCAAATCTTTCGCGTGGGCCGCTTCATGCAGCGAAATCGCCACATCGTTAGAATAAAGATTAATCGTATTGGTATACGGATTGTAATTGTCCCCACCAAAAAAACGACCCGGCATAATCGTATACAAAGACGTTGTTAAAATGCCCAAAGTGAAACGCCATCCAGCAGGGATCTCCTTATTCTTAAACAATCGTGACCACTGATTCCCAGGCCGATAAGCATTCACCAAAACCTGAACATCGCTCAAATCATTCTTCTCAATGTACGTCATCACAGACGTCAGTGTTTCATCCGAAATCTCATGGCTATCGATGTTCTTATTCCACAACAACAACTTAGCCAGCCAACTGCCCGGCCAAATCCAATCGGAAGCATCGAGCAACTTATTGGGCTTGCCCACGATCACCTGATTTTCCATATACGGTGAACCCGAATTATCACCACCGTATTCACCCGTTCCATACTCATAAGGCGCCGTAGCACAACCCGAAAAAATCAGAACCCCCACCAGCCAGAACTTTCTCAATAGGGCCTTTTTAAATGGGGGAAATGGTGAGAGGCACCATTGATCTCGCAGTGAAAAACACTGAAAAAGCATGACTAAACCGCGAGAATTTCTGATTTGAACTGAATCAATCGAGTCTGACCCCATTGAAAAAATACCCCTTTGAGAAAATAGGTTAGAATTAGAACGTACAATCAAAAAGATCCAAGAGTTACCTGAATGAAGCTAAGTAGTATCGGAGTATGCTGTCTTATTGGTCTTTGCGCTATGAACTTCGCTATTGCGAACGATCTCGCGACCGAGACAGAAAATACAGGAAGTAAAAATGCCGAGAGAAAAGGCGAGAGCGAAAACACCGCCACACCAAAGCCCGCCGAAAACATCAATTTAAAAGACATTGTCGATGCGCCCCTGTTGTCAGAGGAAACCCTCCCCAAAATAGATGCTCAACCGATAAGTGCTCACGGTAAAAAAACAGCCGAAGCAATCTCCGCATCAGCCAATAAAGAAGAGCAAGCACAAAAACCCCAAGAACAAAACAATGCCGGAACCACAGGCAAAGCCTCGTCCCCATCAACAGGTACAAGAACAGATACAAGAACAGATGTAACAACAGACCAAACCAAAAACCTAGCAGAAGAAAATTCAACCGCGCAAAGCACGCCCCTAACAGAACAAAACAATGCACCAGCAGACGCAACCCCCAAGCCAGGCATCCTGAAAAAACTCGCACAAGGTTTGTTGGGGGACGACGGCGAAGTCGGTGAGCCACTAGTACTGCTGAACAGTGAAGTATTACCCGGAGTGTCCACTCGGCTAGGCTGGTCGGCAGGCGCCTCCTTTATTGGTATTTCAGCCCCTACCGCTGTACTCGTTTTAAACGGCGTAAAACCCGGCCCCACATTTTGCATTACAGCCGCAGTACATGGCGATGAACTCAACGGGATCGAAATCGTACGGCGCCTTATGTACAACATCGACCCACAAGAACTCAGCGGTTCAATTATTGGTGTTCCCATTGTGAACCTGCAAGGCTTCCGTCGCGGTTCGCGTTACCTTCCCGATCGCCGTGACTTAAACCGCTTTTTCCCCGGTAACCCCGATGGCAGCTCAGCGGCACGTATCGCCCACTCATTCTTTACCGAAGTCATATCCCACTGCGACATGCTCGTCGACCTCCACACAGGTTCATTTAGAAGAACAAACCTCCCGCAGCTACGCGCCGACTTAACCAACGAAAAAGTCCAAAACCTCGCAAAAAAAATGGGCGCCATAGTCGTTGTTCAAAGCGAAGGTGCTGAAGGCTGTTTACGAAGAGCCGCAGTTGAACACGGTATTCCCGCTGTCACACTAGAAGCCGGAGCGCCCCACGAACTCACCCTATCCGACATTGAACACGGGGTGAAAAGTATAGAAAGCGCAATGGATGGCCTCGGCATGATCAAGCGCCGTCGTTTTTGGGAGCGCGCAGCTGAACCCATCTACTACGAATCCAGTTGGGTACGCGCCACAGACGGGGGCATGCTATTTAGCGAAGTTGAATTAGGAGCAGAAGTCGTAAAAGGCGATTTACTCGGCATCGTTACCGACCCCATCACCAACAAACATTCCGAAATTCACGCACCTTACAATGGGCAAATTATCGGCATGGCCCTAAACCAAGTCATGTTTCCTGGTTTTGCCGCCTACCATATTGGCCATAAAGGCCCAGCGTCAAAAGAGACTGAAGTGGATGTCGAAGCCGAATCGATAGCAGCGCCAGAAGATTCTCCAGCGGCAGTAGATCCGATCGATACCGCACAAACAAATGACGTGTCTGTCCTGAAAGATGTTGGCCCAGTAGAAGCTAAGCCAATAAAAGAACAAGCAGCTCAGCCATTAGGAAATGAAGGGATTGGCCCAGTAGTGACAAAAACTGAAGCGATGGGGAATAGTAAATCTGCAAATAGTATCAGCGACAGTGCAGAACTAACGCCGGAAGAAGACTCAGAATAAAAGCCTACCAGCCCTTAGGCAAAGTCTTCTTAATCTCAATAAATTTCGAACACTGCGCGATATACTCGCCAATAATCAACTGCTTCATAATGCGGCTGACCATCTCACGAGAAGAGCCCACCATATTGGCAATATCCTGATGCGTTACCTTCGGGTTATCAATGCGGCCATTATCATCGCTGAGCTTTTCCAGCACATTGCTCACACGGCCATACACATCCAACAACGCTAAGTCTTTAACGCTATCGGTTAAGGCGCGCACACGCCCGGTTAATTCCGACGTAACTTGTAAAACAAAACTGGGGTCCGTTTTCAAAAGATCCTGAAAACTACTACGCGACACGGCAATAATTTCACAAGCGGTAACCGTACGGACGGTGGCAGAACGCGGCTTGCCATCCAGCAATGCCAGCTCACCAAAATACTCACCCACGCCCATATAATTGAGAATAACCTCGCGGCCATCTTCCCCAGAAACAGAAGCGCTGACCTTTCCTTCTTTCACGACATACAAATGTGTCGACTCATCGCCTTCGATAAATAAGATCGTATTTTTAGGAAAACGACGCAGAACGCTAAGGCGTTCAATCTCATCAAGGGACTTTTGAGGAAGGTTGGCAAAAAGACTAACTTTATTAAGCATGAGAATATTTTGATCTACACGATGAATAATATAAAGATTGAATCCCTTCGCCGAGTACGCCTATCATAACGCTCAATACATGAACTCGCTAATGAATCAGTTAAATAGTGCCAATATTGTGTGTTATTTAACCGGTTTTTTGCGTCGCTTATATTTCCTTTTCGGAATCGCGATCGTCATAAAGAC
This sequence comes from Agarilytica sp., assembly GCA_033852165.1. Taxonomy (GTDB): domain Bacteria; phylum Pseudomonadota; class Gammaproteobacteria; order Pseudomonadales; family Cellvibrionaceae; genus Agarilytica. The sequence goes on along the minus strand of JAWSUZ010000072.1, from coordinate 6,528 downwards.
AGTGTAAGGAAGTGTTAACTAACACTTCACACAAAATATACTGCGACTAAAAAAGAAAGCGTTGTTTTAAGCGCCAACTACACCCTTAATAAGCAAATTAATAAGCTTAACAAGGCATGTGATTACGCGTAATAATGTCAGACCAATCTGCAGGGGCTCAGGTTTGGAACGTCGGCATCTTACATTAATGTTTACCGATATAGTCGGTTACTCGCGCCTAATGGGGCAAAACGAGAACCAAACCATCGGCTTAGTGGGCGAATATCGCCGCATACTGTTAACACGTATCGAAGAATTCGAAGGCCACGTCATCGAATTTATTGGGGATGCCGTTTTCGCGCGCTTCGACGCCCCCCTTTCCGCCGTCAATGCCGGCATCGCCATTCAAAACGACCTGCAAGCCTTTAACGAAAATTCAGAATCGCACATGCCCGCGCTACGCACCCGCATAGGCATACATTCCGGCGAAGTCACCCAAAAAGACGAAGCCCTATTTGGTGATGATGTCAACATCGCCGCACGCTTAGAGCCCCTCGCCGTGGCCGACGGCCTATGTATATCTGAATGCGTCTATAGAGCTGTTAAAAGCGAAATTAACCAGCCAATAAAAAAGCTGGGGCCACAGTCGCTTAAAAATATCGAAGGTAAAATACGTGCATACCTCATCCGCCCGAATGGCATAACTAAGCGCACACACTTACATTACGCACTCAGAACATTTCAGCAAAAAATAACCGCTTTTCGTTACCCTTTGGCCGTTGCCCTGATATGCCTCATTGCCTCAGGATTCTACCTCGTTCCAAGGTGGCTAGTGCCTGGTTACACGGCGAACTATGTAGAGATAGCAGACTTCAAAAACTTGATGTCGGATGGCGCTAAATCGGACTATTTTAGTGCCGGAATAACCGAAGCCCTGCGTTCCCAACTGGCGGATATGGAAGACGTTTATATCCTCGACCCGGCAAAAGGTGTGCGTGGCCCGATTCGCCTAGAAGGCAGTATTCAAAAAGTGGGTGACAGCCTACGAATTGCCTACCGGCTATTCCGACGGAAAGACAACGTGCAAATAGCCGGCGGAAAACTCGACGGCGCGTACAAAGATATCTTTATTCTGCAAGACAGACTCGTTGCAGAAATAGGGCAGTATTTAGCGAAAGAATTTCAGTTAAAGTTTTTTAGGCCTGCGGCCTTAAAGCTGACTTCTGATGTAACGGCTTATGATTACTATTTGAAGGGTATGGAGTTTTTGAGGTTGCCGGAAACCCATGCGAATTATGATGCGGCGATCAAGTATATGACTACAGCATTGGTTCATGATGAAAAGTTTGCGTTGGCTAATGCGGGGATTTGTAGGGCTTATCGGGGGAAGTATAAGCTGACGCAGAAGGTTGAGTTGTTGGAGAAGGCTGAAGAGTATTGTTTGGTGGCGTTGGAGCAGGATGATGGCCAGGCTGAGATTTATGTTTCTTTGAGCTTAATTCAAGAGGCGAGAGGGCATTATGATACAGCGGCAGATTATCTTATCAATGCTGTAAGCCTTGATGGTGGTAATGTTGAAGCTGTAGCGTTCTTGGCAGGCGCATACCATAGCCAAAACAAATTGAAACTGGCTGAGGCTACGTTCCAAAATGTTATTGAATCTTACCCAATGCATTGGCGTGGGTACTATGAATATTCATACTATCTAGCAAGTATTGGCCGATTAGATGAGTCCATAGTGATGCTGAATAACGCTCTAAAATTTACGCCAGAAAATGAACCTGCATTGAGCAATTTAGGTATTACATATTCGTATGTTGGGGAATATGAATTGGCTGCAAAAGCTTTTTCCAAAGCAGTAAATATTGCTCCGTCTGCAGTTGGTTATTCTAATGCTGGAACAGGTTATTATTATGCAGGAGATTACGAAAGTGCTGTTGAGGCATTTAGCAGTGCTGTTCGTTTGGCTCCACAAGATTATCGTTTGATGATAAATTTGGCTGAAGCTTTCCGCAAAATTCCTCGAAGTCAGAAAGTTGTTGAAAAATGGTGTCGAAGTGCAATTTCTCTTGCATCCGCTAGTCTTAAGTTAAATCCAAAATCATCTGAGCCTCATCAGTTTATGGCTCTTGGTTATATCCATATAGGTTTATTTGAACTAGCAGAAAAACATTTAGTGCTGGCCAATGAATTAAGTGAAAACGATATTGACCTGTTTTTTATTAGTTTGAGAGTTTGGTCTCTTTTAGAAAAGTATGAAAATGCCTTTGGAGTTTTGACTCGTCTAGTGAAGAATGGTTATCCCTTGAGTTTAATTAAGTCTGACCCAGATCTTGAAGGATTGCGTCAGCAGCCCGATTATATGTTAATTGTTGAGGGTGTTCCCCTCTAGAATAAAAATAACCTTTTAATTTAAAACCATAAAATAGGAACTAAAAAATGAAAAATATAATATATATAGTTTTGCTGGCAGTTATATCAGCTTGCGCTATTGCAGAAAAACCTAATCCAATCAAAGATCTTACTGTTAATCGGGGTACTAATACTGCAGTTGTCAAGGTTTCCATTGATGAAAATGGGATGCCATCTATTGATACTGACCCTTTAGTTATTAAAGAAGGGCAGCGTGTTGTTTGGGTTGGTCCTAGCGAAATGAGTATTAAATTTCCGGGGAAAACGCCGTTTAGCAAAGGGAAGCTGCCTACTCGTGATGCAGTTATAAATATGAAAGTTCCAAAGCAAAAAAAGTGGGCTAAGTCTGAGGAATATAAAAAATTCAAATATGATGTGGTTGTTGGTGATAAAGTACTTGATCCAGTATTTATTCTACGTCGAGGCTTCTAATTTAACGCTCAATAGGGCTCAGTAGCGTCAGGTTAGAGTGAATCCTAAGCAGGAGAAGATCAACCGACTTTTCGGTTGATCTTCTCCTTATCTGCAATCTCCCGTTTTTTCAGTATGCAATTTAATGTGTGTCCCCATTAACATCGCAACTCTCATAATAATCATCCTCATTAATCCAGCCATCTTTTGACTGGCAGGGATCGAACCGTTCAAATAATTCTGAAAGTTCAGAAGAGTGATAAAGATCGAAACATTTCGCGCTATGGATTTGGCCGCCTCTCTTTAACCAGGTGTAGACCAAAAGCCTTGCCTCCTCATTGCCTTCAATCGACATATTCCCCCGCTCCATATAACCGTTAGCGGCTTTATTAAAGTCGGATTTAGTTTCTTCGGACTCAAATACCGATCCGAGACAAATCGCCAAAGAATAATTCCGGAAGTGCAGAGACTCTTGGTGGCTTGTGTTTTTGGTGGGAGTACAGGCTACTCTCAGGGAGACCGTTATTCCAAGAGTTAGTTTTTTAGTGTTCATAGATAAGCCTTTTTTGACTGAGGGAAATAGCATTTATCTGACCCAGTTGAACAGCATTTGTAATGGGCGGCGAGACGAACTAAGTCTAAGGGAAAGTAAAATAAGGTCAGCCGAGCCTCTTCGGCTGACCTTATTTTTGCTATTCGTTAAAATCCCAATCAGCAACAAACTTAATAGACATCTGATCGGTAGACCACTCTACTGTTTCCACAAGCTGAACCATCTCAATATACGTTTCGTTTATTAACTCTCCTGAGGGGCTAAATAGCCTAACGTAGCCTGGTGAATCTCCAGTGCTGCCCGGCATAATGCTAAAGGGCGTATATAGTTTATAGACTTCGACGCTATGTCCAGAGTGCGGGCTGTCGAATGTTTTGTATCTTGATAGGCAGCATGCTTTCTGTACATGCTTATTTGTCGCTAATGTTATAAGCCCGACTGTTAATGTGGTAATAGATACGATAAGTATGAGCTTTCGTGGTTTCATCGTGTACCTACCCTTTAAACGTAAACTCGTTTTGACGTTGTGAATCAATAGGCTCAGACTCGATTGAAATCTAGAAAAACACCAAATCAACCGAGCCTCTTTCGGTTGATCTTCCCCTCAACAGCCAGTATCCGTGGCCCTATTTATCCTTCCCTGGAACACTTTCACTACAGAGCTGGTAATACAACCCCAAAATCTTTCAGATTTGAGATCTGCCCCCTATCAATATTCATCTAGCTTGATGATAATCTCTCTTAAAGCGCCAACTCTAATAGGGATATCTAAATGACAACCAGTCGCAATCTTACCCCTGCTGAAATCACATTAGCCAAAAAAGTATACAAGACTTCGATAGATTACACGCTAGTTAAGGTGCATGACGGCAAGTACACACCTTTTCAGCCCGCCAGCAGTGGTATGACGCCAAAGGGAGAAATTTTTGCAAATGGAGTTTTTAAAGCAGATTATACGGCTGCTCGGTTGGAACTTCAGTCATTCTTTATTCATGAAATGGCGCATGTTTATCAACACCAGCTTAATATATTGGACCCAACATTTTCTGCAATTGGGGCAATGTTAAAGAATGGCTTTAATTATCATAAGGCATATTTCTATGAGTTAGAGCCTCAAAAAGATTTGTTAGATTATGGTATTGAACAGCAGGCTCAAATTATAGAAGATTATTATAGGATCTATATTCTTGCGGTTTACCCTAAGGGATCATATATGAAAAATAATTTGGCTGATGCAAGACGTGATGGCCTGTTTACTAAAGTGCTTAGTAAATTTATTGTTGACCCTTCCTACGCAAAACACATTACGGTGTGTAAGAAACGAAAGATTGGGAAAACACGAAAAACATTTTGTACCCGAGTTCAAGTCCAATGAAATACACAATAATAGCCATTTTTATGGCAATAGTTGGTGTTGGAGTCGTCGGTTGCCAAAAATTCATTATTATTAAAGCTGAATACCGTAATGATCAATTGTTTTTCACTTTTAATGAAAATCCTAGAAAACGCGAAGTTAAGATATACAATTTTGAGTTGTTTAAAGAGGAGTGCATAGCTGATTGTGTATATTGGAGTGTAATGAATAAGGAGGATGAATCGGGAGCTCTCAATCACATTTTGTTGAGTGGAGGGCATGTGGTTTATGGTCAAAAATTCCCAGATATGGATTTAAAAGTCGCAGCTAAAAAGCTTGTGCCAGGTAAGTATACCGCCTCAGGTACTGCGTCAATTAAAACTGGTTCCGGAGGGCGAACCTTTTATCACGAATTTATAATTGATGAAGGTGCTGACGGTGAACTTTACGTTCGACATTAGTGTTAGTGAACATGGGTTGCAGCGAGAGCATGTAGTCCATATTGAATATCCGATTTAAGCGGCTCAGCAACAACGCCCCTAAAACAAACAACTCAGCCAATACAAGTAACCGTTATGGCCTGTCAGCTTCGTTTCGTCCTACCCGGTCACCCGCGCTTTTCAATAGCGTCAGACTCGGTTGAAGCTGAATCATCATTGGGAGTGGTGCCGATTTGAAATCGAGCCTGACCACACTGAGGAAATCATCGAATATTTAAATATGGCGCCAATCTTTCTGAAATGTCTTCAAAATTTTAATCGAGAGAAACGCACGTTCCACCGCTCACCGATTAACATCACAAGTATTAAACAAAGGTCAATTAGCTGTTGATTTACTCAGGTGTTTGAGTTTCAATAAACAGGCTTCTAAACAAAATGAAGGAGAAGCAATAAATAGATTTCACGGTTTCGTGAAAAATGTAATAAAAAATCGCCACCCCTTAGTGCTAGAACACGTCAGAGGCGGCTAACCTAAACAGACTACCAAAGAGTCCATTATGGCTGAAGTTAATTCTACGCTAGAGTCCCCCTCACCCCAAGATAATTTTTCCTATACCCGCCGACTTACCGTTAAGAAGTCCATCTTTGTTGAGCCACCGGATATTGACGGTGCTACAGAGCGCCCAAATACTTTGATCATAGACCCATGCATTGTGCTGCGCGGCAAGTGGTTAAAGGAGATGGGGTTTGGTATAGGTCAAAACGCCACCGTTCACCTTGAATCGGGAATACTACACATAACCGCCGATTTCCCCGGAGAGTGGGATTTAGATGGTTAGAGGACGCTAGCGGCTGGGGCCTAGCGTTGTAAACCTTATGTGCGGCGGGGGAACGGTTATCCTCCGTTGCTACTTTTATTTCAATATTTCAATGGGCTCAGGCTAGATTGAAACCTAATGGCCATTGGTTTTCCCATCCCTAAACGGGTTTGTCGGTACTAAATCTCTAATGTTTTCCCTTTGTCGATAGTCTCGACGGTCTGTGGTTTCCTGTATTCATTGTGTGGGACAAGCTGGTTTTAAATCAGCAAAAGGGGCTGATACTTTGCGCCTAGGCTATCTTCAGGCTGCCATTGCTATAGACCCAAACACGACTGAGACGACTCCGAAGCTTATGCAAATGTCGGAAGGATTTTCAATAGCCGATATGTTTAAACTGGCAGGTAAACCTCAGCATATTGCCAGCGGGGCAACGAGGGTGTCCGACGGTTTCCTTATTCGTTTAAAATTTTTGCGTTTAACCTTTTTCTACAAAGGACAAGGTCGAGTCGTTTTTGGATACGAGAAGGGGCAGGGGTGCAGGGCCCTCCCACTTAAATC
>JAWSUZ010000071.1:0-5664 GCA_033852165.1 Agarilytica sp. | reverse complement strand
AACTACCCTGACACAGGGGGCTGTTAGTACAGGTGGATTTTTTCAGTCAGCCTGCCTTCTCGAAAATGATGTAAAAATAAATGGCAAACGATCGAAGTTTATTGTTAATGATAATCAAGGAATTCCTCGTGAGATCAAGCTTAAAATAAACTTTCTAGACCCTGTTCCAAAAATTGATATAGATGGCACGACAATACAGCTCGCACGCTCTTTGGCATGGTATGAATACTTGTGGATGGGGTTGCCTATTATGCTTATTTTCGCAGGCGGTGCTTTAGGTGCAATGTTTGGAGTGGGTGCCACATACTCTAGCGGGAGAATCTTTAGAAGTGAGCGTAAAACCAGTATTAAATACTTGCTTTCAGGTGTTGTCTCAATCTCTGCTGTAACAGCATATTTTGTCCTTTTAGCCGCAATTCAATATTTAATAAACACGAACAGAGATAAAACTTCACAAGAATACCTTATGGAGGTTGCAGAGATAACAAATAAAGACCTTCCCATGATGGTGGATGATCAAACAGAATTAGTTAGATTGGATGGTCTTAAGGGTATCCTTGTTTATTATTATAGGTTGCCAAATGTCACTCCAGGACAATTATCCGAAACTTATTTGGTTGAAAAACTTCGACCTATTATTACAAGTCAAACTTGTACAACATCTGCCACCAGAGAAAATTTCTTGGAAAATGAAGTTACGCTACGGTATATCTACAGTGACAAATACAGTAGTGAAATTGCACAGTTTGACGTAAAAATAAGTGACTGCAAATAGCATCATAAACTATTAGAGCGTTTAAAAATGAAATCGAAAAGTTATGATCGAAATGTCAAGGTTCTTGACGCTCTACGAGAAGCCGGAAGCAATGCAGAAAAAGTTCACGATATTGAACATCATTTCTATTGTTATTCCGAAGGTAATTACCAGTCATTGCTCGACTTTGCTCGTTCGTCCGGGTACAAAATAATGCACGAAGGTCGTGCTGATTACGATGGTGGTAATATTTGGCAGTTAGATCTGGTGAAATCGGTTAAGCCTAGCTTGGGTGTATTAGAAACTCAATCTCTTGAACTAGAGCGTTTTGCAGAAATCACCGGGTCAGATTATGACGGGTGGGGTACCGAAGTTGAGGCCTAACGTTAACACTAGGCTCAATCACGGGGCCAGAGCAATTGATATATCCATATATGTCACGTTAGCTCTTCGTGAATGAGCGTGTAGAGTAGAAATCGTAGTTTTCTATCGTTCTATTAAACGGAGCGGTTGCCCAATGGGCACTACTCTTGCCGTAAACTCTCAACCTCGAAACTCGCCATCACCGGGGGCATAACGGATAATCGTTTACCGTTAAATATCGAAAAGTTAAAAACTTTATAGCGGAGTGAAATCCGTTTTGGTGTCTGCAACATAGGGGGCCGTAAGGAATCTAAGCCAAGAATACTCATGCAATGAAACGCCAGTTTTGTGAATACCGGCGAATTCATATCTATTCGGGGTTTTGAAGCTCTCAGTAAACTTTCATCACTCACTCGTACCCATTTAAGCACACTGCCTAGACCTTTATGTTCAAAGGGATTACCCGCAGATTTACGCATTGATCGCACTATATGAGGTTCGAATTCAGTTAGCCTTGGCGATTTTTTATAAGGTCAAGAATAACTTTCCCTTGTTTAGAAACCCCGTCTGGAGACACGTAGCTATAGTAAAAAATAGTCGGATCAATACGCTCTGGACTCAGAAAATAATAATTAATATTTTGTCATACGGCTCTCACAGAAGAAACGATAAATTTTGGTTTTTCATGATTAATATTTTATTCTAAGTCGAAGATGTTTATATATTTTCAGCTAAAATTATATTTATCCGAAAACTATTAACTCAACTCTGCTTCCAATATTTTCGTCATAGCATCCCGCATTTTAAATTTCTGAACCTTTCCTGTTACAGTCATGGGATATTTGTCGACAAACTGAATATAGCGGGGGATTTTAACGTATGTGATTTTTCCGTAACAATATTCCTTAAGTTCTTCAGGCATCATTGTGATGTCATCGACAAGCTTAATCCAGGCGCAAACCTCTTCTCCCAACTTCACATCGGGAACACCAAACACTTGAACCTCCTGAATATTGGGGTGTTTATAAAGAAATTCTTCCACCTCTCGAGGATAGATGTTTTCGCCACCTCGAATAATCATGTCCTTCGTGCGCCCCACGATTCGGACATAACCTTCCTCATCCATAATCCCAATATCCCCCGAATGTAACCACTGGGCCGTATCGATGATTTCACGGGTTTTCTCAGCGTCATTCCAATACCCCAGCATTACTGAATAGCCTCGAGCACAAATCTCGCCCTTTTCACCGACCGGAACGACGCGCCCTGCTGTGTCGATAATTTTAACCTCGACTCGGGGTACAACGCGGCCTACGGTCTCAATGCGTTTTTCAATGGGGTCGTCAGGTTGTGTAATATGGTTTATGGTACTTAGCTCTGTCTGGCCATAAGCGATCAGAATATGCTCCATGTGCATCTCACCCATAACGCGTTTCATGACCTCTTCTGGGCAGGGTGCACCAGCCATAATACCGGTACGTAAACTCGAAAGATCAAACTGTTTGAAATTTGGGTGATCAAGCTCCCGGATAAACATAGTGGGCACCCCATTTAATGCGGTACACCTTTCTTCCTCGATCGCTTGTAATGTGGAAAGCGGTTCAAACACAGCGCAGGGGAAAATAGCTGCTGCTCCACTACAAATACACGTAAGGCTGGCCGACACCATGCCGAAACAGTGATAAAGAGGCACGGGAATACACAGTCGGTCAGCATCGGTAAAACGCATCGCCCTAGCCGTCAAATTACCGTTGTTCAAAAGATTGCAGTGCGTGAGAGTAGCAGCCTTGGGCCTGCCAGTGGTGCCACTGGTAAACTGAATATTGATGGCATCGTCGGGTTGCAGATCAGCCTTTAGGGCTTGTAGCCGGTTCACATCTTCGACACCTCCAAGCATGCATACCTTGTCAAAATTCAACATTCCGGCGGTGGACCCTTCGCCCATACGAATAATCATATCCAGATGAGGTAAGGCTTGCAGGTTTAGTTGATGCGGATTACTGGAGCTGAGTTCTGGCGCTAGCTCTTGGAGCATTGCCAGGTACTCACTGTTTTTAAATTTCTCAGCCGTTATCACCACGCGACACTCCACGGTATTGAGTGCATTCTCAAGTTCGGCAATTCGGTAGGCCGGATTGATACATACCATCACAGCGCCAATTTTCGCGGTCGCATATTGCGTGAGACACCACTCATAGCTGTTGGGCCCCCAGATGGCAACTCTATCGCCTCTTTTGATTCCTAGGTTTAACAAACCTGTCGCCAGTTTATTGATTTGCTCCTGGTATTGTTTGTAGGTCCAGCGCACATTTTGGTGGCGCACGATCAAGGCGTCATTGTCTGGAAATTTTTCGGCGATGCTATCGAAGTAGTTACCGATAGTCTCGTAAATGAGTGGCTCACTGGCGTCGCCACACATGTAGCTATTACTCAACTTTGTCATTGATTTTTACCTCTCACGATCATGAAAATAGTGAATACGGATAACGACACAAAGTGTTGGGGCATTCGCTTTATGGTCGATCACAATCATCTTGACTCTTATTGAATTTTCTTTTCCTGATTGCATTCCGAATACGGAAATCCCGAAGATATAACTATCTCAAACGATGAAGTGTTTCGCTATTCGAAAGGCGTCTAACACTATTCCTCAGGCGAATTGTGATAGCGAGAAAGCAAAGAAAACACAGCGGGCCAATTGCCCGTGCGTTGAGGGAGGGTGAGTCTACAATACCAAATTGATGAGTAAAAATAGACGTGGCGTTAGAACGTTATAATCTACTTTTTTTGAGAGTCTCAGAGGGCGTGCAACCGTATTTATTTTTATAACTACCGGAAAAGTGGCCAAAGCTACTCACACCGTATTGTAGTAATACTTCCGTTACTCGCTGCTCAGGATTTGCCACGAGTAAAGCCTCGTGAATTTTGTTAATGCGTACAACGCGAATATACTCGCTAGGCGTGCTTTCAGTAAAACGCATAAAGCCTTTTTGCAGAGTACGTGCGGTTACCCCAACCTCAGACGCCAGCTCGCCAAGGGAGATTGGCTGCTGAAAATGCTCTTCTATATAGTCGATAGCCCGTCGAACGTGTCGAGGGCTTTTTACAGCTGTATCCTGGTGTAACAGAGAGCTGTAATTGTGTGGTTGGATTTCAAGGAGTAGTGACATCAGCATATTGCTCGAATGTCGTAAAAAAGGTTCACAATCCAATACCTGGTCAGAGAGCGAGAACTGATCACATAAATACGACAAAGTACGAGTCCAGGCTGCATGTTGTTTGCCTGCCTTCATGGTCAAATCAAATAACAGCGGATCCTTAAGGTTACGATTGAGCATGAGGCTAAGTTGATATTCCAAGGCTTCGCGCTCTAACATGACAATCAAGCGGCTGCTTCCCTTTTGTAATCGTACCTGATAATCCGTAGATGGCGAAACAACGACGGTGGATCCTTTTTTTGTCTGACACTCCTGATTCCCTTGTAATACCTCGGTATTTCCGGTTAATGTCGTCTGGGTAAAAAAGTACTTGTTTGATTCAGGGTTAACTCGAATATCGGTACTATACACACCCGAAAACAAAGCTGTATTGTTAAAAAACACACCATCGATTTGGGTTCTCAACGACTTATCTTCAGACAGAATCTCTAGTGAGTGCGGACTGAAATTGCGGCCAATAAATTCATGTGTCTCTTCGATATCCGTGGAGTTTAATAATGGATGCTGACTTAAAGGATTCTGCTTATACCCAGTCTTTTCGTAACTTACCATACTTGGTGCACTCACTATTCTCAACGCCATTAATAGGCTCTAAAATATTAACTTCGGATGATTTAACGTTCAAGATTCACCAGTAATTTAGGTGTTTTTCAATTATTGTAAAATCGACTTACATCAGAAAATCACACTCCCAAGGAGTTCATGAATCCTCAGATCTACAATATTACTCACCGATAAAATTAACGTGTCAGAGTAATCGATTGTTGAATATTTCTGGTCTCCAAAAATATCAATAATTCTGAATATTTCGTTTCACGATTCTAGACCTGACACCATTTTTAATTCTTTAATGATGTGAATACTGGCGCTAATGCCATAATTATTTTTATGCTGCAGCTGATCTTCCTCCACTTTTTTCTTTACCTGTGGTGAGTTTTCCGCCCACGGTGGCCAGATTATCCACGTCGAAATGGAAATCTGATAAGACGCCAGTTTTAGGGGCTACACGACAATCGTTAATCGCGCCACCTCGGGCATAGCTGCCAAAGAGCCACACCATGACGAGGTGTTTTTTAATGCTCTGGTGAATAAGATCGACCAATATACTCAGCCAAACGTGGATAAGATCGGGCACGTGATCCGGTAAAGTGCTGTAAGGCTGTATAGACGATTCTTTTGACGACATAAAGAGTGTATTGGCCTTAAATAGCGGGGTTATGGCGAGTTATTGAGGGAGCATAAGCAGCCCCCGTGGAAATGTCTACGGCTAAATTTCAATGGGGTCAGACTCGATTGAAATAACAAAATAAACAAGACATATATGGACGA
>JAWSUZ010000070.1:0-6672 GCA_033852165.1 Agarilytica sp. | reverse complement strand
GAAGAAAAAGATCAGTTAGATTTTTTAATTGATATTGGCTGAGATCAAGCTCAAGGGTTTTATTTTTCCAAACCCCTAGCCATAAATGAATTCGAAGAGTGGGTCACAAATCACGAAAAAAATACGTGGCATTGATATAACACTCTCACTTTTGTAATCGTCTGCACAATTTCCTAAGGCAAGAGTAGAACGCGTTGGCCTCCGCAGGCCAGCGCGCCCTTAATTAATCCAAAGATATTTTCAAGAAGATCTACCCTTCGGAAAGCTTGCTAACGATAGCGCGAGTTAGCGGTTTCATAAAATAACTGTCTTCAGGAGTAACATCGACACTAACACCGTATTCAACCAACGATTCGGCAACAATCGGACCTACAGCAGCGACAAATAAACCGTTTAACGCGGACTGCAATTTATCTTGCATACCGTTCGCAGAGGCCACTTTAAATATTCGCTTAACCTGCTGCATACTTGTAAAAGCAATCGCGTCGATGTCTTGATCAATTAACTGTTGAATCAACGCCAGTACATTTTCATTTTCCATATCGGAGGCATAAATATACGGCGCAACAAAATCGGCCTTACTCGTATGTGTGGCCAGGAAAGTCGATAACTTTACATTAGGATCTTCACCATAAAGTTGCACACAAATACGTTGATCCTGGATATCCAGAGTTTCCAGCGTTTTAATTATCCCGTCCGTTGTGGGCTCAACGGAAAGCAAGGTAGGTTTGAGCTTTACTTGCCTGAGCGCCTGGCCAGGTTTGGGACCGCGCACCAAAGTTTGTGTCTTTGCGAGCGCAGCCACAAATGCATCGCGTACTTCATATTTTTCAGCAAAACCCAATAATCGCCTCAAGCCCTCGCCGGTTAGCAATACAAGCCAGCTGGGAGGCTTTGCTATGAATCGTTCGATCCATGATTTAACGGCCTCGCCATCAGGTGAGTCATGAATCGCAACAAGTGGACAGCGGGTGGTTTTTGCACCGCGACTTTCAAGCATATTAGTGAAAACATCGAGCATTCTCGATTCTGGCACAGCAATGTGTTTGCCGGTAAGAGGGCCAGAGTCGTCGAGTGGGGGAGAATTTTGGGTCATGCTTACCTGTGCCTTTGGTGGTTTCGCTTAAGTCGGGATTGGAGCTGCCCCTAAACTACCAAAATTGATACAAACATGAAACTCACGGACCGGAAAGTTCCTCATTAAAATGCGGAGGTTTTTCATACAACATTGTTACATGTCATAAGCACGTAGAAAGATCTAAGCCCCTTGACCGTATAACACGTGATTAGCCGCTATCACGTATCACGCTTGAATTAGGTTTTCGACACAATCACTGATCGCATTTTGCGCATGCCTATAAAGTAGCGCCAAAGAGAGCACCCTCCCCGTCACCACGTTGATTTACGCACTAACGAATGATCCTTCAGCTATTAAGAAATGGATAAAGTTTAAGTAAGGAATAAGTTAATCGATAAATTAATCGGGAATTTATTCAGCAAGTTCCGGCGCAACTCCCATTGCTCGGAACACATTGACGGTTGCTAACAGTTGATTGTTTTTCGCTTGAATTAAACTGTCGCGGGCCCTGAACCAGCTTCGCTGTGCTGTAAGTAAGTTAATAGAATCGGTGACACCGGGATCGTAGCGAAGTTTGGCCAAATCATAGAGCTGCCAATTATTGGCGACCCCCTGTTCACCCACGTTTAACAAGCGCTGTTGGTAGCTTAATTCGCTCAGAGTTTCTAACGCGTCTTGCATGGCAATCAATACGGTTTGTCGGTAGTTGAGTTCAGCAATGCTTACGCCCTCCTCCGCCGCTGCGATTTGATTGCGAATACGGCCCGCGTCAAACAGCGGTGCTGTCAACGAGCCCACTACGGAAAGCAGCCAGCTTTCACCGCCATTAAGCACATCATCCAAGCCAAGCACCGCGGTTAAATTGAGTCCGGGCCAGCGCTTTTTTTCTGCTGGTACAACTGAGGATAAAAAACGAATACCAAAATAAAATCCTGATGCTATTTTCGTTAATTATCGTTACGCATTAAGTGTATACCGTTCTTATATCTAATGCGCCATGGAGAAGAATGTTAATGTTTTCGCCTTCCCTATCTTCGCTTTCACACTCCTGAACTTTATTAAGTATCGCCGTTGCTAACTTAACAGCCTCTTTAGTATTTTTAAATTGAACCACCAAATCTACCCGATCATTCCATTTTTTAGCGTTGTAATTTTTAAGGCCTACCAGATCCGATACAGACTGATTGTGAGCCAAACTTCCAATATATTTTGCCATTCGTAGCATTCCATTATCTTTTCGTATTTACTATACAGCCGAATGCCGTATACCGCTCGGTTGATCTTGCTCGGCTTATTATTTTAATTTAAAAATTCTAACGATCCTGATTTCAGTCCCCATGAACAAAGACATCAAAATATCTGTTCATTTTGACTTACGAACGCGAGTCCATTACGAGTACCACGCGAGTCTTTGAGGGGTAATAATAAGGGATCGAAGAGGAAAACCAAGTAAAAGCTGGATTGTGGTATTCAATTAGACCTTAGAAATAATCCAATAAAATCATTGGGTTAAGATCGAAAACACATAAAGGTATAGATGAGGGTATTAGGGTGTTTAGAAGAAGTGGTGCCCGGGGCCGGACTTGAACCGGCACAATATTGCTATCGGGGGATTTTAAGTCCCCTGCTTAATATTTTTTATTGTTATAATTCAACGACTTACAGACTACAAAAAAGTTAAGAGGTGTTTTTATTTCCCCATTATAATTTTTTGAGGATAAACAAGCGCGCAACCCCATCACAGCCTAAACCTGAAAACAGCCACCATATGGACGCTCTATTCATGCTTTGCACCTCAAGACAACCCTCTCAAGATTACAACCAAAATAGAGTGCATACCGCTCGCGCTGGTAACACTCCTACTGAAAGGCAATTCAAAACACTAAGCCTTTCAAAATTTGGCTGGAAAAAACATTGTCGCGGATTGTTCGAAACCCCCAATTTATCCTAAATTAGCAATTCGCCATAGACAGCTCTATTTGAGCAGAAACTCAACATAAACCTCCGACGACACTGTCACATTGCCCGGTTTAAATTCGTAGGGCGTGCTCTTGATATTGGATTCGTCTCTTCTACGTGCAGATACTACCAAGATTTCCTCTAGGTCGAATCGGCGCCGAATACTTTGCTTGCCAATTTGATAAACCTTACCTAATTTCGCCCCAAATTGCTTAGCAAGAAATTCAGCATTTTCCTTAGCGTTTTTCGCGGCTTGGGCCAGCGCTTCCTTCTTTAGCTCTTCGTAGTTGGATACATCGGGTTTAACACTATCAATTTCAGATACATGACTATCTACCAAAACTTGAATCACTTCACCGTACAAGCTTATATCACGGACAATAATATCAATCTCTCTACGTACTACGTGACCGATAATGGATGAGTTGCCATTATCGTCGTAGTCTTCGACTGATTCAACTTCCAATGAGGATGACGTTATATCCATTTCCGAAAATCCGAGCTTGATTAGGGCTTTAACAGAATTTGATGAAATATCATCCACTACGGCTTTAGCCCGAGAAGGGTCCTTCTTGTCGAGCTTGGATACGTTGTAGCTTATTAGGATAATGTCCGGAGTAGCTTCTACCGCAGCAGACCCTTCAACGGCAATAATCCTTTCTTCGGAAAAGGATAAACAACTAAGAGAAAATAGAATTACCAGTAAAGTCAGTTTTTTCATTTTTGTTCCTTATTCGAACGATAGCTCTTAACGTCAGCATAAGTTGACCGCAAGCGGCCAACTACATGCGTATATTCTTGTTTCATTTACACACCGAATTAGGCGCGTAATCCAGAGGTTCAATTTCATGCTTTTGTTATGTATGCCGACCCCGTTACTTTTATATTGCTTATTCTCAACTGAGATTTGCTAATTTATTTTTCATTTAGAGGTGTGCGTGTAATTAACTACACTCTCACGCAGTATTTTCCTACTCAGTAATATTCCCATAAGAGTCATAAAACCTTGCTTGACCTTGTATACCAATTTGGGTGTTCGTGAAACGCACATCACCCAAAATAGAACTATTACCAAAGACAGAGTTCTCAACCAATAAGTGCAAATAATTTTCTCCTACATATTCTAATGCACCACCACTACCAGTTACCCTGTGATTTCTAATACTGGCATATTGATGATGAGTATCTGTATCTGATTCTTCAATCTTAATTCCTTTTGAGGCATAGAAAAATATTGTATTTATTTCAGAATAACAACCCTTGACAATCAAACCATATGCAGCAGGACTCCCTTCTCCATGCCATCCTTCAATATATAGCGGTCTAACATTTTCGATCTTAGCTTGAAAATAGTCTCTAATTATCCCACATTTTTGAACAGCAACAGATATAAGCGACACGGTTTGAGCCATAAGATTCGAATTACCATCAATGGATAATCCGTATCCTTCACATTGGTCAATTAAAACCTTATTCATTCGAAAAGTGGTAAAATAAGAGGAACCTGTAGCAATAGCTGTAAACCCTCTCCCACAAAGAGTGATCTCCAAATTTTCAATATTCACACCCCACGCTCCAGGTGCTTCAAAGGCAGAAAGAAAATTTTGAATTTTAATATTTTGGACATCAACTCTAGATGGCATTGAATTTAGGTATCTGAGCCTTAGTGCTACCCCTAAATTTATACCACTTCCAAATAAAGTAAAGTCATAGAACTGGGAATTAAAAGATAACTCAAAAAAATTAAATAGCCTGTCGCCTGAGACGCAATTTATTATCACATTATCTCGATTTGCCCCAAACCATTTATTATTCTGTATTCTTACTGGTTCACTTGGCGAAAAGGAATAAGTTCCAGAAGGAAAGAATACAGGTAACGATAATATTCCCGCCATAACATTCGCATTCACAATAGCATTTGTTGTGATAGCTGTATTTGTGTTTTCTCTACTAGCACCATACTGCAATACATTTATATTATCGGAATGAAGAAGTTCGGCCTGCAAATTATCCACAAGTAGATGGAACGACGCATCTTCAATTCCGTCAACTTGAGAAATTGATTTCTGAATCAGATATTGCCCTCCTCCACCGTCTCCGGCTTGATGATAACCTTGAGTCATCACGCTATCACCCTCGACAACAGAATCACACGATTTTAAATCGGATATCGACGAAAATATTTTCAGAGATTTCTCACTACTAACTTCACAAGCAGACGCTGTACCTCCGACCAATAAGCCTACACCACTACCTAATGATACCCCAAAAAATTTACGACGATCCACAATAAGCTCCTAATTTTAATTATAGTTTGTAAGCGTTTAGTAACCAGCAGCTAACTAAATACATACGTTGCATCCAGATTTCAAACTTTTTTAATTTCTGACACTTAAGAATATAATTCTCTTTTCACATACTATATTTCTATTTTTTATTTCAACTTCTTCACATTTTCTATCACATATATCCCTTGCTAATCGTTTTTCCAACTAAAAAAGCGTAAACGAATTTCACGACATTCAATTTCTTCAGTATTCAATTAGACGCATAACGCCGCTTATTTGCGGAAAATTTTTGCTTTTAGTGGCGCAGCCACGGAAAAGTTGTCCAGAGAGCGAAGCGAACGAGGCAATATAGCTTTGTTATAACCACTCTCTCCAATTTTTAGTGCTTTTCACAACTAGCAATATTAAGAAATATGCACTCACTATTAACGAAATAATAGTGCCTAAAACAGCTACAAAAAATAAACCCGCAGCCCTTTCAGCGTACGCCTCGATACAATGTGTATCCCCATGAAATTTCAAGATATCATGACAAATATAAAATGACACTTTAATTAGAATTACTGAGATAGCTAATGAAGCGATACTAATTGCTAGCTTGTATTTTGTCTCCATTCTGCTCACTTCACCATATTTTATTTAGGTTAAAAAATACCGATATAGTTATAACATTGTAAGTAGGCCGCATGCGTGTTTAGCAGATTTACAAAAACCAACACACTACGGCAACTCTTTGATTTAAAAGAAGATTTCACGAGAAGCAAAAAGCCTCTCTGCGGCAAAACGCGCGTGCGGGAATGCACTCACGACCTTGCACAGAAACTTCCCTTACGTAATCGCTAAGCGATTGATTTTTAATACATTTTTTTGATGACTCTGTGCAAAACGCGCACACACCTCGTGAAAAACACGCACGATCGCTGAATTACTATACAAAAACACTTAAATCAAACATTTAACGGCTCAATTTGCAGCCACAAATAACCGCACTTAATAGCCAGTTTCTATTTTTTGAAAATTAATTTGGAAAGTACATTAAGAAGGGATGAATCCATTCTGTAGCACAACTCCCTAACATCAATAATGCGCGGATTCTGCACTACTTTTCATTTTGGCGCCAGCAAAATTTGATAAAAAATGCCGCAAAAATGTGTACATGGAAAAACGGGGGATAAAACACAAATTCAGTATAAACAAGCACCAACTCCCCGCACCTTACCATCCCGATACTCTTACCTTAGGATGCGCCGCCATGAAAAGCGGTGGCCTCCTTTCTTTGAACACCCAAACGAATCTATAAGTGATGTCGCTGCTACTTTTTGCTGTTGTGCGGTGGACCCTGTGGGC
>JAWSUZ010000069.1:0-25608 GCA_033852165.1 Agarilytica sp. | reverse complement strand
TCCCCGTTCCCCGTCCCCCGTTATCAATAACCAGAACGTCGGAATATGAAATGAAAAGCAGCACGCTTTAGTGTCATTATTTTCATCTTTTACTGGCACGAAAATAGAAAATAGTGCAGAATTCGCACATTGTTGATTTAAGGAGCTATGCTACCGAACGGAGTCATCCTTTCTCGTATATTTCCCCAAACTTTCATCAAAAATTAAAACCGACGACTAAACGGTTTGTGCATGTACAGCATTAAATCTACTCGTTGGCGATTAAAAAACAAGCATAAAAATATGGCTCTTTGTGGCGGAGCACAATATTTCAACGATTCTAGACTGTCCGTGCGTGTTTTGGCCGAGGTGCATGCGCGTTTAGCCCGAAAGAATTAGAAAAATAATTTAGAAATCAATCGCTTAGCGATTATGAAGGAGGAGTTTCTGTGCAAGGTCGTGAGTGCATTCCCGCATGCGCATTTTGTCGCGGAGAGGTTTTTTGCTTCTTGTGAAATCTTCTTTTGAATCAAAGAGTTGCTGTGGTGCGTTGGGTTGCTTAAATCTGCAAAACACGCATGCGGCTTAATAAAAATGTTAACTAACAAGGTAGATTGAGGAAAAAATGCTTAAATATATGTTTAGTTTTATAGTGCTAGTGTATGCGGTAAATTCTAATGCCGGAGGGTCTACGGGGTATAGCGAGATCCAAGAAATGTATACAAATAATAACTGGACGATGGTTATCGTTCCGGGAATTCGGGATCATAATACTATAGACGGAAACCCCGATAAATGTGAAAGCAAAAGTTATTACGCAATAATGCCAGAAGATAAAAACTACGAAGCGCTACATTCTGTGTTAATGGCGGCGCAAATGTCCGGTAAAAGCGTCCGTTTTTATGTTGGTGGGTGTAGTGGGCAGAATGGAATGTTTCCGCATATTGTAAGTATATGGCTTAAGTAAGCTAACAAGTATGTGAACCAGACCCAAAAATCGTTGTTCAATTTGTGCATGGGCTGCGCCCATTTTACACAAATCGCTCACCGATTTTCGATCGGGTTACATAGGCGTTTTGCATTAGGAAGTAATGGTGCCATATGATTAAAAAAATCTACTTATAATTTTGTTGTCTTCAGTTTTTTCTCTACCTGCAATTTCAGGTGAATTTACGGGAAAACCCATCAGTTTGCAGTTTACTGAGGCCGAGACAGCAAAGATTTTAGGAATCATAGCCAAGTTTTCTGGCAAGGGACTTATGCTGCCTGACTCTGATCTTGGCACCACATCAATATCCCTTGAAAAAGTGCCATGGGATGAGGTTCTGAGGGGAATAGCTAAGTCAGAGAATCTTCTCTTAGACATATCAGAGAATCTTATTGTTGTCTCTAGGAATGAGTGTCGGTAATTATTTCAATCCTAGTTTTAGGTAAAATTCATAACAAATCACTTAGATCTAATCATAATCAATTGCTCTGGCCCCTTGATTCAAAACAACGACCTATATAAATTCGCCTGCCAAAGGCGTTAAATTTAAACAATTAAAAGAGTACAAAATGTATAAAATAATCAAGCTAGCAGCACTGTCTTCAGTAATCGCAATATCTGCATGTTCTACCTATACCGTAAACAACTATGGGATTTCAGCTGAAAATGTCGAAATAATGAAAGCCATGGATGGAGTACAATTTTCCGTAACCGATTTTACCGCTGCAAAACCCGGTTTGGTGAAAATTCAATGTCGGGGGGCGGGGCCGGTAATGACTCCTAATCAAGAAACCTTTGAGTCATATATTACTTCGGCTTTAGTTTCTGAGTTAAAAATTGCAGGTGTTTATTCAGAATCGTCAAATATACAAATAAGCGGATACTTAGAAAATCTAGATTTTAATTCGAATATAGGAAGTGGCAAGTGGATGTTTGATGTCAATGTGTCAAATGAGAGGGGGATTTCCTACAAAGTAAACTCAGTATTCCTGTTCTCGACAAATTGGGTTGCCGATAAAGCTTGCCAGCAAGTTGCGCAGGCATTCGTTCCAGCGGTTCAAAACCTAATTAAAGATATAGTTTCTAACCCAAAATTTAACGAATTAAAGTAATAATTTGACAGTGTGCCACACTGACGCCGCTGCGCGTCGTCGGTGTGCTCTGCGTTAACCTTTGAAAGCGATATCGACAAATTAATTTAAAATCAGTATTTATATTGATAGCTGTGTTTTCTCTAAGCTCATCGGCGTTTGCAAATGGCCGCGGAATCAAGGGGTCGAATCAAATCAATCGATCCTGATCTAATTGATTTTAGTCTATGTGACGAGTAGACCGCGCGATAGATTTTTATTCGGAAAGGAGATGTAAGTTATGGTTAAATTAACCAAAATCAATTGCTCAGGCCCTTTGATTCTTAAGCGTTTCTTGAAAAGCAGCAAAACTTAAAATCGCAGGATCACTCTGCGTTACAAAGCAAGGAAATTATGAAGGGTTACACTGTTGTTATAGTATTACTTACTCTTATTGGCTGTCAAAGCACGCAAGTAAAGGAACAAGGCCCCCGCGAAGAAATTGATATGAGGGCTGTGATGATTAGTCTGGGAGTAAATCCCAAAAAACCTGACCCGTCAGAATTGGATAAGCATCCTCTTGGTTCAGCTAAAAATCCCATTACAGTCCTTGGGGCTAGAGGTGAACACGAATATATAGCGCGCCTTGTTTGTATGAATGGCGAGCCTGTATCTGCTTGGAATCGTTTAGGTAGTACAGGGGTGAGCCCTTACGGATTTGTAATGGATGTTTATAATGTCATTTGTGATACAAATAATGGGGTTGTTGAAATGCTATTGTATATGGATATGTATCATCAGGAGAGTGAGCCTAGGCCAGCTAACGGTTTCTTGTCGCCAAAATAAAATTGGTAGAAAGGGTACAAAATTACGGCTATTGCTAAGCTCGATTTTTGTTTTAGGTCTTACGTTAAAAATATTCAATTCTATTTTATAGAATGTTCCAATAATGTAATGGGAAAACCTTGAAAATTCCATTATTAAAATCTGACTATATTTACCATAGTTTCGTATCGGTCTTTATCTGTCAAAGTTATCCAAACTTATTGTTTTCGTCAGTTTTCTTGGTGTGATGTGTCGACACTAAAATCCTCGTCCAGTCGTAAGAAAGTCTTTCGTTCCTGATACTTTACGCGGGGATACATGCTGGACTTTATGTAAGCCATTAATTCAGGTGGTATATTGCTTAACTTGTGTAAAGTCAGTTACTGTAATGATTGCGGGGTGATGCTGTTTTTCCATAGAAAATGGAAGCGCACCAATGAATGGGGCGCTCTCGTGCGTCCTGGTAAACATTAGAGTCATTAGTAAAAGGAGATTGTATGAAGCAATCATGGAACGCTAAAAAATATATAGATAACGCGTCTTTCGTCGCTGATCATGGCAATCCGGTAGCTGATCTACTAGACCCGAAAGAGGGCGAAAGAATACTTGACCTAGGTTGTGGTGATGGAGCATTGACAGCACAAATCGAAACGTTAGGAGCAAGTGTGCACGGGGTTGATGCAAGTCCGAGTATGGTCGACTCTGCAATTAATCGGGGCCTTTCGGCTGAAGTCGGCAGTGGCGACTCTTTAACCTTTCAAAATGAATTTGATGCGGTATTTTCCAATGCGGCATTACATTGGATGAAAGATTACGAGTCAGCTATCGGCTGTGTATACTCGGCACTCAAGCCGAACGGCCGCTTTATTGGAGAATTTGGTGGGGAGGGCAATGTTCTTTCCTTGGTTCAAGCAATGGAGAAGGTATTCTCCGATAATGAATCGTTTGGAAATTTTGTTAACCCATGGTTTTTCCCTGCCGCTGAATTTTATAAATCACAGTTAGAAAAGGCGGGGTTTAGGGTTAACTACATTGAGCTAATACCCAGACCAACACCACTTGCATCCGGTGTGAGTGAATGGTTGAAGTTATTTGCTAATGGCATTGTCAGTCATTTAACCGAGGACCAAAAAAAGTTATTCTTGAAAAAGGTTGAGCGATTGGTTAAACCTGATCTTTTTAAGGATGGTGAATGGGTCGCCGATTATGTTCGGTTACGCTTTTCGGCGACCAAAGTCTAGACAATAGACTTTAGTGGAGCGTCTTACGCTTTGCTTTAGTCGCCCGAAAATTTGGGTGTTAATTTTCTGCGATAGCCTCGACCTGCTTGGATAATTTGGAACTCAATAACCCGCGCCATTTTATGTCAATGCCGAGTGGAATATTGATGTTCAATAATTAATTGGATTCGCTGGGCTAGGACAACAAAAGATCTCAGCTTTAATTAAGCTGGGATCTTTTCCTTTTCAGTTACCCGTCTCCCGTCCTCTGCCTTACATCTCCATTTTCACCAATTCAGACACTTCTAGTGAGCCGCCAATTTCTAGAAAGGGGCAAGCTTTTGCGCTTTCAATCGCAGCTTCGATCGATTCAGCTTCGATGATGGTGTAGCCGGACATAGCGATGCTGCTGCCTGCTGTCACATTGCCGTCTGAGCTGATCGTATTTGTATTTTTCAGTGGGTTGGCTGGGCTAACCACTGCATCTCCCAATGACGCTAACCATTCTTTATATTTCGCGAAATGTTGTTTGCCTTCTTCTGGTGTGGAGGGAGGGTTTCCGCCTAGGTAGGTGATTAGGTATTGAGACATTTTTACTTCCTTAACCATTGGTTTGGATTGAACGACTTGGCTGTTAGGTCGTGGTTCTAGGGCTTTTGTTCGCCTTTGCCGCAAATCATAGCGCGCATTCATCCCTGTAGTAACCCAATAAAGATAAGGCGAGCCAAGAAGTGTGATATTCGATTTGTGAATATTGTTTATGTTGGATCGTTGATTGGTCAATATGTGGCGTTGGGTTAATCTTTCATTCCTGGGTTACGGGTTACGGGTTACGGGTTACGGGATGCGGGTTACGGGTTACGGGATGCGGGATACGGGCTACGGGCTACGGGCTACGGGCTACGGGCTACGGGCTAAAAGAAAAGAGAGCGGGGAGTGAGGGTATGAAGCGGAGTTTACAAATAAGCGTGTTGATGGCGCTGCTCATGGCTGTGGCGGTAGCTGGAATTTCTGCGTCGGGTAATTGGGGAAAAATAAAGCTCAAGGCAAAGATGTTTATCAATCGACCAGAGCTTCCTTTTCGGCCGGAGAATGAGGCGCATTTGCCGGACTATGTTGATGCACGTTTTTGGGCGGCGCTCCCGAATAGGGAAGACCTTGCGGATATAACCCCTTCCGGTATTGAAAATTCTTTTGTTTTGGGTGAGGCGCCGGTGGATGTTTTCTATATTCATCCGACGGGTTTTCTTAAGGGGTCGAGTTGGACTTATACGCTGGATGCGGATACCGCTACGGAGGAAAATACGCATTGGATGATGGCCAATCAGGCGAGTGTTTATAACGGTTGTTGCAATGTGTATGCACCGCGTTATCGGCAGGCGAGCTTGCATACTTTTTTTGTGGATAAGGAGGTTCGTAGTGCTGTTTTAGATTTTTCGTATCAGGACGTTGAACGGGCCTTTCTTCATTTTATTAATCATTTAAATGAAGGGCGACCTTTTGTTATCGCGAGTCATAGTCAGGGGACGTTGCACGCTGTTCGCCTTATTCGAGATGTCATTGATAATTCGCCTTTAGCCGAAAGAATGGTGGTGGCTTTTACTTTAGGTGCTGGCGTGTCGACTTCGGCTTTTGAGGGGCTGCACAATATTGGGATCTGTGAAAATGCGGCGGATCTGAATTGTGTGGTGCATTGGGATACGTTTAGTGAGGGCGTGATTGAAAATAAGTTTCCGAAGCGAGCGAATAATATTTGTGTGAATCCTTTGTCATGGAAGCGTGATGGTGGCTTTGTTAGTCGCGATCATCATCGCGGTGCGGTTTTTCCTTCGGGGAAATTTAATCGGTCGTTAACGGGGAATGATGCGGCGACGGGGGTTCGTTTTGATGCGATGGCTGAGCCGTTGGTGAATTTTCTCAGTGCTCAATGTAAGGATGGGGTTTTGTTTATTTCGGATCAATCGGGTTCGGCGTTAGACCTTTACGCGAGTAGTGTGACGAAGGGGAGTTATCATTTGTTGGATTACTCCGCGTTTTATATGGATATTCGGGAGAATATGAAGTTTAGGGTGGGGCGGTATCTTGCTCTTCATGATGAGGGGAAATCGGAGTTGGTTTCTGGGCTTGGGTTTTAGGAATTGGTGTTTTTGGACTAGTGTTTTCTATTTTGGCGAAGATGTGAAATGAATAAATTAAATCGAAAAAATTACCGAATAATGAATATAGGTGGAGGCGTTTTTTCTATGTCGATAGCGCTAATTATTACGGCTCTATTTATCACTGATTCAACTTATGCGGGTGGGGATGTTGGATGTGATCGTCGTGTATTAATCCTGGCACATGCTTCTGATCACTATGTTTTTCCAGAGGATCTGTATGGTATTCGATTATATAAGGACGGCGGTAAAGTCTCCGTTATTGATAAACGTGATGGCCCAGCTGCGGGTATGGAGATTGGTTTGAGTCGACATTGGTTGTCGGCTCCTCTGGATCTTTCGACATCAGTTGTCATTAAGCAGGCTTATAAGTATGACGGTATAAAAGATACGTTGGTTGGTGATG
Source organism: Agarilytica sp. (assembly GCA_033852165.1). Taxonomy (GTDB): domain Bacteria; phylum Pseudomonadota; class Gammaproteobacteria; order Pseudomonadales; family Cellvibrionaceae; genus Agarilytica. The sequence continues at coordinate 18,964 of JAWSUZ010000069.1, read as the reverse complement.
GGAAAGAGGCGGTTGAGTTACGGGCGAATTGGGCTAGGGGTTTACCGGCTGATGGTCGCTTAGGGTTTGAAATGGCTTATCGTTATCAGGCCGATTATTCTCTTGATGAATATCGTTATTTACTAGAGTACGGGTTTACGGCAACAGAACGTTCGTATTTTCGGGTTAAGTTAGATGGTGCGGGGAGTGTCGGTAAGGTCGCTGCGAATACGCCGGGCAGTGGGCTTTCGTCTGAGTGTAATTATGGCAAGGTTGAAGTTGTGGCGGGTTGGAATTTTGGGCTTGAGCGAGATCGACGTTTGGGGCGTTGGGATGTTGAGTTGAGTTATACCAATGATATTTATGGCGATAGCCGTAAAAAAGACGATGGCTTGCAGTTAGGTTTCACTCGTGTTTTTTAGTTATACCGTTTCAAACCCGAAATGTATAAGCGTAATTTTAAAAACGATTGTAGTGTAGGGTGGAAAAGCCAATGGCGCCTTCCACCGAAATCACCGTTGTCTACTTGTTTATCCCGTGTGTTAAATAGGGGTTGCGTATGGTGGTTTATTTTTAGATAGAGGAGTTGTTTGATAGCTTTGCGCCGGAAGGCGCAAAGCTTTTCCGGCCTACGGCCACGCGGAAACTAGTTCTCGGAATTTTCTGCCCGTTTATTTCGTATTATTTTTCTTTACTTTTACTTTGTTATTGTTGTCTCTGCTTTCGCAGATTAGCGTGTTGCTGGCGATTGTCTGAGACGATTTCGCGAGTCTATCGTAAAGCACAACATTGACGGTGGCAGCGAGGTTTAAGCAACCAATTGTTGGGATGTAGACAATGGCATCGGCCTTGTCGACAACTTCTTGGCTAATGGTGCCGTCTTCTGGGCCAAATATGTAGAAGGCATTTTCGGGGTGTTGGAAGTCGGGCAGTGGTATTGCGCCCTCAACAAGTTCAACGCACACAATTTTTACATTCTCGGGCGCGATTTCGAGGGGAGGGTCGATAAAACTGTCGACGCTGGTCAGCGGTATATTAATGCTGACGTTTTGTGTGTCTGTTTGAAAACGGGCGGCGCGTTTGTAGCGTACGCCGGTATAGAAAACTGCATCGACTTGAAAGCATCCTGCCGCACGCATGACTGCGCCGACGTTGGTTGGACTTTTGGGATTGGTTAGGCCGATGCTTATTGTGTTTTTAGTCATATGAGTGAAGCAGTGGCCTTGGAGTGGGAGGAAGCTTTTGGTGGTATGCCAGCAGAGGCAAGTTTGTGGCCGCTAGGTTACCACTGGGGGCTTCGTGTTGCCATTATTGAGCTTGGCGGCATGCTGATAGGTGTTGCCATTAATTGATCTTGTTAATACTCGATAAAGCCGTGTGGTTAGCTGCGTGAACAAAGAGAGATCAAGAGAGGCGTGAGGATAGACGTTAAGAATAGGCTCCTGAATGAAATATTTGCGAGGTGGCTATGTTTTCTGACGGAGAAAATAATCTCAGTTTCCCCAAACCACTTCCTAAGCGGTTTGGGGCGTCTAGCTTATTGAATACAGTTTGAGACAGGTTTCCAGATGTTAGGCTTTGTGGATTCTAGGGATTGGGTATTCGCGCTGTTAAAAAATACATTACCTAAATAGCTGTTTGACCCTGTAGCAAAGTAACTGTAGAACGACATATAGGCTCTACCAGCCATTGAGTGTTCGACCAGTGCGCTAGTGATGCAAGGACTAGAGGGGTCAGCCTCAGTAACTTCAAATTCACGTTTTATAGTGACTGAAAGTGTATCGCTATCTGTAACAGAGTATGTGCATTCATGCCTGCCTACGGTTAAGCGTGACATGGCGGGGAAGTTGCACCGGGCTACGACATTGGCAGTTATATTACCGTCTTCACGGTCATCGGCCATGTATCCAGGTTCTACGAAATAATCACCGTCTGAAAAACCGGGCTCCTCAATTGGGACTAAGTGGATAGTCGGAGGATCGAGTGTAATGGTTTTGACTAAAATATTACGCGATATTGTGACGGTTCCATCATAGCTGTCAGTAACGGAGTAATCACATTGGAACTCTCCTTTGTCTAGTGGTTCTGCTCTGAGAAAAGCACATTGAACGACGACGCTCCCTGTTAAATCTTCTCCTCTAAAGTCCGTGGCCTGATAGCCTGGCTCAATGAAAAAGTCGCCTTCGTTTAAGGTGGGCGGAAACATTGGGGTTAAGGTGATCGTGGGTGATGTGTATTCTATAACGCTCAGCGTTCGGGATACCTCGGTGGTTTGTTCGTCACTATCTGTAACTGAATAGTTGCATTCATATGTTCCGAGTTCGAGAGGGGCTTCGGGCGTGAAATTACAGTTGACGGCCACCTCAGAAGTTAAATCACCGTCTTCTTCGTCAGCGGCATTGAAACCGGGTTCAATATAAATGTCATCTTCGGCTAATGTGAGTTGTGTGGGGGGGACTAAATCAATTACGGGCGGTAAGTCTTCCCCTATAGGGATCGTCATAATTAAGTAGCGCAATGTTACGCGAGCTTGTGGTTTAAAAACGTCTTTTTGATCGCCTTTAAAATAAATTTTGGTTTGAGTTTCGCCTTCTGTAATTGCATTATCGTTTAATGCAACTTCGACAATACTGGTAGAATTTCCGACACCGTGATAGGTGACTTTTCCACGGCCATTCCAAGGGTGACCTGAATATCTATCGCCTCTCATCATGCCTGAGTTCTCATTAGTAATGGGGTGGGTGTCGTCCGCTACTACGACTTCACCTTCATAGAGGTTTGGAAATTCTGTGAATTTGTTTCCGGATTCAAAGAGGGTCCAATCATTACCATTAACAGGGAGGCTTCTGTCGTTTACGAGAGTCCATTGGATTCCAAATCTGTTATCTCGGTTCATGGGGTCTCCAACGACCGTCTCTGGGTCCTTGAGGGTGTGTGTCCAATAGTTGGATGTCTTCTCGGCCTTCGGCCCCGAAGCGGCTATCTGATATGTGTCATCGAATTTTCTGCTGTCAACAATATTGTATTGTCCACCGCATCCGCATGTGCAATGTGGATCTGCAGGTAACTTCGTATTGGCTTTAAGGCCGGATGCCGCGTAGGTATAAAATTTGGCTCCTGTGGTCATCGGGGCGTGTTCGAATTTTACGTATGGCCTTTCCCATTCGCCGCTATGGATGAATGTATAGTCCCAGGCGCGAACGATTTTATCTTTGAGGATGATTTGCTGAGCTTCAATATTTTCATTCTCATAAATGACGACAATTGACCAGTTTGCAACGCTTGAGCATAGGTTGAATTCCGTATCGCCGGCAACGTTGCCGCCGTTGTTATCCTTGTTGTTTGCGCTATAATCCAACACTTCTGGAGGGTTTACTTTGATGGAGAACCCATTAGTTTTGTCTTCGACGAGTCCGGTTATATCAAGGCGATTCCCCCAAAAACTTGTTGTTGTTTTGGATAGTGTTCCAAACTCAAAGCGGGTGCCGGGTAGCATTTGGGTTTCGGACCCGATTTCAGATTCCTGGTCGGGCTTGTTGCGGTTTGTGTCAAAAGGACCGAATAATATATCATCGACCTCGAACGTAATTTTGTTGTTTTTAACGTCGTCAATGTTATTTAAGTCATCTGGAGTAAAGTCTCCATTTTCAAGGGCGATAGACCCAGAATAATATAAGAAAGCGTATTTGATGCTAGAGCCTTCTGGAATGTCGATGGTGCCTGCACTGGGTGTGGGCGTAGTCCACGGGATAATATGATTGTCGCTATCGACAAGGTGGCCTCCAGCTATCGCCACACCATAATGACCTCGCAGATTATTTAAAATGTCATCTGATATTAGTTCAGTTGCATTTGGGTATCCTGCGGTAGGTTGTGGTGGGCTGCATGCCGTTACATTTTTATAATGACCGGGAGAGGTTTCGTTGAGGGTGGAGACTCCTTTTGTAGTGACACCTAGATAATCTCCAGATCCTACAGCCCTTGCAGAATATGAGTAGTAAAGTTCTGCCCGTCCTGCGGATACATGATTGAGCGTTGTGTCGGTTCCGCAATATCCCGCCCAAACTGACACGCTCAACAAATAGATGCTTATAAATACCGTTACCAACTTACCGCGAGAAATCTTTTTCATCTTGGTATTTCCTAGTTTTTACTATTTATTTTTATTATTTTTTGTTCCTTTCTGGGTGTCTCGTGTGAGGCCCTAAAATTAGGTTAAGCAGGTTTTTAAAATTAAGCAATAAGATTTTAGGTTAAACCTTGCAAAAAGATGAACGGGCCGTCATTATTTTTTTGAATCGATAAAATAGATATGGATGGAGTGCCATTTGTTATGTATAGCCGTGATTTTTTGGGTTTTTGTTAAACCGATAAAAACGCTAATGTTCGTATTTATGAGTGTTAGGTGGTGAGTTGTTTGCGCGTTTTCTATTTATTTTGTTAGGTTTTGTAATGATTTGTAATTGAGTTTTATTTTTATTGTGTTTTCGTTTCTGGCTTGGGTGGTGTAAATTATTTGCATGCTTTTATAAAACAAAAAATAATAAGAGTGTCTTATGCCGATGTTATTAATGTTATGTGGGGGGGGAGGTTTTATACCGAATAATATAAAAGGTTTGTCGCGAATGGCACTTCCTTAAGAGATCGGCCTAGTGGTTGTAAGGCTTACAGTCAGATACACCTTCCTCGTTCCTCACGCTCTGCGTGGGAATGCATATCGTACTCTGCATTCAATATTAGGACGTTATTCGCCTAACTTGATACGCATTCCCACGCAGAGCGTGAGGAGCGAGGGGAAGTATCTGTAAGTCTTACAGGTAATGGGCTTAGCTTTTAAGGACGCGCCATTCGGTCCTGTGCCTATGTTATTAATGTGATATCGGGGGCGATTTTGTCTGGGGCAGGCTGAAATTTATGTCGCTGTTTTCTTTTGTTGGGCGCTAATTCGGTGGCCTTGGATAAGCAGCGGACATAAAAAAATCGAACCTAAAATTAGGTCCGATTTTTTTGGAGGCACTGCTTTATTCAAGTGTTAGGCGAAAACTCTCGCTGCTTTAACTCACGTTTAAGGGCAGCTGGAAACGCTGGCCCAAGATCCTGGAGTGGTCTCTTCCAGTGATATGACCTTGTTAGCATCTAAAAACGTACTGCCTAAGTAGACTGCTGTTCCCGTCGAGTAATATGAATAATATTGATCGTATGCTCGGCCTGTGGATGTGTGTTCACTCAGTTTCGCGGTGTAGCAAGAAACTTCAGGTGTAATGACTTCAACCGTAATGCTGCGGTTTCCTATGGTTGTATTGGAGTCGCTATCCGTTACGGTATATGTGCAGTTATAGTTGCCTTCTGCGAGTACAGCACTGATATCAAAATCACAACTCACGTCTACGCTGCTGGTTAAGTCTCCGTCTACATCATCGATTACGGTGTAGCCGTCTTCGTTATACATATCTCCTTCAGTGTAGGTTTGCGAGCTCTGCCCGTTGAGTGTCAACTCTGGAGGCGCGCTGCCGACTATAACCCCATCTGCTGGAATAGTGAGAACGAGATATCGCAAGGTCATGCGGGACTGTGGTTTAAAGACGTCTTTTTGGTCGCCTTTAAAGTACATCTTGGTTTGCGTCTCGCCCACGCTAATTGCACTGTCGTCTAACGCGACTTCTAGCACGCTCGTTGAGTTGCCCCAGCCGTGGTAGGTAACGTCGCCACGTCCGGCCCATGGGTGGCCGTCATAGACGTCGCCAGCCATTTCGCCTGAGTCTTCGTTGGTGATGGGTTGAACATTGTCGGCGGCGACGTTCTCGCCTTCGTATAAGTTTGGAAATTCTGTGAATTTCCCGCCGGATTGAAACAGTGTCCAGTCGTTGCCATTTACGGGGGTCGGTCTGTCGTTTTTAAGTGACCAAGGGCCAGTACCTGCATCGCGGTTCATGGGGTCGCCTTGAACCTCTGCTGGATCGAGTAATTCATTTGACCAAAATTGCGAGGACCGGTCTGAGGCCGCAACGGTGGTTTTTTCGAGATTATATTGCCCGCCACAGCCGCATGTACAAGTGGGGTATGAGGGTAGGGGGGTGCCTGCTTTGATGCCGGTTGCGGCGTAGGTGAAAAATTTGGCACCCAGTTTCATCGGTCCATGGTCGAATGTTACAAACGGACGTTCCCAGATGCCGTTGTGTATAAAGGTGTAATCCCACGCGCGGATAATTTGATCTTTCAGAATGATTTGCTGGGGGCTCTGGGCGGCATTCTCGTAGATGACGAGGATAGACCAGTTAGCGACGCTGGAGCAGGCGTTGTAGTTGGTGGTCCCGGCAGGGTTGCCGTTGTTGTTGCTCGCGTTGTTTGCGCTGATATCAATTTGCTCAGGCGCTTCTACATGTATGGTGAAGTTTCCAGTTTGGTTTTGAATCTCGCCGGTAATGTCCAGGCGGTTGCCCCAAAAGCTAGTGGCGGTGTCTGTCAATGTACCAAAGTCGAATACTGTTGCGGGTAGCATTTGGCTTTCTGAGCCGACAGATGACTGTCCGCTGGGTTGACGAGAGTTGGTGTCAAACGGTCCGTAGGTGGTATTGCCAATGGTAAAGCTAATGCCGTTATTCCTGACGTCGTCGATGTTGTTCAAATTGTCTGGAGTAAAGTCACCGCCTTCGAGGGCAATAGAGCCTGAGTAGTAAAGAAAGGCGTGCTTGATGGTGGAGCCTGCGGGAATGGTAACCGAGCCGTCGCTGGCGGTTTTTGTTTCCCAGGGTATGTTGCCGCTGGTGCTGTCGACAAGATGTCCACCTGCTATGGCTACACCATAGTTGCCCTCTAAGTTGAAGACATCGTTGGAATTAAGCTCTGAAGAATGGGGGTAAGGAGCGGTTGGCTGATCAAAGACCGGAGCGCCACAGCTTGCTACTTTTTCAAAATACCCGGGTGAGGTTTCTTCAAGTGTTGCGGAGTCGGAATAATAGAGGCCCAGCTCTTCACCAGAGCCGACAGTTTGAGCATAAACATTATAGAAATACGTTTCGGCTCTACCCGCAGATACGTGGTTGAGATTTGTATCAGTGTTGCAATATGCCGCCCAAACGGAGCCGCTACTGAAAAACATACTGGCAAATACAGCTACTACCTGCCTGCGAGAAATAACCTTAATCATGGCTTAGCCTAATTATTCTATTTGTCTATGGCTAACATTCCATGTCAGGAGAAAATGAGGTTAGGGAGCTTTTGACGAATAATCAACAGTTATCGCGCCGTAATCAGAATAAAATGTGAGTATTTTGATTATCCGGTGCCAGTGGAATAAGGGGTGGTTGCAAAGCGTTCAATTTTTGTGAAAAAGATTATAAGAAACGAGAATGCATATATGAATACGATTAAATCGATGTAAGGAAAATCCGCTCGACAATACAGTCAAATATACATTCGATCTTTAAATTGAGTGGTAATTCCTTGTATATACTTGGGTTTTGTTTGGTTGTAAGTCAGGGAGGCTAATTAAAATTATGTGATCATATAAAAATGCTCGTGAAGAAAATTAGAGTAAATTCTGAAAATAAAATAACATTTTATCTGGGAATTTTGTAAGTCTTGGTGTTCTTCTGGAATTATAGAATACCCGTGTTTTTCTCAAATTTGAAAGCTATGTCGCAGAAGGGGGTGGCTTTTCAGGTTAGGAAAATGCTCCTGAACTGCCGTTTTCTAAAATACTAATTGTTTTATTGTCAGTTTTGTTTTGAATTGATTCTTTAGTCTGTTATTTAAGTTTGTCTTTTTACGCTGTTATTTTAGTGAAAAATGCTAAGACTGTATCGTTATTATCGTTTGCGATACTGTCGAGAAGGTTTACAGGTTAGTTTAAGGTAGATTGAGAATGGCAAATTCTTCAATAGTAAAGCGATAAGGTTCCATCTTTTTGTGACGTAGCTCACGCGGCGCTTATTTTTTATTGCCGTAAATATTTGGGTTGTGGCTTTTTCTACGGAGGCGCACCAAAATATGCCTTTTCCCTTCGCCATTTCAGTATTTACAAATCCGGGGCGAATGTCGGTTATACAAATGTTTTTTCTTTCTGATCTCGCCCGGCAGGATAGCCCTTCTAAGTATGTAGACATGTAAGCCTTTGATGCGTTGTATACGGAAGCACGTCCGCCTTTGATTGCTGCAACTGAGGAAATACCAACGATGTGGCCTGAATCGTTTTCTGAAAAATAGTGGTAGGCAAGGTTGGCGATTGTGGTAAACCCCGTGACGTTAACGGCAATCGTATCAAGGTCGTCTGATAGGGGATATTCCGGGTTCATCATCGCGGTACCGGAGCTGATCACGACGATGTCCACTCCGTCCATTTTATCGAGTAATTGATGGAATGACTCGGTTGTTTCCAAAACGTTACTGAGGTCCATTACGGACTTAAAGCTGGGGCCGGGTAATTCCGCTTCTAACGTATCTAATAGCGCTGAGCGGCGACCGGTAATACCGACGGTATAACCCGCGAGAGACATTTTTTTGGCCAGCTCTCGGCCTATTCCTGATGTGGCGCCAATGATAATGGATTTTATGGTCTGTTCCTTCATAGCCTGCTCCTTGAATTTTTAGTTTTTCTAAAAGGGGTTGGAATGAGCATCGGGCAGCCCTTTAGATATTGTGCAGGGCTGTTGCCTGCACAATATGGGGTGCCCGATTCATAGTTTGTTAAATTGTTAGCCGCTATTGTTTCAGCGATGCTCTGGGTTTAGCCTTTTTTCTTTACGGGCCTAAAATAGTGAGCCCAGCTAACAAAGGCCGCTGAACCGCGCGTCTGAATCCAGACCTTGCCTTCTCCTTTAAATCGACAAACAAAACCTTCGCCAGAGAAAAATAGTGATTTGTATCCACCGACCTTGGTTATGTCGTATTCGAGCCCCTCGGTGAAGCCTACGATATTTCCGGTATCAACGACGTAATCACCGCTCACATCAATTTCAATAATGGCTCCGTAGGAATTAAACCATAGGTCGCCTTTACCCTGTGCTCGAATTAAAAATAGACTTTCTCCGGAAAAGAAACCCTTTACCAGGCCCTGCCATTTACTTTCGATTTCAACTTCAGGGCCGCAGGCTACAAAGGCGGAATTTTGTAAATAAATGGTGTCGCCATCGAGGTATTGATGACGCAAGTCGCCAGGCGCTCCGGGGGCAATGCCAATTTCTCCATCGAAGCCTTCTGCGGTGAATTCATTAATAAAGACATTTTCACCTGTTAGCAAGCGACCTAAGCCACCGCGCATTTTAGTTTTCATGCGCATGTTGGTGTCCATCGTTGCCATAGCGGAAGCTTCGACTTTTATCGTTTGATCGGCGGGGACCTGTACGGTTACAAATCCGTAATCGGGTTGGCCGGCCATTTCAAATTGAAAGCCCGGTTGAACTTCTGCGGTTTCTTGTTCTGGGATTTCAGCATCGTTGGCTTTATGTTCAGCTGTAACGGCTTCGGTTTCACCGGTATCCATCGCTTGCGTTGCATCTTTTAATGCGGGGCTAAATTCTGTCGTTTCTTCGGATTTATCTGGCTTTTCTGTTGTGGGGGCTGAAGGGGCTATTGCCTGTGAATCAGTATTTATAGGGTCGATTGTGCTGTGCATACCCGATTGGCTAAGCGCTTTCGTAAATTTTAATGCTGTGCCTTTATCGACAGATTTTTTTATAATAACCGGTGCTTTGGAAAAGTGAGCATCGGCTTTATCGACGGGTAATTTAAATAACTTCGCAAAAGCGCTGACGGCATCTGAGCGTTCGATATTGTCGAGAAGTTCACCTGTTAAGATGACGTTGTATAATTCGTTAGTGGTATTCATCGTTATCTCCTTATGCTTTACGCTTGCGTAAAGATGAAGTTAAAGCTCCACCAAAACTGGATGGGTTATGAGACTGACACCACACGGTTCCGGTCCCCTTAAATTTACACACAAGCCCTTCACCGCTTAAAAATGAATGTATCCAGCTTTTGCCTGCTTTGCTAATGCTAAAGTCTAGGGCCTCATCAAATGCGACGATATGGCCGGAATCAATAATATATTCACCATCGACTTTCACGGGATAAACCGCTCCGAAGGAGGAAAGTATGACTTCTCCTTTTCCGGTTAGGTTCAGCCAAAAAACGCTTTCGCCGGAGAATAAGGATTTAAAGCCTTGCCAGCCTAGGTCGATGTCGATGCCGTCGGAACAGGCCATAAACGACCCGTTTTGAACGATTAAACTCTCATTGTCGAGGGTTAGCGTCATCATGTCGCCCGATAAGCTGGTACCGAGAAAGATTGTACCGGCCTCGTCTTTGGGCTCGAAGTGATTTAAAAACAGAGACTCGCCTGCAAGCATGCGTTTTGCGGCTTTGAACAAACCGCCCGAATTTTTTTTGTGGGTTGTGGTGGTGATATCCATGTTACCGCTCATGGCGATCATCGCACCGGATTCGCTGGTGATGCTTTCGCCAGGTTCAAGGGATATTTTTGCCGCCGTATTGCCGGGGCGATGTAACAATTCAATATTCATAATGTGTCTTCTCCTATTTAGTGCCCTGGGTTAACGGAATTTTGGGTTGAGCCAGCCAGCCAAACCTGAAATGCTTCGGCTTTGTATGATGATTTTGCCTTTACCTTGAACGCGGGTTACAAGCCCTTCACCGCCAAAGAAGCTTGAGAAAAGGCCTCCGGCTAATTGAAGCTTTAAGGTGATACCGGGTTCGAAAGCGACGAGGTGTGATGTGTCGACGATATATTCGCCGTCAATCTCTTTTTCGATCAGCGCACCATAAGCGCCGTACCAGACCTTACCTTCGCCACTGACGGTTAAGCGAAACAAGCCCTCACGGGAGATAAATGAAACGAACCCCGCCCAGCGCAGGCCGAGTTTTATGCCGTCGGTGGACGCGAGAAAAGCACCCGGTTGAAGGTGAAATTCCCCCCCATCGAGTTCTACGCAACGAATTTCGCCAGGAGTGGGTTGCACTAAGGTGACGCGTTTAGTGGCGGGAGTGTTGTTGCTAAAGCGACTGATAAAGAGGGTTTCACCACCGAGGTACTTTTTAAATAAAGCCTTAAAAAAACCGCCGTTAAATGTTGCGGTTAAATCAATATCGGCATCCATACTGCTCATCGCATCGGATTCGGTGACGATAGTTTCCCCCGGCTCTAAATCTACATCGACGTAGGAAAAGGCCTGGGAGCCTTGGATTTCTGCTTTCATGGTGTATCCCTCATTATTGGCAGTTTTGTTTTTATGTTCGCTTCTGTATTTAAATTTTACTTTCTGGATTGTCGTTTTCTTGTTGATCTTTGTCTGGCTGATCACTTTCTATTTGATCTTCATTTGCTTCGACTTTATGTTCAGTCATGAATAAACTGACGCTTTCGCGGAGTTTTGCATACTGCAGCGATAAATCCCGGTATTCGCCGGAGTGTTGTTCAGCCCTGTTCTTCAATGTGTCTATGCGGTCTTGTGTGGCGGGGTGCGAACTTAGAAAGCCTAGTCCAGCTTCTATCCATTCGCGAGATTCTTTATCGTCGATTTTTTCGAGCATCTCTTTTTCTTTGAGCAGCATCTTCTCGAAAAAGCGCGCTAGCCCTGATGGGTCTAGTTTGGCGCGGACCATCATATCGAACCCGAGGCTGTCGGATTCCGATTCAAATTTGCGCGAATAACCTTGGTTTATCAGTATCGGGGCGGCGCTGGTGACAATTGCCATAACACCGGATACGTCGCCTACTAGGGCGCTAATGATGGCGTAAGTCCCAACGGTGGACATGATGTTACGAATACCGTGGCGCTGTCGTACATGGGTAATCTCGTGGCTGATAACCCCTAGCACTTCTTCCGCAGAATCTGCGGCGAGTATCAACCCCGCATTAATGACCACAATCCCGCCGGGTAAAGCAAAAGCGTTAAGGTTCGAGTCGTTGCTGATGTAAAAACGGTAGTCGAAGCGTTTATCGGGCAGGGACTTAAGTAGCGGTGTAACCAAGGGGGCGAGCAAAACAGCAGAGTTTTTTGTATCCATAAATTCAGATTGCAGGCTGATTTGGTCATAACTGAGCTTGCCTAATTTCTCTTCCCATTCGACCGGCACTCTTTCGGCTAGGATGCGACTGGCGATATCCATATTCGATAGGATGACAATGGGGCAGGCAATACAAAAAATGAGAACGCCTAGCAACAATGCCCAGCCGCGAGCACGCGTCCCTCTGGCTTTACGCATGGAGGTTTGGAGGTGGGGGTGTTGTTTGAGGATCGGATCTTTCAGGACGGAGCGATCACTGGTATAAAAGCGCCAACCGGGTTTACTGGGGTGATTAAAAAAGACGAGGCGATCATTAGCGCCGCCTATCGTGATTTCTAGTCCCGCAAAATTCAGCCAAATTTTTTCTTTTCCAATCGCAAAAGACAGATGAGTCTCGGATACGGTGAGCTCACCAGATGCTCGGCCCTTGGGGGCTAAGGAGCTATGTACGCCGTGGCAGGGGTAGTGTGAGGGCTCGCTCATGCTGATGATATCTCCTTCCCAGCGCGATGGTTTTTATTGTCTGCTGCTATTGGGGAGGTAATTTAACGTTAACGACCTGTGAATGGCAAGGGCTAGCGGTTGATGGGCTTTTCTGGGGGCAGTAATGTCATTGAATTAAGGGGGATGAGACAGTTTTCGATGCACTTAAACTGTGGGTAAAGATCAACTTACACGGTTTTCTGAAGCCTTAAATCAACATCATTGGTAGGGTGGTGGAGAATTAGGTTTGAACTCAGTGAGGAAGGGGAATTTCCCCCTCCTATTTTGGAAATTTGAACTGCGCATATATATATGCTCAAAAAAACGATAAGTGCGCGGTTATTTCCGGCGCCGCTGGAGAGCTATCTTCCTTGTTCTTGCGTGGTTCTAGAAAATAGCTTTGATTGTTTTCTCAAAAATTCTAATCTGATTTAGCAAGAAAACAATTTTCAAGTATTCGCCTGCAACGCGCGGCTGTAGATCGTAAGTGCTTACGATCTACGGGTGCTAGACAGTACTGTTTGCCAAAAAATATTTTTGGTCGGCGCTGGCAGTAAAAAATTAAATATTACTTAATGCGTAATATGATCAAGTAAATGAATAAGATGTAATATCGATGTTGTCGCTCTTACAACCCTGAAGGTTTTTTTAATTCCGTCTGTGGATTCAACTGAGAGTTCGTCTATTTCCGTATTTTTAACGGTTACGCCCCCACCGGATAGGCTTTCTGCCGTCACGGCTGTCACGACAAATTGGTATCTGCCGCCGCTTTTACTGGTGATGTTGACGGTATCTCCAGGATTTACAACTTCGGCAATTTTTTCTGGCGTATACCCTTTGTCTTTGGAACTAACGGAAGAACACCCGAGTGTGGAAACGAGTAATATGCACAAGATTGTTTTTATCGTACTTCTCATAGAGTGGCCTATTTTTTCCTTGCGAAATTCGCCAGAACGGCTTGTTTTACGGGAATACATTATATTTCTGGGGATTAACTAACGACGTGAAAGTTCTTTTGAGGAGGATCACTGTCCCTAGTAATTTAGGCCGCCATTAGATGGTATTTGGGGGTAAATGGCAAGGAGGGGTTACGGGTTACGGGTTACGGGTTACGGGTTACGGGTTACGGGAGGGATGGTGCTCATAGTGCCCTGCTGTAGGGTAGAGTACAGGTTGTTCTTCGACGTTTTCAAGAGGGGAACGGTTCGATTTTTATACGCCTCCACATAATACCGTGCCGGCCAGTTATGCGGGTGTATTGCGATATTTTTCGTGACTCGTATTTGCGTGACATCAAAGGTATGCGCGTGGGGAAGGCTTTGGTTGCTGCCGGGGATTGTGTCGCTAGTATCGATATAGGCATCGCTGAAGTCGGCGCATGACCCAAAGTGATGAACACCGTAGTCCCAAAAGAAGCCGGCATAAATCGAGACGGGATCTAGGTAGGTTGATTGGATTTTGATGTTTCGGCCTTGGCTTCTGGCGCCTTCGCCCAGCACGACAAACGATCCGCAGCTGTGTCCTATCGCATGAATATAATTTACTTGGTGTTTTGCGGATATTGATTTACCAATATCGTAGCCAATTTTTTTAGCGACGACCGAACAAATAAACGGGTTGTCTGAAAACGGCCGCCAATCCAAGCTGAGATGCTGATGGGTTTTCGATTGCTTGTTATCAGGGTTATTTTGAATTAAACCTTGTAGCTCGTCGCTCCAGCTAGATGGCTTATCTTTTACACCGTGTGCTGAAACTGAAATGGATGTGGTGGATGGTCGAATATCAAATTGAGTAACGGTTGAAATATCGCGGGGCCAAACCACGTAAACAAGGAAAGCGAAATTGCCCAAAATAAAAGGCCCGGAGGGTATAAGGACAAGAATCCAAAACAAAAACCAGAGTATGAACTTTTTTGTTTTGATTTGTTTGAGGCTTGGAATCTTCAGCATGACTTTCTTATGGCGGAGGCTTCACCGTTCAGGCGGAAAGTTTTTATGACGTGCTAGGCGCTTCATAAATATGGGTTTTTACAAACAGTGCCATTTCTTTCACGCATTGTTTTGATTCCGGCATAAAGCGATAGAATATTGGCCACGCATGAGGTTGTCTTGGCCAAAGGTGTAGCGTGACGTCAACGCCGCTGCTCTTCGCTTTTTCAGTAAGTCGTAAAGAATCATCCCGTATGGACTCGGTACTGCTAACGTACATTAGCAGAGGAGGTAACCCGCTTAAGTCACCATAAAGTGGAGAGACAAAGGGGTCTTTAAGGCCCTCGTTATTTGTGTATGCGCGTGTGCAGTCTTCTAAAATAAAGGTGTTGAGTAGCGCACATTTTTTGTCATTCTCTTCAACGGAATCGCTACTCAAGGTTAAATCCGTCCACGGTGATATTAGTATCATGGCGGTGGGTAGAGCTTCATTAATAGCTTTTAATTTGAGGGTGAGTGCTAGGGCTAGCCCACCTCCAGCGGAGTCTCCGGCGAGGACTATTTGATGAGGGTTAAATCCTTGCTCTAATAACCATCGGTAGCCTTGAAGGGCATCGTCTAGGGCTGCGGGGTAGGGGTGTTCGGGTGCGAGCCGGTAGTCGAGTGAAAATACGCGGGTGTTTGCTGCCTTGGCGATGGCGATGGTCATTGGCCGGTGGGCTACGGGGGATCCAATTGTGTAGCCGCCGCCGTGTAGGTAATAAATACAGGTTTCGGGTGGGGTATCTTTCGGAATTTGCCATTCACCGTTGACCCCGTTCTCACGGATCTGCACAATGCGTACATTTTTGGGGGGTTTATAACTGCGCGTTTGCTTCGCTAGAGATTCACGAACTTGAGGTAAGGTAAGGGCTTTGTCTGTACGTTGTTTATCACTATGATACCTGAGAAAGCGGCTAATGAAGCGAGAGCGGAGGCTGGGTTTTTTTCGAATAGAGCGCATTTCGGTTCCACAGGGTATCTTGTCGAGAGCCAGTTTTGGCGGTTCAATAGCTCTGCCGTTCAGAGTTTTTGCAATTCTAGGTTTCAGTTCTTCAAAGGTTCAGTAATTCAGTGGTGGGGTTGCCCATTATTTCGAAGCCAATTGTTGCGCAACGAGTAAGAGAGCAGCATTTTTAGCGGTGTCGAATGATGTTTCTTCTAAGCCTGCTTGAACAGCAACAATCGCGCCATCAAGTAGCATGCAAATTTGCTTGGCTAGAGTATCGGTATCATTCACGCTTAATTCACCTAGTACGTTTTTAATATAGTCAATTCTCGCTTGTTTATAGTGTTTTACTTCCCGATTAATGGGATTGTCATCGTTGCCAAATTCGGCTCCCGCGTTTGTAAAGATACAGCCGTTGAGCTTTGCTTTAAGCAGCCATACTTTCAGCGCGTCGAATAAAGCGCCTAAGCGGCCCTCGGGCTGATCTGCCGCGCTCCCTATGCGTGCGTTTTCCTCATCTAACCAAGCGAAAAATTGCTTTTGTCGCAGTTGAAGTGCCGCGACAATCAGTTCGTCTTTGGAGGCGAAGTGATTATAGAGGGTCATTTTTGCGACACCCGCTTTCGCCAGTATTGTATCAATGCCGGTAGCGTGGAATCCGTGCTGACAAAATAATTGTAGGGCGGTTTGAACTAATTGGTCGCGACGGGGGGATGCCATTGTCTATCTCTATGTGGTTTCCGTTCGAACTATACAGGTCTGTATGGTTTTTAGGCAAGGGCGTCATTAATGTGTAAGTGGCGCCTTATGCGAAATTTATTTTACCTTTTGCCTGTGGATAATGGATTTGGGGCTTGAATCTATACAGATCTGTATAGTATGATTTTTCTGGTAGACAGATCTGTCTGATTTCTTTGCTGGGGAATCTTGTTGGTCGGAGCCTTTTGTGGAGGGCTTGATGCTAAGCAAGTAAGTGAGCAATGAATGAAAGAGCAGTTTAAGACTATTTAAAGAGGAATTTAATTGTGATTGATTTATACAGTGCGGCAACACCCAACGGTTGGAAGGTTTCGATTGCCCTAGAAGAATTGAAAATACCGTATCGACTGATTGGCGTTGATTTGGGCGCAAACGAGCAAAAAAAGGCAGGGTATTTAGAGATTAATCCCAATGGGCGCATCCCAACGATAGTGGATCGTGATAATGATGATTTTGCCGTTTTCGAGTCTGGGGCGATTCTGCTTTATCTGGCAGAAAAGGTGGAAGGTTTACTGCCTGCAGATCCGAAAGGCCGCTCGCAGGTTATTCAATGGTTAATGTTTCAAATGGGAGGAATTGGTCCGATGCAGGGACAGACCCATGTATTTAAACACTATTTCCCTGAGCGTATACCTTCTGTGTTGTCGCGATATCAAAATGAGACAAAGCGTTTGTATGGCGTATTGAATCAGCAGTTAAAAGGCAGAGACTTTTTGGTTGATGATTTTAGCATTGCCGATATCGCAAATTTCGCTTGGGTTAGATCGTATGCTTGGGCAGGAATCGATATTGAGGAATTTCCGGAGGTGCAGCGTTGGTTGTCGAATATAGGGCAGAGACCTGCTGTGCAAAAAGGCTTGCAGCAACCTGCAGCTGCGAGCGTTGAAAAAAGTACATCGGTGGCCAAATCGATGACGACGGTTTAATTGGTGGGTGATTGGTGATGGGAAACGGGAAACGGGAAACGGGAAACGGAAGACGGGAAACGGGAAACGGAAGACTGGAAACTGGAAACTGGAAACGGGGAATGAGAAACGGTGAAAAATATGATTGATAAAATTAGTGGGGGTTGCTTATGTGGAGCAATCACTTTCAATGTGAAAAATGAGTTTAGCCAGTTTCATTTTTGCCACTGTAGTCAGTGTCGAAAAATAAGTGGCTCGTCCCATGCGTCCAATTTGTTTGCCAAGGTTGATGCGATTGAATGGCTTTCTGGGTTGGATAAGATTAAGAGGTTCGATTATCCGAGCCGTGGCTTTACTAAGGCGTTCTGTAGTGAATGCGGGTGTGGTGTGCCGTTTGTCTCGCAGAGTGGCAAAATATTATTGGTTCCTGCTGGGTCATTAAATGAAGCTCCTCATCTTTTACCGCAAGACAATATATTTTGGAGCGAGCGTGCGCCGTGGTTTGAAAAAGGTATTCATGCTGAGTGTTTTGATGGATTTCCTAGCTAGTGTCCATCCATAAATGGCTCGTCGCGAGGGGAAATAAAAATGGTCAGATTTGTGCCACTAGGATGTAGGCGTTTGCTTATTGCAAATAACTGCATGCAGTGGTGCGAAGATGAGTGTTTTTATTTTTCCGCAGTAGAGTCCTATTTCTGGATGGGCACTAGCTAGTCTTAAACGTATCGTGAAGCCGACCATTTGAGAGATACTCCTCATCTAGATACCTTTTGATTGTTATACCGTAAGTCGGAAAAGCGAAGCGCCTTCCGGCATTGCCGTATCAAATAATTCCCAGCCTCTGAACGTCCCCCATTACTTACACTTTTAATTGGGGAGGGCGGGGGATAAGAAGTGGTTTTTTGATTTTTGTGGAAAGTACTTTTGGTTTTTTCACTTCGGGCTCTTCTTGGCGCGCTTTGAAAATAAGCCTTTTATTGCCAGGTTATGAGCGGGGTATTTAAACAAAAAATCCCCGCACAAGGCGAGGATTTCATCTGAAGTGTTACGCGGCAACTGCCGCGCTTTTTCTATTGGTGAAGCCTGAGCTTAAGGACAGCTGCCTATTAAATAGTTAGTGCCGCCGTCAGTGGTTTTCAAGGTAGACGTCGCAGTAGCAAGCCCTAAGTATGCATCGCTGCCTGTTGCGTAGTGCAAGAGAACATATTGCATATAAGCTCGACCTGCTGATGCGTGCGCTCCGTTAGTCGCTGTGTAATCGCTACAGCCTGGAGTGGGTGTAGGAGTTGGCGTAGCCGTTGGTGTTGGAGTCGGTGTTGGAGTCGGCGTAGCTGTAGGAGTAGGAGTAGGAGTAGGAGTAGGTGTCGCAGTCGGCGTTGGTGTAGCCGTTGGCGTAGGCGTCGCAGTCGGCGTTGCTGTAGGAGCTGGTGTTGATGCAGGCGCTTCGCTTTGATCAACGTCAGTCCATGAACCGTCTTGTAACTGCCACATGGTGAATGTATCGATAAAGCCGTAGGTGTTGCCTAAGGCGAGATAACCCGCTGAGTCCACACGACCGGCGTTGTAGTGGCCCGTTGCACTTGCAACCGCACTCGGCGCGATGTACTCAAGAGCGCCTGTTGTGAAGCTTACCGTGTTCGATGCCGCTGACTCGTTACCACAGTTATCCGTCGCCGTTACGTAAAGGCTGTAAGCCGTTTCTGAAGTCAGGCCAGAGATACTGATGCTTGCTGATGAAGAGTAGCCCGCAGATGCGCCGTTTGAGTGGTAAAGCGCGTAGCGTTTAAAGTCCGCTTCTGAGTTCGTGCTGCTGATGCTCATAGACGCGTACTTATCATGAATGTCGAAGGCTGCAAGACCAGAAGGTGCTGCTGGTGCTGTCACATCGCTAGGGTCTT
>JAWSUZ010000010.1:0-48459 GCA_033852165.1 Agarilytica sp. | reverse complement strand
GTATTGTGATAGTAACCCGTACCATACTTAACAGTGTGGCCGCCAAATATGCTCTAAAACCGAACACGGTAACAGATTAAAAATTTCGCT
The DNA here is from genome assembly GCA_033852165.1 of Agarilytica sp. GTDB lineage: Bacteria > Pseudomonadota > Gammaproteobacteria > Pseudomonadales > Cellvibrionaceae > Agarilytica. The sequence goes on along the minus strand of JAWSUZ010000010.1, from coordinate 48,369 downwards.
TTAACTGGTGCAATTATTGCAGCTACCGTAAGTGATTAAAGCGTCAATCAAAAAACTGGCGGAAATGATGACTCAGGTATTGGAGTGTTAAATGTTCAATAATAAATCGATCTTGATTACCGGTGGTACCGGGTCGTTTGGCAAAAAATACACCCAAACGATTTTAGAGCGCTTCAAACCCTCACGTCTGATCATTTTTTCACGCGATGAGCTTAAGCAGTTTGAGATGCAGCAACAGTTTGATCAGCCCTGTATGCGCTACTTCATTGGCGATGTCCGAGATCCCAGTCGCTTGATGCAAGCGATGAAAGGGGTCGATTATGTCATTCATGCAGCAGCACTAAAGCAAGTGCCAGCAGCAGAATACAACCCAATGGAATGTATTAAGACCAATATCAATGGCGCGCAAAATGTGATCGAGGCCGCTATTGAGCAAAATGTGAAGAAGGTAATTGCGCTGTCGACGGATAAGGCAGCCAACCCAATTAACTTATACGGCGCCACGAAATTGGCTTCGGATAAATTGTTTGTCGCGGCGAACAATATTGTCGGTACGGGTAAGACCCGTTTTGCCTGTGTTCGCTATGGAAATGTTTTGGGCTCTCGCGGTTCAGTGGTCCCGTTTTTTAAGAAGCTCGTTGCGGATAAGGCTGATCATATTCCGATTACCCATGAGGAAATGACCCGATTTTGGATCACCTTGCAGCAGGCCGTGGATTTCGTATTCGTGAATTTCAAACGGATGCAGGGCGGTGAGATATTTGTACCTAAGATACCTTCGGTGAATATCATGGATTTAGCCGAGGCGTATGCGCCAGAAGTACCAACGAAGATTGTTGGTATTCGTCCGGGTGAAAAATTACATGAAATTATGTGTCCAGCAGACGATGCACATCGGACGCTTGAGTTTGATGACCATTATGTTTTATCGCCAACGATTCGGTTTTTTAATCGCGAGACTTGTTTTGATGAAAATGCTTTGGGTGAAAAGGGCGTGAAAGTGCCAGTGGGCTATGAGTATCATTCGGGTAATAATCCGAGTTTTCTGACGGTTAAAGAGATTCGCGAGTATGATCAGTTTGCGGAGCTTTGAATTAGGTTAGTTATTAATCCTTGGGCCTTTTGATATTCCCTGGTTTCTGGTAGACCGCTAAATCACTTGAAAATACCTCCCGAATCCGGATTGCGGTCCAAATCACAGCACATTTTTGGTTAATATCTTATTCTGATCTCAATCAATAATAAAAGGTTTCGACTGAATGATCCCCTACGGAAAACAAGACATTAACCAAGCAGACATAGACGCAGTGGTTGACGTACTTAAATCAGATTTTCTGACCCAGGGACCACAAGTACCTTTATTTGAAGAGACACTAAAAAAATACACTGGCGCCACACATGCAGTCGTCGTCAACAGCGGAACGTCAGCCCTACATATTGCCTGTTTAGCCCTAGGGTTAGGAAAGGGCGACTGGCTATGGACAACACCGATCACCTTCGTCGCATCCGCAAATTGCGGCCTATATTGTGGGGCTCAAGTGGATTTTGTCGACATCGATCCACAAACCTACAACCTCAGCATAAACGCCCTAGAAGAAAAGCTAGCCCTAGCCGAAAAAGAAAATCGCCTCCCGAAAATAGTCGTGCCAGTACACCTAGCCGGACAAGCTTGCGAAATGCGAGCGATAAAAACACTGGCCGATCGTTACGGATTCTCCATTATCGAAGACGCCAGCCATGCAATCGGAGGGCGCTATGAAAACGACCCCATCGGCAATGGCCGATATTCCGACATAACCGTATTCAGCTTCCACCCCGTAAAAATAGTGACCACCGCAGAAGGGGGAGCAGCGTTAACCAATGATTCCTCCATCGCAGAAAAATTAGAACTGTTTCGTTGCCACGGCATAACACGCGACGAAAAATTAATGGACGGGGCTGTATCGGGTGAAATACCCAAAGAAGCACTAGGAGAAGCATTAGGAGAAGCACAGGGAGAAATACAAGGCAAAACGCAAAAAGAAAAATACGCCCCCTGGTTCTACCAGCAAATAGAATTAGGCTTTAACTACCGCATGACGGAATTACAAGCCGCATTGGGCGTAAGCCAGATGACGCGAATAGATGACTTTGTTGCCGACAGGCAGTGCATTAAAGCGAAATACAACCAAGCCCTCGCATCGCTCCCCCTGACTTTACCGTATCAAATGGACGACGCTTACTCCGCCTGCCATCTCTATATTATTCGCCTAAATCTAAACGAAATTTCACTAAGCCATCGCCAAGTATTCGAACAGTTACGTGAACAGGGCATCGGCGTCAATCTACACTACATCCCCGTGTATACGCAGCCGTACTTTCAAAAGCTAGGCTATATCGACCCACACTTTCCCTGTGCCGATCAATACTATGCCGAAGCGATTTCCTTACCGATATTCTACGGCATGGCCGACGAACAATTTGATACCGTCGTAAACGCGTTAACGACAGTATTAGGACCGAGCATGAAATAACTTCCCGTTTATATGATCATAGGCTTCACTTTATAATGAGAAATAAGGGCACATCAAATGAGTAAAAAGCCACCGATTAGCAACCTTCTCCGCAGTAAATTCTTGCGACCAGAAAACCACAAATCAAACGAACATTTTAATTCATACACTTAAAAGAATGCTAAATTTTTGACGACGATAAGCCTCAGTATTATATTTTGATTAGATTACGCTTACATACTACAATAAGATTAATTTAGGAGAGCTGGCGTGAATATTGCCTTAAGTTATTTCAATAGATCGAGCTAAATATTTGGCGTCCACACTCGGCCCCGGCTAAACTGTCGATAGGCCATGAAAAGAGATCACTACCAATGATCATGCCGTCGAGGTTACTTGTGTTTTCCATGTGCCGATACTTACTAACATGAAAATTATACAGACAAATTTCATCGCCGAAATCTCCAGCAACCATCATCGAGACATATCTCGCTGCTTCCGGTTTATTGAAACCGCAGCGGAAATCGGGTGCAATGAAATAAAATTTCAGTTGTTCAACATAGACGAAATTTTCTCACCGGAAATTATTTGTCAAAGCGAAACTCACAGAAATAGGTGGGAATGGGAGTTACCAGTAAGCTTCCTTCCCGAGTTAAAACAGTGCTGCGTCGAAAATAAAATACTGTTTTCATGCACGCCCTTTTACCTCTCTGCGGTAGATGAACTCAGGCCATACGCCGACGTTTATAAAATTGCCTCTTATGAGCTTATGTGGGATGACCTACTTACAACCTGCGAAGAGACGAACTTACCCATCACACTGCCCACGGGCATGACTACAATGGATGAAATAGATCATGCGGTAAATGTACTGCTAAGCGAACGGGAAGCCTTTCATGGGTAACGCGTCCGATGTGAAGTCTAGCTATTATCGTCAATGCGTACTGTGTGGTGGTCAAGCTCACTGTCACAGAGCGCAACTATGGCATCTGCCCCAACTGGGCGAGCGGGAAATTGGATTTTCGTCGTGCAAACAATGCGGAATGGTCATTCAGTCTCCGACTGTTTACCCCGAGGAAATGCTTCTCTACTACCAAACTACGGCGGTCTACACAAAAAAATCCGTTGATTATCAGCCTACAAGAGAAAAAGTGGTTAGTGTTCGTCGAAATATCAGTGATATTAAAAACCTAAATGAGGGAATGCCCGCAACGGTCTTTCAAGTTGGCTGTTCAGACGGCTACACGTTGAGCCAATATAAACTTAATGGCGCTGACAGAGTGACAGGCGTTGACCCAAGTGCCATGAATGGCCGGATAGCAAAAGAAACCTTTAATATTGATACCGTGCAAGCAGATATCGAAAGTTTCGAGACCGAGGACACTTACGACTTAATTGTACTAACTCATATTCTAGAACACATATACGACCCGCTAGCCGTCGTTAAGAAATGTTCAAGTTTTCAGGAGACCGGGGGATGGATGTTGGCTGAAGTTCCCTTATTCGAAGCGGTGGAGTTATTTCCCTCGGGGTATCTATCATTCGAGCATATCAACTACTTTACCGAGCCCTTATTTAGAGAACTTATCGAAAGCTGCGGTTACGAAATTCATTTGGTTAGTAAGGTATTTAGAGATTATAGATACCCAGCGGTTACCGTTATCGCAAGAAAAGCAGAGGCCACAAGTCGAAATATCGTTGACTTTACCGCTGAAACGACCCTAAAAAAAATTATCCAGCGAGAAAAAGAGATGTGGGGTTCCGCTGTAGAAAACATCAACAATAAAATTTTAAACAATCAGGACATCTATATCTGGGGAGCAGGTGTACATACCGCTCAGTTGCTTGCAAATACCAATATACTTAAAACTTACCGTATACGAGCCTTAGTAGACAATAGTGAAACCAAATGGGGGCTCGAGCTTCACGGTATCCCGTGCATCCCTCCTGCAGAGGTCGACTTGAGCTCAACTAACACCATACTCATTTCGTCTTGTGCCTCGGAAAATGAGATCTATCGAGACCTAAAGAAATTATATGGAGAGAGCGTCAATTTAGTTAGGATTTACAATAATGACTAAACATGTCGTTATACTTGGTGGCGGTCGATCGCAATGCTAAAACTCGATTGCCAACAAGAGTTAGAGAGAATTCGGAATGATACTTTTGACAGCGACTTTCTAATCGAAGAATATATCGAAGGAAAAGAGTTTAATAACTTGGTACATCCGCCAAAATCAGTTTCTGATTTAGTCGCCTGTCGCTTTCATTAGAATAAGAGGATCGAATCCATGAATTGTGTTTGTATCGTTCAGTGGCATTACACCGATATCGAAAAAGCCAATCAAAAAAATGTATTCGATGTTATAAAAAATCTAAGTATTTTTGACAATATCATTCTCGCTGTGCCGGATATAGAAGAAAATAGGCAGCTTAAACAATACGCCGACCAGTGGGGTGTTGAGATATTCTATGGAGCAGTCGACAGCCTAATACATCGAATAAAATCTGTTATTGACTACTACGACGCAGATTATATTGTTAGACCGAATATCGATTGGTTTTATATGAATATGGAACTCGTAGGCAATATGCTCGAGCAGTTAAAGGAGCGAACTCTTGACTATGTCAAGCTTCCATTCGATATGGATATACGTTTTGGCGCCGATGTTTTCTCGAGAACATATGTTGAGAAATTACTCGACTACATCGATAACACACCTGAAGGACAGGAACGCTATGGCTTTTATATGTACAGTGCCGCTGAGGAACTGGACATATTTAGAACCGAATTTGTAGATACCATTCCCGTCCTCCCAGCAGAAGAGTTCTATCCAATATACGAGGATATGAAGTTAAAATGGAAAGCAGATGGCACTGACTACTCTGATCGCCCAATCAACAGTTATCGTAAAGCGGCTACCTATATCGAAGCGGGTGATCGCGTCCTGGATTGCGCCTGTGGTACGGGGTTTGGTTCTGCACTACTCGCGGCTAGGGCCAGTCAGGTAATCGGTGTCGACCTAGAAAAGCATCTAATTGAGCGGTGTATATTAAATAATAAGAACTGCAATAATATTGAATTTATCGCTGGAAATATATTTGATATAGCGCTTAATAAAAAATTCGATAAGATTGTTACGCTCCATACCATGGAGCATATCGACTCAGATACAGCTTTTCTTAATAGGCTAAAGGAATTGTTGAAAATAAATGGATGCTTAATACTCGAAGTCCCACTCTTCACAAAGTCCATTTACGAAGGCATTACCACTCCGCTCAATCCCACACATATTCGAGAATATGACGCCAATCAACTTATCGAAAAATGTGAGATATTTTTCGAGATCACCGAAATATACGGGGTTAATCGCGGAATGTATGTCGAGCGCGACAGAGCCAGAAATGCGATGATGTTAGTCATGAAGCAAAAGAGACGGCTATGAAATCTACGTCGTGTCAGTGAGAGTTTTTACGCCATGTAACCGGAAGTAAGCAGATGACAGCTAATAACAAAGCGGTAAGTTTAAGCCAAGATAGGTTTTCTAATCACGCAATGGAGGAGGACACGCTCCCTGATTTTCGTTGCGCTATCTGCGAATCGTTCAAAGCAGAGTGTCTCTATATTCTCAATAATGCTGTGCTTATCGATAACAATATCGAGGCCTATCGCTTGCCGCATCTATTGTGTCAGCATTGCGGTTGCATTCAGGTCTTCCCGCAACCTGAACGTAGCGCCATGATGAAATATTACGCACAAACTCCTTTCTTCAATTACAAAGAACGCAAGGTCAGACAGGTTGCCAGCCATGAATTCCTACGCTCAAATCTAGAAGTCGGTCAGTTTCACGCCGCCTATGACATCGGCGCAGGGGATGGTTACTTTCTAAGCCTACTTCCTTGCGTCAAAAAAAAGGGGCTCGAAGCCGATCAACAACTCATAGAAAAGGCACGCCAAAACTATGGAATTGAGCTAGAGCACTTTTCAAACGATGATGGATTGTATAATTTAAAAGACTATCGACTGGTGATAATGAGTCACCTGCTCGAGCATCTGTTTTCGCCTACGGAATCATTATTATCAATTCGAAAAGGAATGCCCGATAACGGTTATTTGTTTATTGAAGTGCCTTCTGTAGAAGCCTTTGCAAAAGAGTCGGTAAATTCAGAAATCATGGCATTTCCACATCTGTATCACTTTACAAATCAAAGCTTAGACAATCTGTTAATCGCATGCGGTTTCTCTGTCCATATTTCGGAAGTGTGTAAAGATGATAAATTCCCTGTTATACGAGGAATTTATCAGGTAGATCCAAAATTCTCTGGATTGGGATCTTTTGACTCAATCGATACTAGCCACACCAAAATCTGGTTTGAAAAACATCTAGAACATCGTCAGCGTAAGAGTGAAGCAGCCATACATCGCTTGAGGGCAGCAGTTAAAAGAGACGCCAAAGTCGTAATATACGGAGCAGGAGTGGACCTATATGACTTAGTCCTTCAATATCCAGACTTTCCCGAAAATGTGTTCGTTGTCGATTCCAATAAAGATAAAGTCGGGAAAAAAATTGGTCATCTGGTAATTTCTTCACCCGAGTCTATTTCGAAAGAAGATGAAAAAATTAGTTTCTTTATTTCATCTCGACTGCTTTCGATACAAACAAGCATTAAGGAATCGATTGGCGAAATAGTAAACAAGTCAAATCTTAATGCCGATATCTCAAACTTATTTAACTAGTGCCTATCCAGAAATGGCTCGTTGCGAGAGCGAATTTAAAATGTCAGTTTTGCATCACAATATATGGGCGTTTGGTTATTCCAAACAACTATATGTTGTGGTGTGAAAATGGCGTTTTAAATTCGATCGCAGTAGAGACCTATTTCTGGATGGGCACTAACTAGGTAATTCAGGCAAGACCTTATCCTCAACAGGGTTCTACTGAAATTGTAGGGGTTTCTACCCTACAGTTTTAGTCATCCTACAGTTCGAGTTCAATTTATTATTGACTCTGCCCGGTAACACTCTCCTCATTCTCTTTAGCCGCTTTCGCGCGCTCTTGGATCGTCTTCACATATTTACTACTGGTTTCATCAAGCTTAAACGGATCGGCGTGCATCTTTTCATAAACCTTATCGATAAAGGCATTAAAGTGTCGGACGCCAATGTTAGCATTTTCTCGAAAATCGTCTTCATTCGAGCAGTAGAATGTGTGTTCTGCAATAGAGCCAAAGAACGTATTGACCGAGCCACGCAGTAGATGATGGGTGATGAGGTCTTTAGTTGAACTGATTTCTCTATATGCGCGTAACAGCTCGTCGTAGAGTTCTGCGTTATTTGATAAGCCTTCTGTCAGTTTGATGTTGTCTTTAGCGGCATAAAACTTTTTCAGCAGCGTGGAGTTACTGGATTTTTCAAACTTTCGATTGGTATAGTAATGTAAGTGCGATTTTTTAATGCTCTTTATTTCTGCTTGTTTATTGTGTACACCGCAATCGTCTAAATCTTCCAATCGTACTGAAACTGTTCCGTCAATCTTTGCGCCATCGTTGGTGTTACTGACGCGCAGGTTCGGAAACGCTGGTGTGAGTATGCGTAAGTAGCGTTCCATTGAAACTCGGGCCATATTAAGAATTGGCATGGCCATCACTTCACCGCCAAAATTACCTTCAACCGCTTGGACGCGATCTTCATCATAGATGGTGTAGTCAATTTTCTCTTTTTTCGCAAAGGCTTCCATCTCGACATAGAAGCTGTGTTTGGAGTGATGTTTCTCTTTATCTTTAGCACCTAAATCGACGCCAATTAAATGAATATCTTCAAAGCCCATGGATACCGCGAAGGATAGGCCGCAATTGGTGACGGTGGGATTGCAGAATATCAGCTCATTGGTTTTTTGTGGTAAAAAGTAATCGTATACTAGAGGGCCGCCGGCATCGTTTGCTTTTATGGAATAGCAGCAATCAGGGAAGGCCTTCATTGTTTCAGGCGCTACGGTGTGCAGGCACAGTAGGGTGATGTCGTTTCTGTCGTCAGCTTCAGAGAAGTGCCGAATCACGTCATTGACTAGGATGCAGCGTTCCATTTCCACATGAAAATCGGGTTTGATGCCCATTCTTAGAAGGGAACTCAGCCCAGTGCCGCAGGACATAATAATGACATTGTCTTTGTTGGCTTCTATATAGTCCTTATGTTCATCCAAGGACGGGCCGTTACCAATAAGAAGAAGGCGGATTTTACGTGAGTGGGTTTTGTGGCTAACAAAGACGGCGCTTTTCGATTTTACGTTGTGGTAGCCATGGGCAAGCCCTATCTGCTCATCGTCGTAATAGCCCATACCGCCTATAAAAGTACGCAGTTCTTTTTGATAAAACTCTATGAAGTCCAATTCAGCCTTGCGCATGGTATGCCGGAATACAAAAGTGTATATCTGTGAATGCAGTCCCACTTTATTAATGCCCGCTTCAATTTGTGCGAGCGCGGCTTGAGGGTCGCTACCGATACAAAGGGTTATCGATTTTCCCTTTTGTCGAAAATGGTCGAGGATCTTCGTCCAATCCAGCACTTGTAATGAACCATAAAAGGAATCGACACACTTTTCGTACACCATGATGTTGCGAATATCAAAGTTCTTAATCAATTCGGGGAGGTGGTGGCCGAGCCCAACCCCGCTTACGATTAAGCTCGGTATGAAATTTGGCGTGCCGTGTTCGCGTTCGCGTGCGTTATCTTCGTATTCGTCAATAAGTCCGTTTAGGTGGGGGATATGAATGTGGTCGTCGTTGTACTCTTTATTCTTGGTAATACGAAAACGACGAACCTGACTTTTTTTCTGAAAGAGGGCAACTTGTTTGTGAGAAAAAGCCTGGGGATCATCATTGTATAGAAAATGTTTGTGCTCTTGAATGAGTAAGTTAATCTTGTTGTTGTGGTCCAGCCGTAGGATTAAATTATCGGGCTTATGATCTGCAACCATCTTATAGACCTGCGGCATTCTTTCTTTGAACAAACTCAGGTTCTTTTGAAGCATGACGTTCATCTGCATTTGAAGCTTTTGAACTTCGGCTTGCCTAATAAGCTGTTGTAAGGCGTCGGACATTAACCTTCCTCTATATTGTTGCTGTATTGCGACCTACCTCTTACTTAATTGTAGTGTGGATAAGAGACGCGTCAGACTTTTGTTGTTCACGTAATTAAACTGTCTGTTATGCAAATTAAATACCAAAGAGGCAAATCAAATACCAACGCAGGTGTTTGTTTTTTATTCGCCAAAATAACGATAAAGGTCTTAAAAATAAAAAATCAATCGATTGGTTATAACCAACGAAAAAACAAGAACAAAACATCCACTTTTTAATTGGTTTTTTGATCAGTTTGTGTGATTTATGAGTCTTGCTTGTGGGTGGTGATGTTGTGTAAGTTATTGATATTAAAGATAATAATATGGGAGTGTCGCCTGTTTTCTCTCATTTTTCACTCTAAAAAACACACTATTTCCTACCGCTTGTTTAAAACTCTTCGATAAGAAATGCAAGGAACAAGGGCTTTGCCCATTTCCTAAACTGATCAGACGTTGACAGGCATTCGCGAATTAAAGGGGAATTAATATGACAGCCACCCTTAAAAAACTTAGCGATTACGATCTAGGGTGTGGTTGGTTCGGCGCTTACATCAGCATCTAATCGATTTAAGAATGTGCCGTGTCTAGGCTGGGTTTTCAATTACCTCAGCTACATCCGGCAATCTATATATTCATGCAGTACAGATTGACTGCTTGTGGGAATGTTGGTGAACTCCATACTGGAATAAAAATGTTTTTCTTTTCTGGTGGAGCGTAAAATCTTAGCACGGATATTTTTTTCGTTATTTTCAGACATGCCCATTGCCAATCCAAAGCAAATATCGCTCATTGGCGGTAGGCTAATTGAGGTGCGTGCTCTCATACCTCTGTAACTTAAATCCAGTACCTCTCCCGAATAGTGATCATTCATCCGAGTTTTGCCGACCATACATTGAAATGAAAGGGGGAGGTTAACGGGTATACGAGGACACGTGCGTGTCTCGTTGCGGGGAACTTGCAATGCAATCGGGTGCTGGATCGAGATTAATTCATATAGCTTTATCGGTTGTGCGATTCCCTTTATCTTCGCTAAGTTTGGAGGTCCTACCTCCACTGAAGATGCTATCAATTGATAGGTGCTATCAGTTAATAAAATTTGCCCCCGCTGGCTGTGCGCCTCCACGTGTAAGGCTGTATTCACAGTATCGCCTATTGTTGTGTATTCACTGTGAAGCTCTGACCCGATTTCACCGATCAATACTTTTCCGGTGTTGATACTCATGCCTACATGTATTGGGGGGAAGCCTAGCTCGACATTAAATTGATTGATATTCTGCATGGCCTTTTGCATAAGTACGGCACTTAAGCATGCTTGGCGCGCTTGTTGTGCCGGTTGTCTTTCATTGAGTCCATATACGGCCATAATCGCATCACCCATCATCTTGTCGACGACGCCGTTATGATTCGTGATGACGTCTATCATTGCCGTAAAATACCGGTTGAGTAGGTCGATGATCTTTTCGGGTTTACAGTTGTCGATTAGGTGCGAAAAGCCACGAATATCCGCCATCAAAATAGTCATGGTTTTTAGTTCGGGTCTCTTGTTGCTGGAATCAGCCGCATTCAATGTGTGAAGAAGATGATTACGAAGATCAATGTACGACGCGGGAAGCTCGCGTAAGGTCATTAATTCTTCTGTGAGAACGTTAATCAAAATATCTTTTGATATCATGGCTGGCCTATCAATAACGTTGTTTAAGGTGTCAATCTACAAAGTATAGAAAACTTGATCGGGCCGCAAAGATTGTTTTTTGATCAGCCGGGGATGTCTTTATAACGACCAAGATTAATGAGACCACCTGGAAGGCCTGGGTGAGATGTTGCTCATCCGTTATGCTTGTTTTTACGAGCCCATTTTTTAATCAACTATACTGATAGCATATTCCTGCCTGGAGTTGCTTTATGACGCTCTCGCGCAACTGGAAGTTGCGGCGTTTTATCCTGCTACTGCTAATAACCCTGACTTCGCCTCTGTCCAACAGTGCTGCGGTGAATGCTGTTTGGCTGTTGGATATTAAAGGTGCTATTGGTCCCGCCACTGCGGACTATGTTAGCCGCGGTCTAAGAAAGGCCGACACCGAGCATGCTCACCTTGTCATATTGCGTATCGATACACCCGGCGGGTTGGACACCTCGATGCGTCAGATCATCAAAGCGATACTCGATTCATCCGTGCCGGTGGTTTCCTATGTTGCTCCCAGCGGTGCCCGTGCCGCCAGTGCAGGTACTTATATTCTCTATGCCAGTCATATAGCCGCGATGGCGCCAGCGACCAATTTAGGGGCGGCAACGCCGGTGCAAATAACGCCATCTCTGCCCACTGTTCCCAAAGATAAGCCAGATAAAAAACCAAAAACTGATGAGTCTGGAGCTTCAGATCGAGATGCAAGCGGAGTGCCCATGAATACCGCTATGGAGCATAAAGTTATCAACGATGCGGTGGCTTATATTCAAGGATTGGCAGAATTACGTGGGCGCAACGTTCAGTGGGCAGAGAAGGCTGTGCGCAATGCCGCTAGTTTGTCAGCTGGGCAAGCCCTAGCAGAGGGCGTGATCGATTTAACCGCAAAGAATACCAAGGATCTGCTGGCACAACTGCATGGTCACCGCGTGACTCTGCCGCAGGGGGAGGTAACGTTAAATACCAGCGATGCTGAATTGATTGTTCATCAGCCCGATTGGCGCACGGAGTTTTTATCCGTTATCACCAACCCGAACGTGGCCTACATATTAATGCTGATTGGTGTGTATGGCTTGATATTCGAGTTTTCTCATCCTGGGGCGACACTACCCGGTGTTGCCGGCATTGTTTGTTTATTGGTTGCCCTTTACGCCTTTCAGGTATTGCCGGTCAGCTATGCGGGTCTTGGCTTAATTGGGGTTGGCATAGGCCTGATGGTTGCGGAAGCATTTGCGCCGAGTTTTGGCGCGCTTGGTTTGGGGGGGGTGATAGCTTTTATTGTGGGTTCGATTATTTTAATGGATACCGATCTGCCTGCTTATCGCGTGGCTTTACCTATCATTTTGGCGTTTGCTGCCGTCAGCTGCGCGCTGTTAATTCTGGTATTGGGTTTGCTGAACAGAGTACGAAAAAAACCAGTGGTCACCGGCTTATCTTCCCTTGTGGGGCAAGTTACCGAAGTATCGATTCAGCAAGAGGATCAAGCCATGGTAATGCTGCAAGGCGAATATTGGCAGGTTCAATGCCAACAACCGCTACAACATAATGACCGAGTAAGAGTGGAGCGCGCTGATGGTGTAGTGCTCCAAGTAGACAAAATTTGATTTAAAAATAGAGATGAAAGACGTAAACGGTCTGAATCATTATCGGAAAAGGTGAGCGCAATGAACTACTTCGGTATAACCGCGGCGATTCTAATAGTCGTACTATTACTTTCGATGTTTCGAGTTTTACGAGAATACGAACGGGGCGTTATTTTTCTGCTGGGGCGCTTTTATAAGGTAAAAGGTCCCGGCCTAATTATTGTCATTCCCGTCATCCAGCAGATGGAGCGAGTGGGCTTGCGCACGGTTGTCATGGACGTTCCGACACAGGATGTTATTTCGCGGGATAATGTCTCAGTTAAAGTTAATGCCGTCATCTATTTTCGCGTCCTCGACCCTGAACGGGCCATTATCCAAGTGGAAAACTTTCTTGAGGCGACCAGCCAGTTATCCCAGACCACCTTGCGCTCGGTGCTCGGTCAGCACGAACTTGATGACATGTTATCGGCCAGAGACAAACTCAATCAAGATATTCAAAAGAGCCTGGACCAACAAACAGACGCTTGGGGAATTAAAGTTTCCAATGTCGAAATTAAACACGTGGACTTAGATGAAAGTATGATTCGCGCCATAGCTAAACAGGCTGAGGCTGAGCGTGAACGTCGCGCAAAAATTATTCACGCACGAGGTGAGGAAGAGGCCGCAGGTAAACTGTTAAGTGCGGCGCAAACACTAGCAAAGCAACCTGAGGCATTACAGTTACGTTATCTACAGACACTCACCGAAATTGCTGGCGACAAAAGTTCTACCATTGTTTTCCCTTTGCCATCGGATATGTTTTCTCGCTGGCAGCACAAAAAACCCTAACGATGCATCGTTAGGGTAAAGAGTCGTAATTGTTCTGGTTCAATAATCTCGGGCAGTCGCATGGAAAAGGTCACAGTTTTTTACGACGGAGCCTGCCCAGTATGCCTAAAGGAGATGGCCTGGTACAAACGCTACAGTTGCAATGATGAAATCATCTGGTTCGATATTACTAACAAGCAAGAAGAGCTGCGTAAGTTGGGAATTGAACCGATCGCTGCGCTACTCGAACTTCATGTATTAAATCCAGATGGTGTCGTAACGACTGGCGTGGACGCTTTTATTCTGTTATGGCAACGTGCCCCGCGTTTTAAACTCTTGGCACGGTTCTGTTCATTACCATTAATAAAACCGTTGCTAAGACACGGATATGGTTATTTTACTCGCAAGCGTCTGCAGCGAGATGGCCGATACCCTCGGTGTGATCGTTAGGGTTTACTTTCCTCTGAGTCTTTACTCATCGGGGATGAGGTGAAAAAATGAGTCGCCGCCTAAAAATATCTGACACCGTCAACGGATTAAGCGAAGCAATACAGAATCAATAATTTTCTTCATTTTACTCCGGCAACAATATCCGCTTGTGTCGATCCAATAATATTGACAAGCTCCATAGATTGTTTTTTGGGGCCTCATGCTTTGGGAGCACGGACTTGAATATTTTGACCATTTGATCCCACTCTTTTTGCGAGATATTAAGTTTTGCATGAGTCTCTTTCATACCGCGATCAATATATTGACCTGCCCCCCCGTGGCTTGACATACCATCGAAGTAACATGAAATTTCAGATACGGTACAGGAGATCGAATTCTTGCAGCAACGATTGCAGGGTTAGCGTTTAAAGTATCGTCTAAAGCCAGTGCATCAAAAAAATCGTTAACGACGACAGATGTAGGAGCTAGATCGCCCAAGCGTGATGAGCGGATGTAACCGTCTGATAACTAAAAAGTAAAAGAAAATCAATAGTTATACCAGTACGTACTTTTAAAGAAAACATATCGCACGCCGCTTTACAAAAAGTAAATATTTCACGCTAATGGGATTTGATTATACGTACTACGACTCCGACGTTGTTGGATCGATTACAGAAGACACTTCAGATATCGCACTAACCGGGAAGCCTCCCATATCTGCATGTTTCGTAATAATGTCCTTGTCATGCGCAATATAGACGCAGTAGATTTTATTGTCGGTTACATAGCTGTGAACCCACTGAATATTGGGGCCAAGATATTCTAAAACGTCGCAAGACTTTTTCGATATATCTTGTAAGTCGCTTGCTGAAAGTTTGCCTACATTAGGAATCTCTCTTTCAATAACAAATTTAGGCATACAAATGCTCCTTTCTTTGTTAATAATTAGAAACTATAGCTTAGTAGAGTGTTTTTTTGATCAAACGGTTTGTTATAAGGAATTACGTCTAAGCTGCTTTAAAAACCGAGAAATTTGGTGAGATCAAGGATTCGAAAATATGACCATACTGAAAAGAAAAAATAGAAAAACCATGACCCACAAATTTATTTTCAGACTACAATTTTAATAAACGAAATCAATCACTTGGACTTAATGGCATGCCATTCGGATCTGCCGCCTTTCTGTGTAGAGCGTTGTTTAGTAGCCAATAAAAGTAATTTCTTTACAACGCGCGATATTCAGAGCCGATCTCGCTTTCCCATGGGAAACGCCCTCAACAATATTGAGCGAAATAACTTTCGTGTCTTTTCCTGAAAACATTGCAGTTACAGAAATGTAGGCATCAAAACCTTCGTCATTCTCATAACTATGTGGTCTCACCTGGCAAGAAACAGAAACAATGCTATTAGGTATAAGCTCTAGAGTCTCATTTAAAATTGCAATATTTTCTTCCAGTGAACGAATGATTTTAACGACTGGTGAAACATCCGCAACACTGGTCACCATAAAAGTCACAAATCCTTTTATCCCCCCCCCAGCATTCTTCTCCTCTGCTCTATTCTCATCAAGACTTGCCTCCAACTCAACGAGCTTTTCACCGATATTGGAATAAATAAACAAGTATTTAGATCCGATTTTTATGGAAACATTGGTGTTGCAAGCAAAGAATACCCCTTCCCAGTCGGGCTTCGAATATTCCTCAAAATTAGGGTCAATACAGTGAGGATCACCCACCCACGCCTTAGCAGTAACTCTCTTGAGCTTGATACAATTTTGGTCCTTCTTGATCTCTTTAGGCCTTGATAACTTCCCTATGATTTCAGCGCTCATTAGAGGATATCGTTTATTCGGACATAAATGATCGGCCAAATCTCTAGGGTTATCGATACGTTCTGCATACATCGCGCCTTGCGGAACCACATACAACAACTTCCCTTTATCACAATTTAGTTTCGCTGAAGTAATATCGTCACCGCATTTTTTATATTGATTCGCATATAACGAGACAGAACCCATATAAATCAAGAGTCCAAAAACAGCTCTTATCGCAATATTCATGGTTACTTTCCGATGTACTGCTTACTTATATAATAGCAGGCCGCGCGCCATAGCTTTCGGTCCACATTTTAATGTTAAAGAAAGGCTAAGGGGGGCAAATCCGAATGGAAATTTCTTAAGAGCTAAGCCCATTATCTGTAATACTTACAGACAGGTACTACCCCTCGTTCCTCACGCTCTGCGTGGGAATGCGTATCAAGTTAGGAGAATAACTTCCTAATATTGAATGCAGAGTATGATATGCATTCCCACGCAGAGCGTGAGGAACGAGAATAAAAGACACTAAAATCAATATCTTACGCTTAAGGAAGTGCCATTCGGGTCAAATCATTTTTTGGACAACAAACTAAAAAGACATATATGGACGGTCATGTTAGTCAGCAAGGCAAACATTTATTGGTCTTGGCTTAGTGTGTAGGGCCACAAAGCGTGACAAGAAATCACGCTTCAATTGTCGGCTGCACCAGATAACACTGAAAAATAGACCGAGCATGTGTTGTTGGTTATAAAAACCGTACGGATGTGAGATTATTTGATAGCGATAAAACGCTTGAATCGAACAGTATTCATGTAAAAAAATAATTTTTAGACCGTCTGATCTGCATCATACCTTAGTACAATTCTAAGACTTGAAAGAAATCCCATACACTTGTTTTCCGGTTTTTCGCGCCACTGATTGAATCGACGGAAGCAATGGTGCGAGGTTTAAAACTCTGGACTAGAGGTATGAAAAAACTAATGAGTATATTTTATTTGTAAAATTAAAATGCTAGATGCGCAGCACTTTAATGTGCGGATGTGCGGATGTGCGGATGTGCGGATGTGCGGATGTGCGGATGTGCGGATGTGCGGATGTGCGGAAGAAGGGAGTTCCTGTCCTTGGTTTTCGTAGGGATGAGTTCAGCTACGATAATATGGAGCGCTTAAGTATTTATAACGTCATTAATTATAGAATTTCCTTTCTAAAGTTGTTGTTGAATGAGGCTGGGTGTAACTCTCAGCTAATCATGTATTGAATTACGTCATCGGAATGTTGTTATGAAAAAAAGTGAATCGTCAAAAAAATCTGCGATTAATATGGTTTTTATTTCAGCTTTCTTGGAAGCTACAACGAATGTCATTGTTACGATGGCAGGACTGGGTGTGAAACCTCAAGCGCCCCAGATCAAGAAGTCCCCTAGACCCTTGGGTGATATAGCAGGGGTTATGCCCATGACATCTCCTCATGTTAAGGGGCAGTTGGTGGTGTCATTCACAAAAGAATCAATTTTGGGTGTAAGCAGTAAGATGCTCGGTGAGGAGTTTTACGAGCTGAGTGATGAGGTGAAGGATGTGGCGGGTGAAATTACAAATATTGCGACAGGTGGGGCAAAAGCTCGATTAGACCGTGAAGGTTTTGACTTTGATATGGCGCGTCCCTATGTGGTGTTAAAAAAAGATTTTGATGGTTTGGATCTGCCTTCAAAAAAATCGCAGATAGTGATCCCCTACAAAACAGATGTGGGGCCAATATTTATCGAAATTGGTTTTGAGCATGTCTGCTATTCGTAACATTCCAGCTTTAGGGCGATTCGTGCCTACACTACGCCCTCATATTACGGGCGTTAGTTGGATAATTTTAACCTCCAAAGGGACAGGATAGTATCGTGCCGAATCACATCATTGACCATGATGCAGCGTTCCATTTCCACATGAAAGTCGGGTTAGATGCTCATTCTCAGTGAGGAACTCAGCCCCGTACCACAGGACATAATAATGACGTTGTCTTAGTTGGCTTCTATATAGTCCTTGTGTTCATCTAAAGAGGGGCTGTTACCAATAAGAAGGAGGCGACTTGTTTTTGAGTAAAAGTCTGAGGATCATCATTGGTTAAAAAGCACCGGTTCTTTTGAGCGAGCAAGTTAAATACCAAAACCAGCAATTTAAATACCAATGCAGACGTTTGTTTTTTGTGCGCCAAAAATAACGATAAAGGTATTAAAAATAAAAAAACAAATCGATTGGTTATAACCAACGAAAAAATAAAAACAAAACTTCACCTTTTTTATTGGTTTTTTGATCAGTTTGTGTGATTTTTGAGTCTGTATTGTTGTTGGTAGGGTCGTGTAAGTTATTGATATTAAAGATAATAATGTGGATATTCCGCCTGTTGTTCCCTCGTTTTTAGACTCTAAAAAAAATCACACTATTCCCTAAAGTTTGTTTAAAGCGCGTCGATAAGAAATACAAGGGACAAGGGCTTTGTCCATTTCCCAAAACTGATCAGCTGGTCGGACGTTGACTGGCATTCAAAAATAATATTTGAGAGGCTTATCATGGCTTTAGTAGTTAACAGTAACATTGCTTCACTGAATGCTCAGCGTCAGTTGCTTCAGTCTGGTGCCGATCTAGACAAAGCAAGTGAACGTTTGGCATCTGGTAAGCGAATTAACTCCGCTGCGGATGATGCTGCGGGTTTGGCGATTTCAAACAGACAAACATCTGCGATTCGAGGTTTGGACCAAGCGGTGAGAAACGCGAATGATGGTATTTCGCTGATTCAAACGGCAGAAGGGGCTTTGGACGAAACCACCAACATCTTACAACGTATGCGTGAGCTGTCCATTCAGTCTGCTAACGGAATTTATTCAAACGAAGACCGGACAACATTGAACGCAGAGGTGCAACAGCTTAAGGAAGAGATTGATCGAATCGCGGAGACCACGGCTTTTAACGGACAAAATATTCTAGACGGGTCGCTTGGTGATATTGCCTTGCAAGTGGGTTCGCAATCCAATCAAACCATTGATTTTGCAATCTCTGGGTTTAGTGCGTCAAGCCTGGGCGGTTCTGGCGGTGATGTCATTGGTCAAACGCTTACCGCTGGCTCGGGTAATTTAACAGCGATCGGAGCGGGTTCCATTACAATCAACGATGTTTCAATATCTTCTTTAACATCGGCTGCAACCCTGAATGAGGCGTTTGCAACGATCAATGCAGACTTGGATGGTAAAGGTGTGCAGGTATCCTCATTGGTTACTGCTGAGGCATCTGGTGCGGGTACGGGAGCATTAGTTGCAGGTACAGACACTGTTACAATTGCTGTTACCGATGGTGATGCGAATGTACAGTCGTTTGTATTAACTGATACCTCTAGCATGGATGAATTAATTGAGAAGATTAACACTGAAACATCCGTGACGGCGACATTGGATGACAATGGTGAGCTGGTCCTTAGTCAGGCCGGGGCTGATTCCATTACTGTAACGGGTAATACGACGGCGGCAGATGAAGCCTCTGGCTTTGTTAGTAATGATGGTACTGCAACGTTCATGTCTTTGGTATTCACCGATACCAGCTCGGATAATGCGGGTATTAAAATTGAAGCGTTTTCTACCGGCGGCCAAGCCCTGACAATAACAGATGCTTTGAAGATAAACTTTAATGATGATGATGGGAACTTGCTGGCCGATGCAGTGACATCGAATGCCACGAACGATATAAACGCGGGTGATTTGGTCATCAACGGTGTCGAAGTCGGTGCGATTGAGGCGGGCACGACCGCGGCTCTGTCATTAACGGAAGTGATTGATGAGATTAATAAAGTCAGTTCAGAAACTGGTGTTGTCGCCTTCGAAGCGGCGGGTACCACGGATACTCTGGCTTTGCGATCAACCACGGGTGATGCCATCTCGATTAAATACGGCGAAAATGCAACGGTCGCCGATATCTTTTCGCTTACGGGGCTAAGAGAGCAGAACGATGCAGTGGGGGCCGGTTCTATAGCCGGGGTCAATATCTCCACGGCAACGGCCGCACAGTCCGCAATCGACACCATCGATATCGCACTGGAACAAATTAATGAAACCCGAGCTGAGCTGGGTGCGATTAATAACCGACTCGATTTCACCGTATCGAACTTATCCAATGTATCGGAAAATACATCGGCAGCGAGATCACGAGTGGTCGATGCCGACTTCGCAGCAGAAACGGCGCAACTAAGCCGAGCACAGGTACTGCAACAAGCCTCGCAAGCAATCTTGGCCCAGGCCAACGCGAGACCTCAGCAAGTACTTTCGCTCCTACAGTAAGGTAGACGTTAGTAGAAGTAATATAGACGTTGACTTCGGCCGGTAGAGATACCGGCTTAAGCCGTGAACGAAGAGGGTAAATCCCATGAATGAAGTACGAAGTACACAGATAACTAGCCAAGCGCTGGTTAATTCTGCTTCTTCAAAAGGGCCGAAAGAAGCTGCACCGCGTGAGACCGGTAAAAACTTGCCACCCGAAACCGTAAAAGCGGAAAAGATTGTACCGCTGGAAAAAGTTGAAAAAGTTGAAAAAGTTGAACAAGCCAATGCGCCGACCATCTCTGTAAAAGAGTTAGAAAATGCAGTGGCGAAAGTATCTGATTACGTTCAAACAGTTCAGCGTGACATCCAATTTACGGTAGATGAGGACTTGCATCGAACAATTGTTAAAGTTATCGATAGTGAGTCGGGTGAAGTCATTCGTCAAATTCCAGATGATATATTCTTGGAGCTGGCACGAAGGTTGAATGATGATGGTGAGTTTCGTCTGTTAAACGCGCTGGGCTAAGTCTTACGGCGCCTTTTTTATAGACGCTCGGTTCATTCGAGCGTCGTTTTGCTGTTCGCTATTTGCAAAAAATTATATCGTTTGGGCTTTTCCAAACTTTTAATTCTTTTAGAAAATGGTGATTTTGACGATACTTAATTAAGAGGAGCATTTATTTGCTAACGATTTCTGTTTAAAACTGCAGAAAGACTGATGATACGAATACTTCACCAAACTGGTGTTGGAGCGGACCTAAAATGATCGAGAAGATCGACAACAATATTATTCAAACGCTTGGAGCTGGCTCCGGCATTGATACGAAGAATCTTGTTAAGCAGCTAACTGCTATCGAAAAAGCGGCGCCGCAAGAACGCATTGATAGAAAGCGTGATCTGGCAGAAACGCAGATTTCCGATTTTGGATTATTGGCGTCGGCGTTAACGACGCTTCAAGACGCTGCGGGCGTCCTTACCGAGCCCGAGGGCTTATTCAGTAAGTCGGCTTCATTTACCGACAGTGATGCACTTGTTCCGACGACACTCGATACCGATATTCAAACGGGCACCTATGTTTTTACCGTCGTAGAAATTGCTCAATCTCAAGCGCTGGCATTTACTGGCTTTACCGACCCAACGGATGCGGTAGGCGAAGGTACATTAACCTTCGACTTCGGCACCTGGGCGAGGGATGGCAGCGATATTATCAACGGCTCTTTTACGCAAGACTCCACACAAGAATCCACCACGATCACCATTGATAGCACGAATAATTCCCTGAATGGATTGCGCGATGCGATCAATGATGCGGATTTTGGTGTGTCTGCCTCGGTCGTATTTGATGGAACCGATTATCACCTGACTATACTGGCGTCTTCAGGTGATCAAAACCAGTTAGAAATCACCGTATCGGAATCGGGTGGGTCCCCCACGAATACGGACTCCAGTGATCTTTCTCGCTTTGCATTTAATGATAGTGTTTCGGGTTTTGAATCGACAGAAACCCAGCATGGACAAGATGCCGAAATCACCATTAATGGTCTCACTGTTTTCCGTGAGACCAATACCGTCGACGATGTCGTGGGTGGGTTAACTTTAGATTTATTAAAAGCAACTGAAACCGGTGAAACCGTCACGATAACCGTGAGCGACGATAAAGATTTTGCTGAACAAAATATTCGGGGCTTTATCGATGCCTATAACGCGTTTCTTGATGTGATAAAACCGATCTTTGGCACAACCGAAGTCGAGGATGAAGACGGCGATACAGAATTTGTTCAAGGTTCTTTATCGAATGATGGTCTAGCGAAATCCATTCTTACCCAAATTAGAACCCTGATTGCTTCTTCGGTGACGGGGCTTGCCGATTCGAACCTGACCTCATTAACCAATATTGGTATACGTACAGAAATAGACGGCAAGTTGACCATCAATGAAGATGACTTTGAAGAGGCGTTCGAGGATTATTTCGAAGACGTGCAAAAATTACTTGCACCTCACACCACGTCCGATTCAGATGAAATAACCATTAACAGCTTTAACGACAGTACAGAAGCGGGTGAATATGCGGTTGTCGTGAGCCAAGTGCCGGCAAAAGGTTTCTACGAGGGAAGCGCGCTTAGTGGTTTGACCTTCCCATTGGATACCACGGGTAAAACCTATACATTTATTGCGACTGTCGATGGCACAACCACAGGCACAATAACAATCCCAACAGCCACATACGCGGATGAATCAGCAATGGCTGCGGCGATACAAACAGCGATTAATGCTGAAACAGACCTTATCGACGCAGCCATTTCGGTCACCGTTGCGTACGATTCGGATAGTGGTGGTTTTGACATTACATCGGATGCCTATGGTGATTCGTCTGTCTTTTCGATTACGACTGCCAGCACCGATACGTCGACGGATTTAGGATTAACCGTTAAAGACGGTGTCAGCGGTGATACGGTAGCAGGAACGGTCGATGGCACCACAGGTTTTGCTTCAGGTAATGTATTGTTGCCCGCGTTGAGCGAGGATGGTTCAGGTTTGGCCATTATTATTGGCATTAACGCAACGTCTGCGACGGTTAATTTCTCGCGTGGTTTTGCTGGCGAGTTGGAGCGATTGATCGATAACTTCCTCGATTCAGAAGGCCCCATTACGCAAAGAAAAGAAACGTTAGATACCAGACTGGAAACCTTGGAGACAGAAGAAACGCGTCTTGAACGTCGAATAGAAGCGTACGAAGAGCGGTTGATTCAGCAATACATTGCCATGGAACGGATTATTAATTCGATAAATTCTTCGGGTTCATTTTTAGATAACTTGTTCAAAACACTTCCGTTTACGTCGAGTAGAGATTAAAGAGATGGGAGATGGGAGATGGGAGATGGGAGATGGGAGACGGGATACGGGATACGGGAGACGGGAGACGGGAGACGGGAGACGGGAGACGGGAGACGGGAGACGGGAGACGGGAGACGGGAGACGGGAGACGGGAGACGGGAGACGGGAGACGGGATACGGGATACGGGATACGGGTAACGGGATACGGGATACGGGTAACGGGATACGGGATACGGGATACGGGATACGGGATGCGGGTTACGGGAAGGGTGATTATATTCCTCTCTGTGACGCAGGTTTTAGTTAAGGTAGCGTGTTTGTTTTGGTTTTTTTATTTAAAAATATTTTATTAAAGTAAGTGATATCGGCGCCGATAATAATATTATCGTTACAGAATAAAATGGTGAGGTTTCAGTGAATTATCAAAGCGCGGCTGCTTCTTATAATGTTGTAAAGAATCAATCTGGTGTTGAATCAGCGTCTCCTCATCGTCTTATCGATATGTTGTTTGATGGTTTACTTGAACGAATTATTCAGGCAAAAGGCGCAATGCAGTTTAAAAATGTAGAGATGAAAGGATCTCGTATTAACAGTGCGATTAGTATTGTGAATGGATTGCGGGAGAATTTAAATCTGGATAATGGCGGGGATCTCGCTGAAAATCTGGATGCTCTTTATATTTATATCCAGGGTATTCTGTCTAAGGCGCACATGGAAAATAATGAGAGTCTTTTGGATGAGGCTGCAATGTTGGTGAATAATATTCATTCTGCTTGGAAGCAAATCGGTTAGTTCTTGCTTGAGTTGTGACTGATAGTTTGCGGCTCTCTTTCTTTGTTTTATACTTTTTTGGTACTCTCAACCTACAGTCTATTTTGGGCTAATTTGTTCATCTGTTCATCGTCCGCTACAGTGATTCGGGAAGTGTTTTCAAGACACGCCACGAGTACGTCCTTGTAGGCTCGCTAATGCCGTCCATCGACAGTGTGCTCCTGCACTGTCTACTACACCACTTCCATGTGGTAATGGCATTAGACGGTCTTGAAAACACTTCCCGACCCCCCTGCAGCTAAGTGCTGGAATTCGAGTTGTTGGTTTTGTTTGAATATGTACATTCAAGACCGAAAAAAATTGATTAATGTCTTAGTTGTAGGCCGGAAAAGCGAAGCGTCTTCCGGCAATTTTCTGTTTGAAGCGAATTTGGATTTGGTGTGCGCTGGACGGATATTTTCGCTGGAAGACGCCGTCGTTTTTCCTCCCTACATTCTAAAGAATGTTTGTATTTGTGCCTGATCTAAAGGGGGGGAATAGCAAAGGTGTAAAATAAAATACAGTATCTTTATCGGTCTTGAGCCCCAAACACTAATCGAAACCAATCTATTCAATTCCCGCACATAGCAGTAGGGGTTCGGGAGGCCTTTTCAAGACCGTCTAATGCCATGGATGGCATTAGCGAGCCCACAGGGATGTGTTCACGGCGTGTCTTGAAAAGGCCTCCCGAATTCCTGATGCGGTCTTCATTCGAACCCGTGATCCCGCGGTTATTTTGTTTAATTAAACCAGCCCCAACTTCCCCCCCAAAACTGGCATTAAACATGCTGTGTATTCAATAGTGTCATTTTTTAGGCATTTATCAGATTGTATATCGTTAAAAAACACGTGAGGACGTAATAATGACAATCCAAGCAACATCTGCCGCCAAGGCGTTAGAAAGTACAGCGGGCGACATCACCTCCCATCAGCTAATCTCATTGCTAATGGCCGGTGGTTTAGAAAGAATTAATCAGGCAAAAACTTCACTGTCTGAAGGCAATAATGATGACGCCAATATATTGGTGGATAAACTCATCGGAATTATCAATGGCCTGCGAAGCAGCCTTAATTTCGAACAAGGCGGTGAAATAGCCGTGAACCTAGATACTTTATACGACTACATGTTGAATCGTATCGATGAAGACAAAGACGAGCGTCTAATGGCCGTCAATGAAGTTGGAGATTTGCTCACAGAAGTAAAAACCGGTTGGGACGATATGGATATAAAAGTACCAGAAATAGCCGAATGATAATGCAATAAAACGATAAGCCGAAGTTTTTACGGTTAGGCGCCACATTTTGGCGTCCAATTAACGTTTAGTTGAAATCGCGCTAAAGCTAGCGCTCCATTTGCCGTTATCAATTATGATTAAGGTGAATATACGGAGTGAAAGCGATGACGGTAGTTGCTGCAAGTCAATTTAAATTGTTGAGAGCCAAGAAGAGCTTAGAAAAGGCCTATAAAGATGGTGACATAGAATCTGTTCGGCATTGGGATAAGGAAGTGGCCGATTGTTTAGATGTACTATTTAATGATAAAGAAAGAGATGCTCATTCACTAATTAGTCAATTAGAGAGTGTGCTGACGATGTATTCAAAAATCGTTGAAGATTTACCCGACGATGCTGTAACACGTATCGTAGAATCGGATCGCTGAGGCTGGTTTTAAATTAAATTGCTGAGAGGGGGGTAAATCAGTCGTTGATATGGGGGGAAAGAGATTGCCGAGGCAGAACGTTTAACTTAAAGGTTAAGTCTTAACTAATACAGTTAAGGAATTCTTGAATTCGTTTGCTACACTGCTTAATAGGGCTGTCTTAAAAGATGAACATAGGTTTGTAACGGTAGAAATACTCAATAGAAGCTAATGCTTATGTCTATTCCTAACGCGAATGTTTCCCTCTATAAAAATGTCGAACTAGAATCGAAAGTTGCGGGTGCAAGTCCGCATCAATTGATTCAAATGTTGTTCGACGAACTTCATGTCTTATTGGCTCGCGCCAAAGCCTCTCATCAAAGAGACGATGCGGATGAAACGCTAGGAAAAAATGCAAGGATAGAAAGAGCAATCAACATCCTAAGCTACCTTCATCAATCCCTTTCAGAAGATACCGAATCC
The DNA here is from genome assembly GCA_033852165.1 of Agarilytica sp. Lineage (GTDB taxonomy): Bacteria > Pseudomonadota > Gammaproteobacteria > Pseudomonadales > Cellvibrionaceae > Agarilytica. Next base: position 22,381 of record JAWSUZ010000010.1, on the reverse strand, counting down.
AACTTGCCGCACAATCTTGGTTTACTGTATGAGTATATGGTACGTCAGCTCTTGTCTTACCGACTGAAAAACCAAATTAAAACGCTAAATGAAGTCGAAAGTTTGGTTGAAACCATCAGTACCGGTTGGCGGAGTATTGGTGGTGGCCAATCTTAAAGTCGTAATATTAAGGGAGGCATTTTCGGGTTTGTTTTTGCGGTGACCATACGTGAGTTATTCGTCAGGTTTTTAGTTTTAAATAACCCGATTATCGATCAGACGTTAGTTATTGCTAGCGTTTTAAGTATTTCATCGCGTATTAAACACTCACAATTCTTCAGTTGTTTATCACGTTCTAATAACCAAAATCTACAGTCCATATAGTGGAATTAAGAACTGAAACCCCTTTATTTTCAATAATATAGTTTATTTAGACTTTCCACTCATAAATGGCGCCGTAAATTTGACTGGCGGCAAAGTCTTGACTATTACTTAGCTAGAGAGTTAATTTGGTTTGTATAGGTCAAAAAATAGTCACTTTTATTTTGAGTGATGATATAAGGGAGGTTAAGTGAAATGCCGCCCCTAATCTTGCCATTACATCCCTGAAGTTTTTTGCTATCCAAGCAGTAATAAAGTCACGAGTTTGTTATTCCATGCTTCACGATAAATATATCCTTGTCCTCGATGAAGACACTGATTCACGTAATGTAACCGAAGTTGTTCTTAATTTTATTGGAGAGCAAACGATTAGTTTTGGCCTAGAGCCATGGCTAGAAGAGCACCATAAAAAAGCCTTTGATAAGGCGATTGGTCTTATCCTCCTGGCTCCCAGTTCAGCGCAGAAAAGTGTTGGCAGTGCATTGAAAAAATTGCACGGCATTCATGGCCTTGTCCCCGTCATTATCTTGAGTGACAAACATAGCATTCCAGACGATCTCGATGCGGCTATTCGACATATGGTCGTGGCCAACTTACCCAAGCCTATACATTACAACCACCTAAACGATGCGATACACCGAGCTCAGCGGTTTAACGAATCCCAAGAGCTGGCGCGAGAGAGCCGAGGGCGGCGGCCTACACACTTGTTTCGTAGTCTTGTCGGCACTAGCCGTTTAGTGAGTAATGTTAGAACCGTGATGAGCCAAGTTGCGGACAAAGAAGTCACCGTCATGATTGCAGGCGAGTCCGGCACAGGTAAGGAAGTGGTTGCGCGTAATTTACACTACCACTCCGATCGTCGCGATAAGCCTTTTGTGCCGGTTAACTGCGGCGCTATTCCTGCGGAACTGTTAGAAAGTGAATTGTTTGGTCATGAAAAAGGTGCGTTTACCGGTGCCGTTAGTGCACGGGCAGGGCGCTTTGAAATGGCCGAAGGCGGCACACTCTTTCTTGATGAAATAGGGGATATGCCCCTACACATGCAAGTGAAAATTCTACGGGTCCTTCAAGAAAAATCCTATGAACGCGTTGGCAGTAATAAAGCGTCAAAAACCAATGTCCGTATTATTGCGGCGACGCACAGAATCCTAGAAGATATGATCGCTGAAGGTAAATTTCGCGAAGATTTGTATTATCGACTCAATGTTTTCCCCATCGACATGCCAGCGCTACGAGAGCGTGCAGAAGACATTCCGTTATTGATCAATGAACTGGTTACACGCTTGGAAAATGAAAAGCGCGGTTCTATACGTTTTAATTCTGCGGCAATATTGTCGCTTTGCCGCCACCCCTGGCCGGGTAACGTACGTGAGCTTGCGAACCTCGTTGAACGCATGGCAATTACACATCCTTATGGCGTTGTTGGTGCGCAGGATCTTCCTGTAAAATACCGCCATGTTGAAATCACTGAAGAAGAATTGTTGGAAATTGAACCCGATGAACACGCTGAACCTACCGTATTATCAGCGGGAGATATCGCCTTGTTGCCGGAAAAAGGCATCGATTTAAAAGAATATATTTCAGGTCTCGAATTGAGCTTAATCCAGCAAGCGCTAGACAATTCAGGCGGTGTGGTTGCACGCGCTGCCGAGCAGCTGATGATTCGTCGTACGACGCTTGTCGAGAAGATGAAAAAATACGGCCTACAGCGGGGTTAGTGATTACGGCGCTTCCGCAAAGCGCCCGTAGTCGATATCTATATCTCGATGGGCACTACTGAGAGCCCTTGGATGTGTTTAATTTCCATCTATTCCAAACTCACCCCTGTTACTCTTTGGTTGTGCATAAAAACGAGTATTCGATTAATTTGGCCTTTTGCTTATCCCATTTTCTAACTTACCCCATTTAATCATGACTCTATTCAATCATTAGCCCAACACGGGCATTGGCGCCTATCAATCATTAGCCCAATACGAGCATTGGCGCCTAGAGTTGATCGCGTGATGGTTTCTCACCTAAAAACACTCGTCACATGGTAGGGTGGCGTCACCTTATTAAAAATTGCCCCTATACTTTAAGTTGATCAAAGAATGTACTTTTTGAAGCTGCATTACTGCCATGAAAAGGTTGCATGAGCAAAGCCACGAAAACAGCCAATGACTAATTTGCAAAAAGTTTGGGTCAAGCACACCTTGTTAGGGGCATTTGGGGGCGTAATCCTTAGTGCTTTGCTGCTATACGCCTTCTTGACTGGACGCACGATACTGACAGGGAAAGAAGTTACCGTTCTACTATCTGCCTTTTGGCTGATCAGTGGCCTATTCGTTTATTCCATCGTTTCAGGTTTATCTCTTCGCTTCCGTGATGGCTCTTTAACCCTACCGCAGATGGGGTGGGCAGTCTCCAGCACCTTATTGTTTATGGCGCTCTCGACGATACCCTCCGAGCCCTATTATTTATTGCTGATGTTGGTGATGACGTTTGGCGTATTTCAATTAACACCACGGCGGTTTATTAAGTTTGCGGTGTTTGCCAGTATCGTACTCGGCCTTCAAAAGTTAGCGCTTGTCTATTTTTCCGTAGAAAAAAGTGACATTTCAGACCTGATCTTTAATTGGTGTGCTTACACCATTGGCTTGATTGTTCTGACCTCTATGTGCCAATCGGTATCGGTTCTGCGGGTGCGGCTAAAAGAACGAAATAAAAGTTTAGAGGAAGCGCTGCAAGCTAAGAACATGTTTCTGGCTAATATGAGTCACGAGTTGAGAACGCCCATTAGTGGGGTAGTGGGGATGCTCCATTTACTCGAGCGAACACCACTGGATGATAAGCAACAGCACTATGTACAACTGGTGCACACCAGCTCGATGTCTCTATTGAGCGTTGTAAATGACATTCTCGATTTTTCTAAAATCGACGCCGGTAAACTCGATATAGAAAATGTCGAATTCGATTTGATGAGTGTAATCAACGATATTGCGGAAACAACAGGCCATTCAGCGCAGCTCAAAAATATCGAATTTGTGTTAGATGCCATAAATGTGTCGAACCGCTACGTATTGGGTGATCCGGTTCGCGTATTACAAGTGATTAACAACCTAACCTCTAATGCGCTGAAGTTCACCAAGTATGGTGAGATCGTTATTACCGCAGCCACAGAAACGCTAGATGACAATACACTGCGTTTTTCATGCTCAGTTCGTGATTCAGGTATGGGTATCCCGGATGCCAAAAAGCGACTAATTTTTGAATCCTTTTCCCAGGCTGACGTTTCAACAACGCGCGAGTTCGGTGGTACAGGACTGGGTTTGTCAATTGTGAAAAAACTTTGTCAGCTGATGAATGGCGATATCCGTGTTAGCAGTACCGAAGGCGAGGGTTCGTGTTTTAGTTTTGATCTTTTATTGGGCAGCGTTAACCGCGAAGACTCAGCGGAAGAAAAAATCATATTAGATTTATCCGGCATGTCCTACTTAGTTGTGGACGATTGCCAATCATCGGGAGAGACGATTCAACGGCAGCTTGAATTTTGGGGCGCGGAAGTGAGTGTTGCGAATAACGGCTACAACGCACTCGATATCATTCGTCGACGAAATGAGCATGAAGATAAAGCCGAGTTTTCAGGACTGTTTATCGACTGCAAGATGCCGGACATGGGGGGGGTTGAACTCTGTCGGATTGTTCGGCATAACCTCAAAATGACCGATCTGGCTCTTGTCCTGATGCACCCAATTGGCTCCGACTTGGAAGATGCCGAATTACATGAAATAAAACCGCGTTACGTATTAACCAAACCGATTATCCCGCATAACCTCAGTGAGGCACTGATACAGCCGCAGCCGGAGTACCCCCCTCCGATTGATAACGCGGAAGAACAAGTGACGCCGTCTTCTGGAGAGAGTATCAAGCAAACAGGGTTAGTAGCATCAAACAGAAAATATGCGCAAAACCAAATTCAGAACCCAGTAAAAACCGGTATCTCAAAAAATGAACCATCTGAATCAAACGGCCCGTTGGTATTAATCGTAGAAGATAATGAAATTAACCAAATCGTTGAAACTGGCTTGTTTTCGATGATTGGTCTGAGATGCGACATTGCCAATAATGGTCGGGAAGCCATTGAAGTGCTGCAACAGTCCACTCCCGGTAACGCCTACGTCATGGTGTTCATGGACTGCCAAATGCCGGAAATGGACGGTTTTGAAGCGACACAACGTATTCGAGACGGAGCCGCGGGTAGTCTCTATCGCAATGTGCCGATTATTGCGATGACGGCCAACGCTATGGAAGGCGATCGCGAAAATTGTCTAAAAGCAGGCATGGACGATTACCTTAGTAAGCCCTTTGATGTAAAAGTCGTGACGGAGAAAACCGCGAGTTGGTTGAAGAAAATCGCGGTTGAATACCAGAAGCCGGATAATATCGCTGAAGCGACTAGCCAAGCTCCCTTTATGGAGCAAGACCCGTCTATATGGGATTTAACCTCCGCTTTACACCGCATAAATGGAATGCACGATCAGTTGGTTAATTTAATTTGTTTATACCTTACTTCGACCCCCACATTATTGGAGAGAATTGAACTCGCAAAACCAGAGCGAAGCTTTAATGTCATTCAAAAAATAGCCCATGAATTAAAAGGCGTTGCCGGAAACATCGGCGCAAAACGCTTAATGCTTGCAGCAGGGCGCTTGGAAAATGCTTGTCGGGAAAAAGAGTTTTCGCAGGTGACAATTCATTGCAAAGAGGTCCACATTCAACACCGCTCGCTGACGGAAGTACTTAAAAAATATATTGGTAACGCTCAGTAAACGTAGGCTAGAAAATTGAGCCTATCCAGGCCCGTGGTTCCGAAGCGATTTAACGATCTTTTAGGCTGAGTTAGTGTTCGTTGATCGAATCATCTCTTCATCTCCTCAGCCCCTCATTTGCCACTTTTTCCCATCTGTTGCCGCTTCGTTCGGGTTGTATCCACTGTTTTCTATTGAGATGCCGCTTTTTTCACCCCTGTCAAAACCCCGGCGCCGATACTCAGCAATTCAAAAATTACTCGCTAACATATTGAAAACTATAAGAAAAATAAACTGGCATCGCCCTTGCAATCTAATCAGAATAAAACGAAAAGTGTCAAATTACTTTATTTGGAGCAGAGATTTTGCAGAGGCAATCCAATGCCGCTTTGGCGGACAATACCTTCGATGACAAGCGTGAAAGCTTAACGGCTGCCTTCGCGTTTTTTAATGAAACGTCCCAGCAACTCTCACATTCCTACCAACTATTAGAGCAGCGTGTACAACAACTCACCTTAGAGTTGGATATTGCCGCAGAAGAAAAAGAACAAGAACATCAAAAGAAACAAAAAATAGCCAGCCAAATGCGCGCACTGCTGAACTTCCTACCCGGTGGTGTCATCGTACTGGACCAAAAAGGCTATATATCCGAAAGCAACCCAGCAGCGAATGAACTGCTGGAGTGCGAGTTAGAAGGCCGCCTATGGCGGGATGCTATAGCCGATTGCTTTGCGCCCAAAAATGACGACGGCTTAGAAGTCTCCACGCATTCAGGACGGCGCGTCAGCATCGCCACCAGCTCATTTGGTAACGATGGCCAAATTATATTGCTTACCGACCAAACCGAAACGCGAAAATTACAAGAAAACCTCAGCCGTAATAAACGCCTGTCGGCCATGGGGAAAATGGTCTCTGCGCTTGCGCATCAAATACGAACGCCGTTATCCGCCGCCATGTTATACGCGGGTCATTTATGTAACGACGAACTCGCACGCGAGAAAAAAGACGAATTTTCAAAAAAACTGTACAGCCGTTTACAGCACATGGAAAAACAAGTGCGCGACATGATGCTATTCGTCAAAAGCGAGCTGCCATTAAACGATATCGTCAGCCTCGCCGATTTAGAAATTGGCTTAAGAGAAGCGGCAGAAATTGCATTACTCACCACAGATTCAGCGTGTCAGTGGATCAATACCCACCCGACAAAACGCATTAAATGCCACCGCGAAGCACTGATTAGCGCGATTATGAATCTTGTTAATAATGGCATTCAGGCAGGGGGTACTTCACCCCAGCTTAAAATTGAAATTCAAAATATTGAAAAAAATAACAAGTCGATGGTAGAAGTCAAAGTCACCGATTATGGCGAAGGCATCAGTGCCGGGCGTCTGGACCAAGCCACAGAAATATTCGTCACCACAAAATCACAGGGCACAGGGCTGGGATTGTCGGTTGTACAGTCTGTGGCTCGCGCTCATGGCGGTACTTTTGAACTCTCATCTGAACTGGGGAAAGGTACTCAAGCCAGTATCGTAATCCCAGTTTTAGCCGAATAAAAAACGCAATTATTATTGAAGTAAAAAGGTTTGAGGAAATGAACATGCGAATAGCTTCAGCGAATAAAAATAGACCAACGGTATTGGTGGTGGAAGATGACCCAGCTCTGCGTGAAGCCCTGGTCGATACTCTCAGCCTACAAAATATGAATGTGCTCAGTGACAGCTGCGCAGAAGATACTTTAGTCCGACTGGGGAAGTTCAGTGAAATCGACCTCATTGTTTCGGACGTCAATATGGGACAAATGAGCGGACACGATTTATTGCGTAAAGTGAAGCAGGATTTTCCGCATATTCCCGTGTTATTAATTACCGCCTATGCTTCCATCAGCGAATCCGTACAAGCAATGAAAGAGGGGGCAATCGATTATCTTGTTAAACCGTTTGAACCTGAATTACTTGTCGAAACTGTCCAGAAAGTCATCGGTAATAGCGGTAATAGAAACGATGAACCGATTGCCGAAGCCGACTCAAGCCGCCAGCTACTTCAGCTTTCTGCACGTGTTGCTCAATCCGAATCGACAGTATTACTACTTGGAGAATCCGGCACCGGTAAAGAAGTCCTTGCGCGTTATATTCACGATAAATCTCCTCGTTCAGACAAACCCTTCATCGCGATAAACTGCGCAGCCATTCCAGAAAACATGCTAGAAGCCATGTTGTTCGGCCATGAAAAAGGCGCTTATACCGGAGCGTATACCTCAGCCCCGGGTAAATTTGAACAAGCCAATGGCGGTACCATTTTGTTAGACGAAATTAGCGAAATGGACATAGGCCTACAAGCAAAATTACTGCGTGTTTTACAAGAGCGAGAAGTCGAACGTTTGGGGGGCCGTAAATGTATTAAGCTTGATGTAAGAGTTATCGCCACATCTAACCGTGATATGCGAATCGAAGTTGCGGAAGGTAAATTCCGAGAAGATTTATATTTTCGACTCAGTGTCCTTCCTTTGCAGTGGGCTCCACTGCGAGATAGACGTGCTGATATTATCCCACTTGCTGCTAGTTTCTTAGCGCGGCACGCTCAAAAGCAAAGCCGAGGCCACGTTACATTATCAGACGAAGCCATAGAGACCTTACTAAATTATCCTTGGCCAGGTAACGTACGTGAATTAGATAATGTCATGCAGCGTGCGTTAATTTTACAGCTGGGCAATATCATATATGGCGATGATCTGGGTCTTCAGCTTGGGGATAACTTCAGTAAAAAACCCTCACTACTCGACGCCGTGGCAATAGAAACCAAAAATCAAATTCATTCCATGGTGTTTAATACCACCCATGCGCCTATTGAAAGACCGGTTGAAAGATTCGACGCGCGTGAAGCCGTTGAACCCAGTGATTCGGGCGATGCAGTATTGGGTGCGGATATGAAAAAGCACGAATTTGAAATTATCGTGAAAACATTAAGACAAGAAAACGGAAGTAAAAAGAATACCGCTGAAAAGCTCGGGATTAGCCCGCGCACCTTACGTTATAAATTAGCTCGATTGCGGGAAGAGGGATATAGCCTTGATGTGGTTTAAGTGAACGATCATTCGGCAGTAGAGGGATACTACGAACGAAATTAAAACGTCATCACTAGGTTACCCCGTAATATTGATCTGTTCGAAATAATGGGGAGCGATGTAAACCGGATATTGTAAAGTCGCCCTCGCTATGGTCCATTATTTGGCAGGCCACTATCTGCATGAGCACTAACTGCTGTATCGAACGCTAATTGAATAGTCCTTTCATAACCAAAAAATTACCCGACTATTGCTTCCTGGTGTTTCAGGTCTAAGGAGTTTTTGCGTCATTTTATTAAAAGGCACGCCATAAAATATTCTGTCATAGAATTTTTTGAAATTATTCGAAGTGATCTAACGGAAAAATAACAGTCAATTTTTTCGATAAAGCCTGTTTTTTCCGTGGGTAGGTACAAGTGTAAAAATTAATTCGTGTATTTATTTTCCATAGGCGTAGTAAGTTTTCATTTCATTTTTTATGTCTCTAATTTGATTATAAATTGGTCATAAAATTTAACTGTATCCTTTTTAAAGATCGAAATAGGAATAAATTAAATGTTTCTATTTTTAGCTTCTTTCCTTGACAAAAAAACACATAACGGTTTGATCGGTTTTTTAAGGTCGATTTGTGTTAAGAACGAAGTTTTGATTACTTATTGGCGAGTTTTTTCACAACGCATATTCTTAACGCTTCTTAAAATTAGTGAACAATATTGTTTTTTTATAAGCTGCCAAAACGTGCTCCAATGCCGTAAATACTGGTTGATTTTGTTTAAATTATCATACTATCCTAACAGTGAGGTGACGAAAGGTAGCCGCTTATTGTTTGGAACGTCTAAGGTTTATGTAGGGACTATATAGGAACTATACAGACACTATCTAGATTCCATCTAGGTAAAATATACGTCTTATATAGATCTTATGAAGGTCTTATGAATATCTTATAAAGATATTGCATAGAGTTAAGAGGCTGTTCGAGTTCACATTTAATTGTTTAGCTCACTATAACTTTGCACGAGGTTAGTTTATGGGTGTTGAAACATTAGACAGTAAGGCAGTAAACAATATCATGATTATGGACGATGGCTTTGAGCTTGATGATCCCATTAATGGAACGGATTCTCGTAGAAGGTTAGAAGATAAAATTGAGGATTTACGTCTTCAAAGAGAGTTGAAAGAATTCGACTTTGACGACTAGCTGTCGTTAGCCGACACAGCTCGAATTAAACCTGATGGCTGCTGGGCCAGTCGTCAGTTATTGTGCTCTATTTTCCTCCATGTTCTTGGAGGGGTCTCCCTTTATCATCTTCTTGACTTGACGTAGGCTGGAAAAGCGAAGCGCCTTCCGGCGTCACTATCAGCCTGCAATGACTTCAATACTGTGCCGCAAGGTTACGTTTTTCTGTGCTGATGATTTTTGGTGGAAGGCGCCTTTGGCTTTTCCACCCTACGTTATCGAGATACGTTATCGAGACGGCCTTGATGAACACCTTCAATACCGGACTCTATAAGCACATCCCCAAAAAAACACCAAACTTAACCTTCCTTCATGCCACAAAATTCTAAGAGGCGTCTACATTATAAGTAAGAGATGAAACCACAAAAGCATCTCCTTTCCCTCAGAGTGATTACTCTGGCATATCTCTTGCTCTTTACTCATATAAGAGCCGACGCGACGGAAAATTGGCATGGTAGACGACGAAGACGACGATAAAGACGCTGAAGACGAAAACGGCAACGCGAAAAAAGAAGGCGACAGCGGAAAGAAAACGAAACTCATACTCATGATACTCATAGGGCTACTGCTCATCGGGATCTCAGTAGGAGGAACAATTGCAGCACTCAGCATGTTTGGCGAAGAAAAAGCACCAATGGTAGCTGCAGGTGAAGAAGGCGAGGGCGGTGAGAGCGGTGAAGACGGCGCAGGTGAGGGCGAAGACAGCGAAGAAGAAATTCTCGAAGACGCCATCTACTACCCCATCAAGCCATCCATCATGGTGTCATTCGAAGGTCGAGGCAGGCAACGGCTACTACAAGCCGATATCACACTGCTAACCCGTGATGACGATGTAGTCGCTGCAATTGAACTGCATATGCCAATGATCAGAAATGCACTCGTTCTCCTCATTGGAGGACGAACATACGAAGAAGTACAAACCGCAGAAGGCAAAGAATTATTACGCGTTGACTGTTTACAAGAACTGCAACGCTTACTTAAAAAAGAAATTGGTAAAACCGGCATAGAGCAAGTCCTGTTTACAGGTCTCATTGTTCAATAAAGCCAATATATTCACTAACAAGAGTTAAATCGTGCAAGATCTATTAAGCCAAGACGAGATTGATGCCTTACTCCACGGTGTGGATGATGGTGACATCGAAACCGAAGGCGACATTGACGATTCTGGGATTAAAACGTACGACTTAACCAGCCAAGATCGTATCGTTCGCGGGCGAATGCCAACGCTCGAAATGATCAACGAACGATTTGCCCGCTACACCCGTATCAGCATGTTCAACCTCCTTCGCCGCACCGCCGATGTTTCCGTTGGCGGTATTCAAATCCAAAAGTTTGGTGAATACGTTCACACCCTATACGTGCCCACCAGTTTAAACATGGTGAAGTTTCGGCCACTACGCGGCACAGCGCTGGTCATACTTGACGCAAAACTCGTATTTAAACTCGTTGATAACTTTTTTGGTGGTGATGGTCGTCACGCAAAAATCGAAGGTCGTGAATTTACACCGACAGAACTGCGTGTTGTACAAATGGTATTGGAGCAAGTTTTTGTCGACTTACACGAAGCTTGGAAAGCCATTAAACCCATTCAGTTTGAATATATTAACTCAGAAGTAAACCCTTCCATGGCCAATATTGTGAGCCCGAGCGAAGTGGTTGTGGTGAGTACTTTTCATGTAGAGCTAGATGGCGGTGGTGGAGAAATGCACATCACCATGCCGTACTCCATGATTGAGCCAATTCGTGATGTACTGGATGCGGGTTTGCAATCCGATACCGATGAAGCGGACGATCGCTGGGTGAATGCCCTTAAAGAAGATGTAATGGAGGCAAAAATTGATCTAGAAGTTAACATAGCAAAACGGATGATTCCATTACGGGATATTGTTGACCTAAGAGCCGGGGACATCATTCCCATTAACATGCCCGACTATCAAGTGGTTACCGCAAACGGTGTGCCCATGTATCGTGCGTCGATTGGGCAATCCAACGAAAACCTTGCATTAAAAATACATGAAATGATAGAGCGGCCAAACGTGAAAAGCACGGTAGGAACGTTAGCAGAGGAAAAAGAGTCATGAGTGATGACGACATAGAAGAGAACCCCGACCAAGACGAGATGGCCGACGACTGGGCCGCCGCAATGGAAGAGCAGGAAAAAGAAGGCGAAGGTACTGGTGCCGAAACAGAAATTGGCCAACCTATGGCAGAAGCGGACTCTGTTGATTTTGAAGAATTTGATATGGTGGCTGCTCCATCAAATACGAATGGAAATCCCGATTTGGATGTAATTCTCGATATCCCCGTGTCTATATCAATGGAAGTGGGAAGAACCGCAATAACCATTAGAAACCTGTTACAACTCAACCAAGGCTCAGTTATTGAACTTGATCGGCTTGCAGGCGAGCCGCTAGATGTTTTAGTCAACGGTACTTTGATTGCGCATGGCGAAGTGGTTGTGGTCAATGAAAAATTTGGCATTCGCATGACCGATGTAATCAGTCCTTCTGAGCGTATTAAAAAACTTAGCTAGTGTCCGGCCAGAAATAGGGCGGTAGCGAGAGCCAATTTAAAATGTTTGGTTTACACCAATTGATAGGGTTACCGGGGCATTCCATGCAACGATATCGAATGGTGTAAATATCGCATTTCCAAATTGTTCGCAGCAGGCATCTATTTCTGGAATATTTAATGTTGGACACATTTAGTACTGGGCACATTTAATACTGAACAGGCACGAGATTGATTTCGTACACGCTTCGCTTAGGGTTTTTTATGGTTATACTATTTCGCCAGTTATTAATTTTATTTGTCTGTTTGCTTTCTTCAAAAGTGTTTTCAGCCGACGACGGCGCCGAAGTATTGGCGGCTGCATCTCCCGTCTCAACTTCAAATATGATCTTTCAAGTACTGATCGCGCTCGCGATCGTTACCGCCGCTATTTTAGCTTTGGCGTGGGTGGTAAAACGCCTCGGTAATACGCATTTGCTGCAGCATCGGGATTTAAAAATACTGTCGACCATGCCCTTGGGAACACGAGAAAAAGTGATATTAATCGAAGTCGAAAACCAAAAAATACTGCTAGGCGTAACGCCCAGTAATATATCCTCTTTACACGTGTTTAATACTTCTGAAGAAAATAGTGGTTCTGAAAGCGGAGAAAATAAAACGGACAACAAATTTGATAGAGTCGAACCGAACAGTGCTTCAGAAAACGAAAAGTGGGATTTCACGCGTTATTTTAAAAAGGTAGTGGGTGATAATAAGGGCGGGGGGAATGCTGATAGTGATTTGGGGGGGCGCCATGAGCTTATTGAGAAGAACAGCCCTGAGCTTGTAGAAATGAAGAGCCCTGAGCTTGCAGTAATGAATAGCGCTGAATCTGAGTTGGTAAAAAGTCCTGAGCACAACCCTGAACTTATCCCTGAACTAAGCCCTGAACTAAACCCAGTAGGTAGTCGTGAATGAACCAGGCACACTACCCAAACTTAATGAAAAAGAGCCTCACGTTATTTGCCATTTTGGTAATATCCCTAGCGTCATTTTTTACCACAATGACTGCTAGCGCCCAAGCACTAGAATCCTCGTCAGAAGCGCAAGCGTTCACAAAAGCAATCGCAGGAAAAGGCTTTAGTCCTGTAGAAGCCATTCCCGTGATGACCGTCAAAACCAACGCCGACGGTTCGCAAGATTACACCATCACCCTGCAAATATTAATGTTAATGACGGTGCTGTCATTCCTGCCCGCCATCTTTATGATGATGACCTCATTCACTCGCATCATCATCGTATTTTCAATCATGCGGCAAGCCATCGGCTTACAGCAATCGCCATCCAATCAAATATTAATTGGCCTAGCGCTGTTCCTGACATTTTTTATCATGTCCCCCGTACTCGATAAAGTGAATAACGATGCGCTGCAACCCTATATAAACGAACAAATAAACGCAAGCCAAGCCATAGAGTTCACCAAAAAACCCTTTCATGATTTTATGGTGAAAAACACGCGGGAATCGGATATAGACCTGTTTTTCCGCATCGGGAAAATAGAACCCGTCACATCAACAGCCGACATACCTTTTAACATCCTAATGCCAGCATTTGTCACCTCGGAATTAAAAACCGCATTTCAAATCGGCTTTATGATATTTATTCCATTTTTAGTCATCGACATCGTGGTAGCGAGTGTACTAATGGCCATGGGCATGATGATGCTCTCCCCATTAATCATATCCCTCCCATTTAAAGTCATGTTATTTGTACTCGTAGACGGCTGGGGCTTAATAATTGGCACATTAGCCGCCAGCTTTGGTATTTAAATTAAGTGGGGTCAGATGAACATTGTTGGCGCGCCCCTCTAGAAATACAGTTACACGCCAACAATGTTCATCTGACCCCACTTTATAACGGAGGTGGAAAATGACACCTGAATTTGCTCTGCAACTGTTTGGTGACGCTTTCTTACTGACCATGATGATGGTATCGGTAATCGTCGGGCCGAGTTTGGCCGTAGGGTTAATCGTGAGTACCTTTCAGGCCGCCACCCAAATTAACGAACAAACACTCAGCTTTTTGCCGCGCTTAATGATGACACTCACCACAATTATGATCGCGGGGCCTTGGCTTCTGCGCAGTATTATGGACTTGTTCGCGAGAATACTTGAACAAATACCGCTGATGCTAGCGTAACCCGGCCTTAGTTATGTTTTATACTGACGAACAAATAGCAATGTTTATACAGCAATATACATTGCCATTATTTCGTATTAGCGCCATGTTTATGGTGATGCCGATCATCGGCGCGAAAACCGTTCCCATGCGGGTCAAAACCTCGCTGGCAGTATTGGTCACGATTCTTGTTGTACCCCTTATTCCCGAATTACCCCCCGTAAAATCCTTGTCATTAAGCTCATCGGTATTTGTTGCCCAAGAACTTGTTATCGGATTGATAACCGGTTTTATTTTTCAAATCGTATTTCAAACATTCGTCTTAGGCGGACAGTTTATGGCGATGAAAATGGGCTTGGGCTTTGCCTCAATGAATGACCCCAGCAACGGCGTACAAACGACCGTCATATCACAGTTCTTTTTGATGCTGGTGACAATGATGTTTGTATCTGTGGATGGCCACATCGTATTAATTAAAATATTAGTCGACAGTTTTGAGACCTTACCACCGGGCGAATGGGTTATTACTCGCGACATGTTTACGCAACTCTTAAATATGGCCAACTGGATGTTTTCGTCAGCGCTCATTTTTGCCTTGCCGATCTTAACCTCACTTTTATTCGTCAACGTCGCCTTCGGTATTATGAGCAGATCAGCTCCGCAACTGAATATTTTTGCGATAGGCTTTCCCTTCACCTTGGTCATGGGTTTAGTGCTGATTTGGATGGGACTCATTAATTTTATTCCCACCTTTGACCGAATTATCTCGTTTGGGTATTTATCTACCGAGACATTATTGGGGATACCCCATTAATGGCTGATTCCGGCGATAGCTCACAAGAAAAAACAGAAGAACCCACCGCCAGAAAACTCGAAAAGGCTCGTGAAGACGGGCAAGTTCCCCGATCCCGCGAATTGACCACCACAGCCGTCATACTCACCGGCTCGTTTGGGCTTATGATTTTTGGTGGAGAGATAGCCCTCACACTGGCCGACGTCATTCGATATAATTTCAGTCTCGACCGCGCAACAATTTTTGATACCAGTGCAATGATCGCGCATTTGGCCCTCTCATTTCGCGAAGCTTTGCTATCCTTACTGCCGATTTTTTCCGTACTAATCCTCGCCGCTATCGCCGGTCCAGTCGCATTGGGGGGCTGGTTATTCAGTGGTAAATCCCTCATGCCCAAAGGCAGCCGAATGGACCCCATTGCTGGCTTGAAACGCATGATTTCGATGAAGTCTCTCGTCGAACTGTTCAAAGCAATAGGCAAAATCGCCATCATCGTAAGTGTTTCCTATATTTTACTTTCCTCGACCCAAGGGGAATTACTCGGGCTGTCAGAAGAAAGCCTCGAAGCCGGGATAATGCACTCCCTTGAATTAAGCGTGATGGCCGCGGTGTGGTTATCGGCCTCCACCATATTTATCGCCCTTATCGACATCCCGTTCCAAATTCACGAATACTCCAAAAAGCTAAAAATGTCGCGTCAAGATATTAAAGACGAGATGAAAGACACCGAAGGAAAGCCCGAAGTCAAAAGCAAAATCCGCCAAATGCAACAACAGCTATCGCAGCAGCGCATGATGCAATCCGTCCCCGACGCCGATGTGGTGATCACCAATCCAACCCACTTCTCAGTCGCCCTAAAATACGACCCAGAAAACATGGAAACCCCCATACTATTGGCCAAAGGCGTCGACCACATGGCCATGCGCATACGCGAAGTAGCGCGTGCTCACGACATCGAATTCGTTCAGTCCCCAGCGCTCGCCAGAGCGATTTACCACACCACCGAAATTGATCACTCCATTCCACAAGGCTTATTCCTCGCCGTAGCTCAAGTGCTCGCCTACGTATTCCAGCTTCGCGAATACCGCAAAGGCCACAACGAAAAACCCAACTACCCCAGAAAACCCGACCTCCCCAAAGACATGGAATACTAATCAAAATAAAGTGGGGTCAGATGAAACTTGATGGCGCCTCCCTCCAAAAATACAGTTACGCGCCATCAAGTTTCATCTGACCCCACTTTATTTTAAGATCAAAATGCTCTATTGGGCGATTTGTTATGACATACAAATCGTTCAAAAACCGGCCATTTGGCGCTATCCTACATTTCCGAGTATGTTGTAATAATAAACGTCCATTCCGAAAGGTTTGAGTAGAGTTAGCACTATGCCTATTTCCGGTATTAACACCAATTTCAGCAGTCAAATAAACCGAGCAACGTCTGCTGTTAATCGGTCAGCAGAACGAATAGCCTCAGGGAGCCGCATTAATAGCGCGCGGGATGACGCGGCAGGTTTGGCGAATGCCAACCGTTTAACCTCTCAAATTAATGGTTTTGCACAAGCATCGCGTAATGCTAACGATGGGATATCGTTTTTGCAGACAGCCGATGCCGGGCTTTCATCGTTGACCGATGGTATTCAGCGTATTCGAGAATTAGCATTACAGGCCTCCAATGGCACCCTGACAGATCAAGACCGTTCGGCATTGAATTCAGAAGCGCAACAAATCAAAGACGAATTGACGCGCACAATTGACACATCACAATTTAACAATCAATCGTTGTTTAAAAGCGGCGATCCGATTGCCTTACAGGTAGGGCCTGGAGAGGGTGACACTTTAGATGTTTCGGTAGGCGATTTTGAGCAGGTTCTTATCGATACCAGCTTCGCAGACATCGACCTCTCCACCGCCGCGGGGGCGAGTTCCGCCCTTGGCAGCTTGGATTCTTTTCAAGACGAAGTGAATTCAACTTTTGCCGGTATAGGCGCGGGTTTGAATCGATTGGATTCCACCATCTCCAACCTAGCCGCCAGTGAAATCTCCGCCCAAGCCTCACGCTCTCGTATTCAAGATGCCGACGTAGCCAAAGAAGCCTCCGAGCTCGCGGCTAACGAGATCAAACAAAGTGTCGCCATCGCCATCCAATCCCAAGCCAATGCACAGCAAGGCTTTGTCCTCAAATTTCTAAGCGGGTTATGACGCCATAAACTGGGGTCAGATGAACATTAATGTCGCGTGTTCACTCTTTTCCCCTTTTATTCCTTTTGTCTCCTTATCTTGTTATCTCTGTATCTCACCAAGACATGAGCTTGAGCCGTAAAGGCTATACACGTGACATAAACGTTCATCTGACCCCACTTTGTTTTTCTCACCAGGACATCAGCGTGGGCCGTAAAGGTTATTCACGCGACATAAATGTTCATCTGACCCCACTTTAATTTAGAATGGGGGGATGAATAAATTGTTTGTTGTGGGTTTGCCTCGAACGGGTACGACGAGTTTGTGTGCGGCGTTGCTGGATCTTGGTTACGGGGTTGCGCATACGGCGTATACCGATCAGGCGTTTGAGCGGGCGGATGTGATTGCGGATACGCCGGTTTTTAGTGAGTATAAACATCTTGATCTGTACTTTCCCAATTCCAAATTTATTCATCTGTCACGGCCAATGGACGAGTGGTTGCCGTCTATACAGCGTTTACGGGCAAAAATAATTCAGAAGCACGAGCGTAACGCTAATGCTTTTCACCCTTTGTTAGTGAATGCTTATGAGGCGGTTTTTGGCCGGTTTATATCGGGGGAAATGCTTTCTGAGGAAGACCTTATTGGCTGTTTTCTAAATCATCAAGATAGTGTTGAAACGGTTTTTCGTGAGCGTCCGAATGATTTTTTATCCATCGATATCACTGATTCCAGCAGTTACGATCAATTAATAAATTTTTTATCAACTCCTGAATCAATCAAAACAGGCTCGCAACAAATAAACCAACGAGAACCGCAAAAAAGGGCGTTTCCTCATTTAAATTCGGACGGAGAGATTTCTGCGTGGGACAAGATAAAACACCCGTTAAAAGTGAGTTCGAATTTAGTTGGAAAAGATGGGCGGCGGATTTTAAGTTGTTTGGGGTGACGGGCAGACTTATTTGATTTCTCTGTTCTGTATCGGCTCAAGAGGCGGTATTAAAAAATAGGTTTGGCTTCGGTTAATTATGCCTGTAAGGAATAGTTTTCGTGTATTAAATACTGCACCTAAAGCGCTTGCGGTGCTCGCGGGGCAGGCGCTAACCAAAGCAATCTCCGTATTGGTGGGGTTGGCTCTAACCAAAGTAATCTCCGTTTAGCGGGGCAGCTTTACTCAGATCACTCTTCGTATTCGTGGGCAGGTTTTATTCTCGTTCCTCATGCTCCGAGACTGTGAAAGTATTCTGAACTCAAATACCCTCATTCCCACGGGGGACTGTGGGAACGAGAACGTTCAAGTTTTGGAATACTTTCACAGTCGCTCTGCGTGGGAGTGCATACCGAAGTATGTTTATTGCACTTAATCTTACCCTCGTTCCCACGCTCTGCGTGGGAATGCAGACCGAAGTATGTTTATTGCACTTAATGCGAATATTGTTTGTTCATATTCCAGTAAACCCGATAATTCTGATCGGTTTTCACTTCACGTATGCATTCCCACGCGGAGCATGGGAACGAGAACAATACCCTCATTCCCACGGGGGACTGTGGGAACGAGAACGTTCAAGTTTTGGAATACTTTCACAGTCGTTCTGCGTGGGAGTGCATACCGAAGTATGTTTATTGCACTTAATCTTACCCTCGTTCCCACGCTCTGCGTGGGAATGCAGACCGAAGTATGTTTATTGCACTTAATGCGAATATTGTTTGTTCATATTCCAGTAAACCCGATAATTCTGATCGGTTTTCACTTCACGTATGCATTCCCACGCGGAACATGGGAACGAGAACGTTCAAGTTTTGGAATGCTTTCACAGTCTCGGAGCGTGAGGAAGCACTTGCGGGGCAGGCTCTACCCAAGTCACTCGTAGTGCTCACAGCTAATACCTCGCTGTACACTCAGCAGCTACATCCCCGATCTAACACTCGACTCTGGCTCCTTCGATCTCTGTTCCTGGCGAAATTCTAAACCATAGCTTTCTTGTCGTTGCACTCGCCTAAACACTTATTCCCTATCGGCATCCTGCTCGGTCGAAACCGCCAAGTCCATGTGGTAATGCGGTAGGCCGTCTTACCCAAAGCGTTTCCTTTCTGTCCATTCTGGGAGCCAATACGGCTATGTAAACTCAGCTTGGTGAAAAAACATTCACCCATTCCTTTTTCGGCGCCAGTCTTTGTTTGGCGACTGGCCGTTATCTATCGGGGCCCCAGCGAAGCTGGTAACATTGCGGCATGAAAACGACACTCGATCATTTACCGGAACACAAGCGCCAAGAATTAAATTGGGCTGTGGAGCTTATTGTCGAGGCGGTTAAGCCTTGCATGATTATTCTATTTGGCAGTTATGCCCGTGGAGACTGGGTTGAAGAGCTGGCAGACGACGGCGTGCATTACCAGTATCAAAGTGATTTCGATATTTTGGTGCTCACTAAAACAGAGTCTCGTGCGAGTAAAATCGAGCATAAACGGTCGTTACATAACAGTTTGCAGCGTGTGTTGACAACGCCGGTTGGTCTTATTGCCGAAGATGTTGAGTTGGTCAATCACCATTTAAAAAAAGGGCAGTATTTTTTCTCGGATATTCAGCGCGAAGGCATATTGTTGTACACCAACAAATCGTTCATCTTATCCTCACCCCGAGAACCGAATAATCGAGAGAAAAAGAAATTAGCTGAAGAAGATTTTAAATATTGGAATGATAGTGCAGTTGGTTTCGTAAAAGGTTTTCACTTCTATTTAGGTGAAAAAGAAAATAATAAAGCCGCCTTTCTACTGCATCAAGCTACCGAGAGTTTTTATAATGCGGTGCTTCTTGTTTACACCCGCTATAAACCCAAAATTCACGACTTACTTAAACTCAGTCAACGTGTTGCTTGTTTAGAGCCGCAATTTTTAAGGGCTTTTCCAGAAGGAACCCTGGAAGAGAAAGAGCGTTTTGAATTGTTGCGTAAAGCCTATGTCGATGCTCGCTACTCGCCCAGTTATAACATTTCATTAGAGGAACTGGAGTGGTTGGGTGAGCGGGTTGCGCATTTGAAATCGCTAACGGAAAAGTATTGCCAAGAAAAAATTGCCAACTATTAGCCTGTCAAAAAAAGGGGCGCAAGGAATAATTTTCAATCGGATTGAAAACGGTTGTTACGTAAAGCTTATGTAGATGCGGGTTGCTCGTTCATCCATAAGTAGGGGTCTCCTCGGCAATTGCTCGGCTTTGTCTCCTCGATAACTGCTCGGCTTTATCTCCTCGATAACTGCTCCTGCGTTATTCTACTTACGCGCGTCCTGCGCTAATGAGTCGCCCTACCAATTGCATCCCTGTAATTGTCCTGCGTTATTCTACTTACGCGCTTCCTGCGCTAATGAGTCGCCCTACTAATTGCATCCCTGTAATTGTCCTGCGTTATTCTACTTACGCGCGTCC
Organism: Agarilytica sp.; assembly: GCA_033852165.1. GTDB lineage: Bacteria > Pseudomonadota > Gammaproteobacteria > Pseudomonadales > Cellvibrionaceae > Agarilytica. Next base: position 1,870 of record JAWSUZ010000010.1, on the reverse strand, counting down.
TGCGCTAATGAGTCGCCCTACCAATTGCATCCCTGTAATTGCCCTGCGTTATTCTACTTACGCGCTTCCTGCGCTAATGAGTCGCCCTACTAATTACATCCTGGTAATTGTCCTGCGTTGCTCTACCTTCTGCTTCCTTGCAGTCGTACGAACAAATTAAAATTGCCATCGTTACACCTCTCGCCGTCGTTGCTTGCAATAAGCAAGCGCCCATATCGAATGGTCCCAGCCTGATATTTTGGTTTCACTCTTACTACGGCCCGGTTTATGGGCGGGCTACTCGCCAGTTCGCAAAATAAATTTATTTATTGATCTGGGATTGTAGTGGGGCAGCAGTGGGGCGGCTATTACTGGGGCTGGCCGAAAAGCATCCTTTACGATCTGTTTCCTATTCTTTAGTTTTTTGGAGGTATGGTGCTTCTTATGTGTTTGCTCATTAAACCAGAGGTAAATACATATGTTTCGAAACCTATTTTTAGTTCTTCTTATTTCTATACTATGTTCTTGCGGAGGGTCGGGAGGGAGCTCAGGTCGGGCGAGTTATTCACCCCAAGACAATTCTTCTTACAAGATCACCTGCGATGAAGATTATGTCTATGAAATCCCCGAAAATACCGGAGACGGCCTTGCCACTGGCGATCTGAGTACAAAGGAAATAGACGTTGATCGTATTCTTGAAATGGCTTCGCTTATGCATTGTGGTGAGCGTGACCATCAGCTCCACAGTATTCTGATCTCAATTGACGGCGAACTAGTGCTGGAAAAGTATTTCCCTGGATTTATCAGCTCCGGAAATCGAACGGTTGTGAATTATGGTCGTGACTCTTTGCATGTATTGGCGTCGGTTCAGAAAAGTGTTGTCTCTGCATTGATGGGGATAGCGATAGATCAGGGATTTTTAGCCTTAGAAGACACGCGCCTCTATGATCTTTTTCCAGAATATACGAATGTTGATTGGTTTGAAACCTATGAGTTTGACGGTGAGGAAGTTACCAAGGCCGATATTACTCTACGGGATCTTATGACCATGTCAGCTGGTTTCGAATGGGATGAATTGTCCACGCATTATGGCCATGCGGAGAATTCGTTAACGCATTTTAACGATGCTGGTGGCGATTTTGAGTATTTATTTCAACTTCCCCTCGTGAGCCCTCCAGGCCGAGACTTTGTTTACAGCACGGCGATTGCCAATGCGATTAAAGAAATTGTTCAGCGAAGTACTGAGCAAGACATAGAAGACTTTGCCGTCGCTGAGTTGTTTGGGCCGCTAGGCATCGATAATTTTTATTGGGAACTCGGCTTGTCTATGCGTCCGCGAGATCTGTTGAAGTTCGGTCAGTTGTACCTCAACGAGGGCAGTTGGGGCGGCAGCCAAATTGTACCTTCGGAGTGGGTTGCGCAGACGCTGGAAAAAGCATTTGATCTTGGCTCTGGCAAAAGAATCACGGGTTATGGTTTTCAGTGGTGGCACAACGGTTTTACGGTAGATGGGGTTGAATACGAAGCCAGTGCGGCGCTGGGTTATGGCGGCCAGCAAATCATGGTTTTTGAAGCGTTTGATATGGTCGTTGTGTTTACCGCAGCAGAATATCCGGGCGTACACGGCAATACGCGCACTCCCTATATGTGGGCTAGCGAGTACATTGTTCCCGCTATTGTGGCGCCTTTATTAGGTGGCCAGTAAGTTAAACCCTTCTAGCTTCCTCGTGCTCCGCGCACTGTCATGGCTTACTTTAGAACTGTCGAGACTTGAATTTCGGATGCTAGTCTTGATGTTTTTCTGAGTATATATAGCTGCTGATAGCCCGCTATATTACTTCGGGAAGCGTTGCCAAGACACGCCACAAGTACGTATATGTACACCTCGCTT
>JAWSUZ010000068.1:0-30615 GCA_033852165.1 Agarilytica sp. | reverse complement strand
GTACAATATTGATTAATTATGAGGGGTTACAACTAGCCTGACACAGGGGGTAAGACCGAAGGAGGAGGACGAGAAGCGCGGAACGAAAACGAGAGACGGTGCAGTAATTGCGGAATGTTGAGCTAAGAGTTTGGAAGTCAAAATAAAATGATATCTGCACCTATTTTCAGCGCTTGGGAAGGAGTTTCAATATCATCGAACGCCGTGGTGATCTCAGGCTGGACTCCGGCTTTTTCGATTTCTGTTCTAGACGAAATTCAAAACTATCGCTACCTTGTGACAATGCTTCTTCCTAGCTCCAGGTATTCTGCTCTCTCCAAGCAGTCACCTCCCTTTGGAAAATGGGTTTAGCGACCTTACAGGATGTATTGGTATCGAATATTGGAAGCGCCTTCCGAGGTACAGAAGAGGCCTCATAACCTGACATTCAAAAGTTTAGCTCGGGGGGAGCGTCCTCATAAATGGAAAATTGTTAGAGAGAGTTTAGTGGGAATTTATACTAATTTTGGGACTTTACGGAGTGAGTTGGCTATAAGTGATTGATACTAAAGGAGAAAAATATTTTCCGATTGAGGCTGCAATCGGCCGAAAGCGAAGTTTTTCAGATAAATTATCGAGATATTTATGGGCCGCGACTCTCAATCCCCCGTTTTGAAGTGGAAAAAACAACAAAAATAGGGTATATTTTCGCCAAATTTGGTCCGGAGTAGAGTCTCGGGGCCAGCTGATAAGCATATAGGCAAGAATAACTGCGTGGTTTCCACCAACATTCTTGCCTTTTTATTTGAACTGTGGAGTCAAAATGTTTTTAATTCGTTGGGTATTAGGCAAGATTATTTTGTTATTGGATTGGATCTTTACGCCGAAGGGCGTAACACGTGCAGTCGATGAGCAGGCCGCTATCGATGTGCAAACGGCTAAGCTTTCATTGTACCAATATCTCGCTTGCCCATTCTGTGTCAAAGTTCGCCGGACGATGAAACGCCAAACACTTAATATTGAAACACGTGATGCCAAGGGTTGTGATACAACTCGCGAGGAGTTGGTTTCAGGTGGTGGCAGGCTCAAAGTGCCTTGTTTGCGTATTGAAGATGAACGTGGTCAGGTTTCATGGATGTACGAATCTAAAGACATTGTTAGTTATTTAGAGTTAAATTTTTCAGCTCAAGCCGCTTAGTTATTGAACTCGAGCGCTAAGGCTATTGATAACGGTTAACCTGTTATCAATAGCTTGTTCGTTTTAGCGCTGAAGCAGTACTACCTTCAGCGCTAAAAAATCCCCTTCGATTTTAACGTCAAAAATATACTTCTCGGTTCCCCTTCCTCCAGGGTGAGGTTTGATCCCAAACTGCTCGCATAATATTCTTTGTTTGAAGCATTCCGTATCGTTAACGATATCGTGAGGTCATCCGACGGTTTAAATTCTACTAAAGCATCAAACTTAGTATACGAAGGTAGTACGAAGCTATTATCATTGTCGCCATAACGTTCACCAACATACTTTACGCCCATTCCAAATCTGAAGTTTTTCAATAATCTCGATCGAACGTTGTAGCTAATCCACGTATTGGCGATAAGCTTTGCGGTTCCACGGCCTTGCTTATCACTGATTAATGATGGGGATGTCAGCTGAAAATTCTCGACTGGAGAGGTTTCTACCGGGGCACCTATCGTATTGTCGTTGCTACTAATATTGGCAGTAATGGGTAGGTGGGATTTGATACGTATTTTTCGCCCTTGCCGTTATTGGGAGCATGAAATGTCGTAATTGGAAACATGAATATTGGTTGGTGGCGGGGCTACTTTTTAGCGGGGGAGAGTAATATAGATTCGTGAGATTAATAAAATCCCGCACGACGGCATCGTGCGGGATTTTATCGTGAAGGCTGCCTATTATTTACGGTGCAGGTTCCTATTTTGTGAAGGCTTGCTCAGCTCTTAAAACTTTTGACAACGACCGACGTTAATTTATCTTGATAGCCCTCTTTAAGTTGAGGTTTGCTGCCCGACAAATCGACTAGCTCATCTCTCAGGTTCACCATCATTCTCAAAAATTTAGTTTCAAATCCTGGAATTAGCTTGGTAATTCCAGAGGAGCTAGCGTTAATAGACATTAAAGCCGGGCGAGCAACCAGTCGATCGTACTGTGAGTTATCCTGAAGCTCGGAAACATTAAAGTTTTTGATCTTGTTCAAATGTGACTGCAGTTGAGGGCTGACTTTTTTAACAACCTGGTCGATAGCGCTACCTGAAGCCATGCTCTTTAATTTGCCTAACATCTTTATATCCTGCTTTATTTAAAAGTACTTCTACAGTTTAACCTATATCTCGAGTTTTGATCGCACCAGAGACGAATCTATCATTTTTTAGCCCAATACAGGTCGGTTGGTATTGGGGGGAGGACAGAGAAAATCCTCCACAGCAGCTTAATAGTGTTTAAAATCCTGCATTTGAGAATTCGTCTTGAAGGTCACTTTTAATCTCCGATGGTTCCATAATCCAAACGTCTGATCCCGAGTTTGGAAACACACCAACTTTTAGCTCATCGCCCTCCAGACCCGGCACCCACTTCGTAAAGAACTCAGGAACAGAAATGCATTTTGGGGTCAACTTTTCTTTTGAGTCCTTGCAATAAGCCTCTGTGAAATCTGAATGCGGCCAAATGGGCAAAAATTCGATATCATCGTCTTGGGAGTGTATTTTTAGAAACTGTTTTTCTTCATTGACAAGAATCCAAATATCCCTTTCATCCGCGACCATGCCCAGAAAGGTTTCATACCGCTCTTCGCAGCTTAATTTTACAATTTCTTCAAAACTTATATCGTTCATTATTTAACTCTAATATCTAACTAACACGGAAATATGCTGCCGTTCAGTAGGGTTTAGTATTGTGACTAGCCCTAGCTGGGAGCGAATTTATGGGCTGAAGGCCTCTTACAGAAGGAATCAACCCATATTTGTCGATATTGTATTCAATATTCGGGTTGACTGCTAGACAGTAGTGGTTGCTTAACAGATGTCTGTAGTTAATACGTAAACTTGCCATCTATGTTTTCAATTAAATAATCAAGGAAAATTCGTATGTTTGGATTCTTATGTGCACTCTGTCTGTATACCGCATAAACGTTGCCACTAGACTGCTCATTGAGGCGCGGTTCCCAGTCTCTAAGGCAAGCGACTAGCTGGCCATTTTTCACAAAATCAGATGTAACCCAGTTTGAGAGCTGAACAACACCAATACCTCTTAAGGCAGCCTCCAATAACGGCGTTCCCCCCCTTGACGTCAAGTTTCCACGGACTAATACCTTAACGCTTCGGCGGTTTTTTTTAAAAAACCAGTAGCATCTCTGTCGCCCGGTGTTGAGAAGTAAACAATTATGTGATGATAGGCCATCAGGGTGCGATATTTTCCCGTATTTTGACCAATAATCGGGAGATGCACAAATAAGCGTGTGATTGGGAGTAAGCTTGCGAGCTTTTAAGCTAGAGTCTGTGGGCGTTCCCACGCGAATAGCCAGATCAACGTTTTCCCCTCCTAGATCAACGAGCCTGTTTTCTAACTCAATTTCAATTCTTATCTTCGGGTACTTTTTTAGGAACTCAGGAATAATTGGGCATATGTGCAGACGACCAAAGCTTTCAAATACCGAAATTCGTAAGGTGCCTTCAGGAGTACTATTATCTTCAGTTACTGATAGGAACAAAGATTCACTTTCAGCAACGAGCTTCGAAGCTCCCGCCAAAAAAATATGACCTTTATCCGTTAGAGTTAACTGTCGAGTACTGCGCTTAAATAATTCAGTTTTTAGCTCGTGCTCAAGGCTGTCAATGCTCCGAGTAATCGACGAGGGAGCCATGTTTAATACTTTGGCGGCTTTAGAAAAACTGCCTAATTCAGCCACTTTCAAAAATAGTCGTATTGATTTAAGCATTTCAACCTTTGCGTTTTATGCAAAACTGTTTAACCATATTTGGTGATTCTATCCTTCGGTGGGGGAAAGTACAATTCGTATTGTCAACCACATTAGCGGAGGCAAATTAACATGCCAAGAATACCTTATGAAAGCATACCCGAAGAGATATTGAGTTGCATGATGCAAACAGAAAAATATATTAAGGGCTTAAATATTGTCGATGAATCTTTTATGGAATTATTGAGATATCGAGTATCGGTAATAAACCAGTGTGCTTACTGCATAGAGATGCACTTCAAAGAAGCCGTTGCAGCGGGCGAAAGTGAACTGCGCGTCTACTCCTCATCGGCATGGAGGGAAACTAATTATTACAATGCCTCAGAGAAAGCGTTATTGGCGTGGGTTGAATCCGTCACAATGCTGAATGATGCCCCAGAAGATAGGCAGCAATTGTTTGTCAGCCTTAGCAAGTATTTCAGTCAAGACGATATTGCAAATCTAACCTTAGCAATCGTACAGATTAACTCGTGGAATCGTCTAGTAAAGGCCTTTGGCTTTGTTGCCGGAACTTATCGGCTTGGTCAGCATTAGCAAGTGCATTTTCCTGTAGCGTGGGGCTGTCGATAGTTTCTATGCATCGTTGTGTAACGCCGCTTGCGGCGTTCATGTGTCGAGAGGCAAACAATTATCATGACTTCCTAAGAGCTCCTGTGAACTCTAGAAAGAAACTTAGCTATTCGCCAGCAGCCAAACACTCTCCGTAGCCGTACATTTTCCTTTTAGGCCTCCGGGTACCTTAGTGGTTTTGAGTCGGTTCAAGGTGTAATGCGCTATATAGTGTTCTTTCACCTCATCATGGCTAATCGAAAACGGAGGTCCGTCCATTACGTTTTGATCATACTCATAGCTAAGGAGCAACTGAGGTGCTTCGCTTGTTATTTTTAATAAATGGGATGTGTATTTTTGGCGCATGTTTTCTGGTAGGGCGACCAGAGCTGCTCTGTCGTAAATCGCGTCGACTGGACCAAGCGTTTCACTCGATAACTCGAAAATATCCCCCACAAATATGTCGAGATTTTCTGCACTATAACGATCGATATTTCCAGCGGTCGAAATGTCGGGCTCGATCCCAAGAGCAATAAACAGCTGTTCAATAGCCGTCTTACTCAATTCTGCCCCAGCCACACGAAACCCCTTAGAGAGCAGCCAGGCAATATCAAGAGTTTTACCGCATAAAGGTAAAAAAATACGGCTATCTTTGTCCAAATTCAACTCATTGACGTGTTCGACCAATAACGGGTTCGCTTTCTTTTCATGAAAGCCAATCTCATTACTGTCCCATCTCTGCAGCCAAAAATTCACATCCATCATTCTTCCTTTCACAATTTGCTGATGCATAATAGCATCCCGCTAGTATAGCAGGGGGCTGTATTAGCATAATTGGGAACGGGGAACGGGGAACGGGGAGCTGGAACGGGGAATGAGGATATACTGAATACAGGTTTGAAGACTCGGGCACTCATTAATACGTTGCCGATATTAAATAAATCCGTTTAGCGTATTGCCAAACGGATTTAATAAGGTCAGCTTAAAACTTCAAGCCGGTTTTAGTCTCGGAACTATCATATTAATTATTGTTTGAGCTTAATAGCAAGTTAACTACCGCACATAAATATCGACAATGGTTCCGTCTGCACCTTCAGCAGGAGATGAAAACCCCGATTCAGAAGTGAATATTCCGGGCATGTGGTTCCATACATTTGAATAGCCGCTATTACTATTGCTATACCCGACCATTGTGTAATCCAAGCTCGCTGTATCACACCCAGAAGACTCGGCATGAAATATTCGAGGGGTACTTAGTGAATCTGTAAGAGGGATACAAATAGTGCCTTCAATATTTGAAAATGGCGCTATTGCCCAGCGAGAAACTGCTGGCTGCTCAACATAAAGCTCTGTGCTAATAGTTTTAATTGCAATCCAGGCACTATCGCCAATATGTTGATCGGTATTGTCATTGGTGATAGTGATAACTTCGTTTCTAACCGTATCTCTGCGCTTAGCCACAAGCGTCCATCCACCACCGTCAAACGTCATATCGCAATAGGTTTCAAAAGGTTCAACGCCACCAGTACCATCGGGGTCAATGACATAGTACCCGCTAACTGTGCCAGGCAACGTATTGAGAACATCCATACAGCTCGAACCCGAAGCTTCTTCAGGGGTTCCGTTTTCTGGCGATTGGAAAAAGCTACCGTAGTATTCTAACTCCTCAATTTGATAATAGGGACCGCCATAATTACTGGCCATAAAAAATCGTATATAGCGACCAATTGCTGGGGTTGTGAATAATTCTGTGGAACCGGTAATCGGTAATATAAAAGATTCGTGATCGGTAAAATTAATACCGTCTTCTGATACTTGAATGGTCACATCTTTTGGCGACCTATCCGTTGCACCTAAAGAGCTGGCCGTTGTTGTGCTGCTAAATCCAGTAAGGTGAACCGTCTGGTCAAACTCCACTTGTAGCCAGCGCCCTGAGCTAGCTTTAGAGGCTATCCAAGTCCCTCTGTTTACTTGAGATACCGCGTCACTATTCACTTGCAACCCAGGGACATAACCATCAAAAGCAGATGCAGGCAAATCCGATGGCCAGGTAGAACTTGCTGAATAGCTTGAACTCTGTAAACCGTTTGTGCCTATTAATGCGATATTTCCGTTGGCTCCTGTTTTATCACCTGGAATCAGGCTCGGAATAAAAGCCACAGCAAGCGCTAAGTTTTCTGGATTTCCGCCATAAATCGTTGTGGTTTGAGCGAACATGCCGCTAAGCGTTGAAAGTGCCGAAATAACTTCATCGATGTGGTAGGTCTCCGCATCTCTGGACGTTTCCTCCTCAATGTATAGGCTGTTTCCCAGTACATTACTCGGTGTATCATTAACAATGGCCTGGGAAACGGTGTACGCAATACTGCCATCCGTTATGCCTGTGTTCGCCGGACTATAAATGGCAAGCCAAGCGATGGTTTCCTGATTATGTCCGCTTGTATCGGGCGATTCTTGCTCTTTTAAAGCGGTTGAAAAACTATAGCGAGTTACACCTTCGACGCGAAGGCTATATGTTTCAGGATCATTTTCTGATTGGGGTGAAAGCAAAACGACAGGGGCGTGTTCAAACTTCTCGGAAAATAATATATTTTTAGAGCCGCCTCCTAAACTGAACGTGCCGGCTTCCCAAACACTTCCATCGTTCATAGCGGTTCGCCCACGTTCTATTACTAGGTAGGGAATATCTTCATCGCCGTGAATTCCGTCAAGATAATTCCACTCGCGAAAACGCACCTGAAAACTTCCAAAACCATCGGGCACGACAGAGATTACGCCCGGTTCATTGTCGTTTCGTGTGGAAACGCCAACAATTAAAATAGGGTCTTGAAAATGCCCCGCATCAATGTTTACCCCTATATTTCCGGTGTTTAATGTTCCTACTTCCGTAGGGCTTGCTGATAGGCTGGCAGATATTCCCAAGAATACCAATCCCGTTACAATACGTGATACAAATCTATCCATTTTTGGTTACCTAAAATATTTGACGTGCGAAGTCTTTATGCCAAATAAAAGGCATGAGAAACTCGCATACCACCCAGTCATACGGAATAAAAATTCGTAAAAACACAAACCATACAAACGTATAGCGTAAGTGGTGATGATTTTAAAAGAAAAAGACGAGTTCGAGGGGGATATTGGTGAATATAAAACGTCCCTGCTTGCTTTCTCCGTTGGTTCTTGTATTTGATGTAATACATTTCAAGTGTAGATCATATTTTGCTAAAGCGAAATAACGACGTGCAACAATTTTTTGTCGAAAATTTGATTCTGTAATTATTCGAATCCCGTACGTTAGTTGAATCTGTTCATGTAGCTGAGTTTTTTCTCTGATGTTGAGATGAATATGCAGCAGAAGTATGAGGGTGCTTGTCTGTTGGTGGTGTCGTTAAAGGTTTTCTTTCTGTTTCGATGGTTCTATTTTTATAACGCATGCCTATCGATGCTGTTGATGAGCTAGATCTAAAAATGCTAATTTACATGTTTTTGTTTGCGGCCATTATTGTGGGCGGCTATTGTTGTGGCGGTTCGGATCTTCTATTTTTAGGTTTAAATAGTTTGTTTTTGGCTTGGGTTATAAGTTCTTCCCCCCTAATGCGAAAAATCTATTCGTTAATGTTCTAATGAGTGGTCATTATTAACGTGATAATTGGCGTCCGTTTAACTATATTGTAGCTGTCTCTTCTGATGATCTAACTCAAGTGGAACATGGATAAAGGAAAATAAATATTGCTGACTGTAAATCATTAATCTGTTAGTTGTTGTTCTGGAAATAATAAAAGTAATAAAAAGTGATTGGAATTTAAAGGGAAACTCAATGAAATATCGAAATTATTATGTGTCGGCTATCGCCGGCCTGAGCCTACTTTTGTCCGCGACGAATGGTCTTGCTCAAACAGTTACACTTAACTCTATAAAAGATACAACCCTACTGGAAGGAACGCCCGGCATTAACCAAGGCAGTTCCACTACCTTAACCCTGCAGAATAATAACGCCAATACGGCTCGAAGCATTATCGAATTTGACCTTAGTTCGCTCAGCGCTAACGTTACCTCTAGCAGTTTAGTCTCTGCAAAATTGCAATTTAATATTGCCTCTAACGATGGCAATTGGGAGGGCGGTCGTGCGGGGCGAATTAGGGCTTACTCTGCGACAAATGCTTGGCTTGAGTCGGAAGCTACTTGGCTATGTGCAAGCAATGTTGATTGCGGTTGGAGTGGGGGTGCATATGGTGCCGAGAGTGTTCAATTCGATATTACGAATAATACTTTTGGCAGTATCCAGTTCGATGTCTCTGCTCATGTAGCTTCTATTTTAGCTGGCGAGCCGAATTATGGTTGGTTGATTAAAAAGGACCTAGAAGGTAGTGATGGCTCCATTGTTTTTCATTCTTCAGAAAGCCTTTCGCCACCTCAGCTTATTTTAACTGTTGATCTTCCTCCCGGAACTGATATTACTGGTCCGACACTGGAGATTATTGAGCCGAGTCAGACCTTTTATTTGGGCAGTGCACCCAGCGAAATAATCGTGAATTTTTATGATGGTGATGACGGTGTTAATACCGAATCACTCGCGGTCACAATTGATGGGGTGTCGATAAACTGTAATGTGACCTCGGGATCTGCGAGCTGTCCATTGGTGAGTTTGGATAGTGGTATTCATCAGGTAGCCGTTTCTATAGAAGACAACGTCGGTAACCTCGCGGTCATGGAGCGTGTGTTTTTCTATTACGAAAATATTGCTAATGCTGGAGTCGCATCAAAATGGTTGACGGGACTTGGTGAACCGATCTCGTCAGAAGGGAATGATGGCGATATGTATTTGGACAACATAACAGGTGATGTTTACCAAAAATCCGACGGTAGCTGGGCTGTAGAAACTAATATTGTCGGGCCTGAAGGTAAGCAAGGCATTCAGGGCGGTAAAGGTGATAAAGGAGATAATGGAACTAACGGAACTAACGGAAGCAAGGGTGATAAAGGAGATAATGGAACTAACGGAAGCAAGGGTGATAAAGGAGATAATGGAACTAACGGAAGCAAGGGTGATAAAGGAGATAACGGAGATTCGATCCTAAACTCTCTGGGTTGCACTGCCAATCAGCTAGTCCAGTTCGACGGTACCAATTGGATGTGTGTGAATAATCTACAAAACAATCCTTTGGGTGGTGTTACTTGTGCCGAAGGCGAAATTCTTCAGTACACCAGTGGCACTTGGGTATGTGCGATGCCAACCCTTGGAGACGTTGATTATAATGATCCGACTTATGCCGGAGACTACGTTTTTTGGCAGAGAAGTAACGGAAACATACTGCAGGTTGATGGTAAAAGTACAGTTGTCAAAAATGTAGTGGATATCGTCGGCCCCCTTCACAAGCATCTCATTTTATACGGTGATGGCATCGTTCGGTATCATGGAACGCAAGGGACAAATTATGATGCCATTCCCGACGGGCTAACTGACGTCATTAGTATTACTAAGCGAGGTGATCGGGAAGTTCTTGCATTAAAAAGTGATGGTACGGTTGTGGCTTGGGGGGGGGCGGCTTCCGTTCCTGCAGACTTAAGTAATGTTGCTCAGCTTGAAGCTGGGTTGGATTTTAAGGTGGTGCGTTATTATGATGGAACAGTTTGGGTCTGGGGAGGCGCAAATAGACGTGGCCAAAAAAATGTTCCGCCAGGGTTAAGTGGCGTGGTGGAGATCAAGGCTGGGCTTGCGTTCGTTGTTGCGTTAAAGGATGACGGAACTGTTGTTGGCTGGGGGGATATAACTATGCCCGAAGGGTTAACTGATGTTGTGCAGCTCGCAGCGGGGAATAGGCATGCTCTAGCCCTTAAGTCCGATGGAACAATTGTTGGTATTGGCTGGTGGTGGGGGAGAAATTTTGAGGTCGAATATAGCGATGTGGTTGCAATTGGTGCAGGAGCTGATCTAAGCGTCTTGCTGCGAGAAAATGGAAAGTTAGTGGCGGCGGGAGCCACTGTAGGTGGATCAACGGCCTCTCTTGACTCTAGTCCAGATATCGTTGGTCGCGTAAGAAAAATAATAACGGCTGGGGGGGGGATTGGTATTCTTCAAGAACCTGATCCATTTCTAATGTAATTCATTGCATATGAAAAACTAAGTAAACGTAACCCCTTAAGCGGTCTGATAAAAAGACCGTTACATAACTCACCCCTTTCTTTTTTATCAAAGCCACCTTTAATTCACGTTAAAAACGTAACAACTTTTGAATTTGTTCCACAAGTTTTTTGGGTTTGTTGCGGTAATTTTCCTATCAACGGCACGTTAAAAAAACTTGCGTCAGGCATGATGATGTTCAGGCTAAAGGAGCCCATAAGCGGCATACAAGCAGACTGATATTCACGAGTTATCCTCCAAAATAGTCCTAAAGAGAGGCGAGGCTTGTTTATGGTCACTAGCTAGTGTCTGTCTAGAAATGGCTCGTTGCGAGAACGAATTTAAAATGTCAGGTTTACATCACGAGATTTGGGCGTTTGGTCATTCCAAATAACTATATTTTGTGGTGTGAAAATGGCGTTTTAAATTCGATCGAAGTAGAGCCCTATTTCTGGATGGCCACTAGTTAGCAAACGTAAGTATGTGGCCACTAGCAAAAACATGCGATAATAAGACCATACCAGCCTACAGTAACGAGTTCCTCACCAGTCACCATGAATACCTCCGCCACCATCGTCGATGATTTCATCGCACCTCCCTGCTATGGCGAGATCCGAATACTCTACCAAGATGACGAAATACTGTTGATCGACAAGCCCAGCGGCTTGCTTAGTCTGTCTGGCAAGAACCCACTCAACAAGGACTCCGTCCACTACCGGTTAGTGAGCGGCCAGCTTAAAGGCTTCTCAGAGAAGCCCCCACAGGCAGAAGCACAATCCCCTACGGCTAATAATGCATCCGCAGCTGAAAAGGCGCCTGCAGCTGAAAAAGAGCCAACAGCTGAAAATGCACCTGTAGAGAGTAAAGCGCCTGCGGCGAAACAACAGCAACAAGCATTCCCCTCAGCACAACTCGTACACCGTCTAGACTTTGGTACTTCAGGCATCATGGTTGTAGGCCTTAACAAGCAAGCGATCAGAGTACTCAGCAAGCAATTCGAAACGCGCACCGTAAGTAAAAGTTACATCGCGATACTAGACGGCAGCCCGAGCAATGATCAGGGGGTGATTGAACACCCGATTGGCAAAGGCAATTTTCCGCTACAGAAGATCTGCCGAGACACGGGCAAACCGGCACGCAGTGAATACCAAGTATTAGAGCGGTTTAACCGGCCTGACCGGTGCCGCGTACGGTTTACCCCCCATACAGGGCGCACCCATCAATTGCGCATACACAGTCGTGAGATGGGTCACCCCATACTCGGCTGCGACCTCTATAAAAATGAACGTAGCGAGGGGATGGCGGAACGCCTATTATTGCACGCAAATGAACTCCACCTCGATCACCCCAGTAGTGGGCAACGGTTAGTCGGGTATAGTCCGTGCCCCTTTTAAATTGTCAGTATTCTGAGTCGTACGTATTCTGAATCGTGCGCATGTAAAGTCGCACGAATTCAAAGTTATTTTATTTTAAAACCATTTCAAATTTAAGTTATTAGGATTACAGCATGTCAGATAAGTTTTTTTTCAAAGGTCGCCAAGATGCACGTGAGAGCCACATCAAGAGCGGATTTCAGACTAACGCCAATCGTAAGTTAGGGACCAAAAAATACCCCTTGGAATTGGTTGTGACCAGCGAAGAGCGTAAAAAAGAAATTCAAGACCAGGTTGATGAAGCCCTGATCTATGCCGAGATTCACGTCGACAGTAGTGAAGGCGCGGTTGAATTGATTGCCGAGCTGACCGCCCAGATTAATAAAGTTGAAACGGTTAAAATGGAAAAAACACCGACTCGTAACGACCCTTGTAGTTGTGGCAGCGGAAAAAAATATAAGAAGTGCTGCGGTTAATGGATTCGACGGTAGCAGTTAATCCGCTCCAGAAATAAAAACCTCAACGAAGCCGAATAGCTATTCACACAGATAAAATTAGGCCGCTGGCAGAATCCGGCGGTGCAGGTTTTGTTGATTTAAGTGGAGTGTTAAAGAACCCTATCGATTCTGCATTGATAAAAAGTACCGTAGCTAAAGCGCTGAAAGTAATGAGTTAATGTGTTGTTACATCTAACCCGAATGGCACTACCTTACGGTCTTAATATCAGATAACCATAGGGGTTGCAGCGCATTATTCTCGTTCCTCACGCTCCGAGACTGTGAAAGTATTCTCAAACTTGAACGTTCTCGTTCCCACGGTCCTCCGTGGGAATGCATACGTGAAGTGAAAACCGATCAGAATTATCGGACTTACTGGAATATAAACAAACAATACTAGAATTAAGTGCAATAAACATACTTCGGTCTGCATTCCCACGCGGAGCATGGGAACGAGGGTATTTGAGTTCAGAATACTTTCACAGTCTCTCCGCGTGGGAATAAATACGGTACTCAGTATTTAATATTAGGATGTTATTTGTTCGCATAACTCAAAGCATCTTTAAAGTATTCCCGATAGCGCCGGGAGAAATTTAACGAAATTCCAGACTTTAACGTCAAAAGGTGATCGCCTGATTCTTGCGGTTCGATATGTTTCACCTGCTTTAAATTGACGATATGTGAACGGTGAATTCTGAAAAACTGTTTTTGGGGCAGTAGGGATTCCAGCTTGGTCATCGTGACCCGCATGGGGTATACACTTGAGTCCACGTGTAAGTTGGCGTAGTTGCCTGAAGCCTCGACCCTTTCAATATCATGTATTGAAATGAGAAATTCTTTTCCGAGTTTTTTGACCAAAAGCTGCTCTGGCTGAGGGGCTTCCTCCTCCCTCTCTCCGGTTTGCACATATTTGGCTTCTCCCTGTAATCGTAAAACAAGGGTGGAGTAAGCATGAAAAAGGAATACCAAGCTTATATAGGTCATAAAATCCTTACGGTATTCGTAAAGAAAGCCGAATGCCCAATCCCCGAATTGATATTCACTTCCCTTCAGCCAATACACCCATTCTCGAATACCCACCATACCCGCCACATGAACGAGCGAAAAGGGCAGGGTAAGAGCCAGGTGAAGAACGATTTGCTGTCGGATTGAATAAGATGAAAAATACCGTCGCTGCAAACGAAAGAGCGTCAGTATCAGCGGAAGAAGAACCAGCGCGCTCGATAATTGCCAAGTGAAGGGCTGCCAGATGTCAACCGTGTGACCCTGAGCGCGAGCTTCCATTATAAAGTTGGTCGACAGCACCAGCACATTTAGACCCAGCCATAGACACACAGCAGACGTTAACCATAAGGCTTGGTGCGCTAAAAAATACTTTTTGAGTGTCTCAGTGTTCATCGAGTTTCTTCTACGTCTCGGCCATTAATGAGTAGAACGGAATTAACCAACGGATCTCGTCCCTAGGGGCTGCCGCTTATCACAAGTCTATGTATATCAATCACTTAGGGCTAGTGTGCCATATCGCTAACTGTGAGTATTCACATGAATTTCAGAGTTTACTCTAGGTGATACAGATGGAAACGCAGCAGGATAAACTAAAAATCGCCCGTCGTAACGAACTAGATTGGCTACGAGTACTCGCGTTTGGCATGCTCATATTCTTCCATATAGGCATGGTTTATGTCAGCGATTGGCCTTGGCATATTAAAAGCCCGCATCAAAGTGAGTGGTTACAAACTGTCATGTTGTGGTCCGGCCAATGGCGAATGCCGCTACTGTTTTTAATCAGTGGGAGTGCAGTCGCGTTTATTATTCGCCGCATGACATTGATGCAGTTTTATTGGTCACGTCATACGCGCGTATTACTGCCGTTAATTTTTGGAATAGCCGTTATTGTCGTACCGCAGGTTTACGTCGAGGGGCGTTTGAACGGCATGATTTCGGATGATGTCGGGTTCTTTCGTGCCTGGTTTGCATACCTAAACCAAAGTAGCGAATTATTTTCCGATTACAAAACCATCGGCAACTGGCACATTACCTGGAATCATCTCTGGTTCTTGATGTATGTCTTTTGTTACGCCCTCATCGTATGGGGGCTTAAGTGCTGCACAGTATTGTTCAGCGTAGTGTTAGCCAGTGGCCGAGAGTGTAGCCGAGAGAGTAGCCGAGAGAGTGGCTGTGGCAGTGGATACCGTCGAGAAGATTCCAGCGGTGAAGGATTCAGCGGCGAAACTATCAGAGCTTATGGTAGCAGCGATAAAATCTACACTGAAAAAGTCTGGCGTACGTTAGAGCACCGTGTACCCAGTATTGTTTTGGTCGTAGTGATCCCGATCATCCTACTGCAGGTTTATGGCAAATTACTTTACCCCCATTTTCCGATCACACACGCCTTCGTAGACGATTTTTACAACCACGCCCGCTACCTAAGCGCATTCCTATTTGGTTATGCAGTCGTGCGAATGCCAAAGGTCTGGGAAAGCATTAAACGCATTCGTTGGCTTACATTAATGGCGGCAGTATTGAGCTTTGCCTTGGTTCTTACATTGTATAAAGGAGGAAGCCTAGGAGGAGCTGAGTATAAAGACGATGTGGATAATTTCGTGTGGTCTTGCAATGCATGGCTCTGGCTTCTTACCGTGTGTGGCTGGGGGCAGCACCGGTTTAATCGTTCGAACCCGGTGATCAGCTACTTAAACCGAGGGGTGTATTGTTATTACATACTGCATCAAACCATTATCATTATATTCGCTTACCATATACGAGACTATCACCTGGGTTTAGTTGCCGAGCCCGCCTTACTCATCTTGGTGACCGTTGTGAGCTGTATTCTAGGCTATGAAATAATTAAGCGAATACCGGTCTTACGCGTGTTAATGGGCGTTAGCAATAGTCCATTAAAGGCCCGTTCGGATTAACGATGCGGTAAC
Organism: Agarilytica sp.; assembly: GCA_033852165.1. Taxonomy (GTDB): domain Bacteria; phylum Pseudomonadota; class Gammaproteobacteria; order Pseudomonadales; family Cellvibrionaceae; genus Agarilytica. The sequence continues at coordinate 15,174 of JAWSUZ010000068.1, read as the reverse complement.
GTCGAAAATTCCCCGATACGGAATGGCTATTTATAAACTAGGAGGGGGCAGATTTCTCAAATGGCAGTAATGCAATCTTTAATAATAGCGCGAAGCTAACTCTCATGGGTTTTCCTTACCTTTTTTAAGGCCATCTTCTGTTTTAACGGTGAAAGGTAATCAATAAATAACGTTCCTTTCAAATGATCTATTTCATGCTGTAGAACGATACTAAGAAAATCATCCCGTTCTATCACAACTTCCTGACCTGTTCGATCTAAGCCCTTTACCGTAACTTTCGTAAAGCGTTCAACGTCAGCATAATAACCCGGCACCGACAAACAGCCTTCTTGCCCTTTTTCTTTATCTTCACCACTCACAACTTCTGGATTGATCAATATCAACGGGGAATCTCGGTCATCGGAAATATCAACGATGATAATAGCTTCGTTACTGCCAACTTGTGTGGCCGCTAAACCAATGCCATCCTCCGTGTCATACAGCGTATCCAGCATGTCACCGATCAAGCCCTGTACCGCGCCTACATCACTGACTTCCCTTGCCTTTACTCTCAATTTTTCATTAGGGGCTTTGAGTATGTCTAGAACAGCCATTTGGTCTCCAGTTATTGGTTAATAGGGGCGATGACAACAGACTAATCTTTGCATAGCCATTCTCCAGCCTTATACCCCGGGGCCAACCGGTGGATACTTTCTAAATGCCGGCAGTTTTTCGATTCGCTCGGATAATTCACCTAAGCCTGGGTAGCCTGACGATGGTACCAGATTCTCCAGCATGGATTGGATAAACGTCCAAGCGACTGTAGTGGATATCATCGCTTGATTCAATTCGCCGTCGTGCAAGATCTTGCCGTTCTGGATTTCTTGCTCTAATCCCGCTAACGCAGCAACAACTTGACCGGTAACCCTCTCCATCCAAGGCTCATACTGGGCTTCTTTAGGGCGAAGGTTTCGTTCATAGAGAATTTGCACGCATTTGTCACAGACAGCTAAAGCCAAACTCACGATTCTGAATTCATTTTGAAGCGCTTCAGGGGTTGAACTCCATAGCGCCTCATTCCTTGAATATGCACGATCTACGTATTGAAGAATTAACGACGAATCCATCATAACCTCGCCGTCATCAAAAATGAGAGTGGGTGCTTTTACAACAGGATTAATACTCTGGAATTCATCAAAATCGGTAAAAACGGAAACTGCCGAGTGTTCAAATGGAACGCCAAGCACTTCTAAAGATATCGCGACCCGCCTAACGTAGGGAGAATCAAGCATTCCTATCAATCGCATATGTTACTCCTCGTGTTTTATTGTGCGCTCTCATTATTCCAAAAACGAGAGAATGACTTTGTTGACCGTCGATGGATGCCCTATATTGACCCAGTGCACGGCTTCCTCAATACCGACAATCTCTGCATCGCCAATCTGGGCGGTAACCAAGCCTAGGCCATAATTCAAACATTCATGAAAATCAGCCGTGGACGTGCCATGTTGTGTAACATGGTGTTGAGTCTCATTGTTGATCCGAAACCTCACCAATGAATTTGAATCGCTAACATATTCAGCATTCATAAGAGTGCAGTATGAACAGTCACACCGCCTTGCTCTATGGCTAGAAAGAGCCGAATCCCAATCAACTTCGATATTCCCGCAACTACAATATAATTTCATGATCTGTATTGGTCGAAAATTCCATGTGAATGATTCTAGCCCACCAAATTAATGCCCAGCGATTCCAAAAGACTAACCGCCTCAAAACGGCAAAATGTGGCGTTTTTCACTTTATTGGTGGTGACGTCAATACTGTAATGCTTCGCTTCAAGGAAGTTCGCACCCGTAAGGTTGGTATTATGAAATAAGCTATTCGTGAGGTCAGTATCCGAAAATTTAGCACCACTCAGGTTCGCCTCTCTAAAATCAACATCATGTGCCCGACAGCCTTTGATGACAATGTCGGTTTGATTGAGCGAAAAAAATGTTGAAGAATTTAACAGGCAGCTTTCAAACTCAAATGGCGATCCGACAGACAGACCCAGCCAATAAGCCCTTGTCCAATTAACACCGGAAATTTTACAGTCAGTAAATTTTACGCCAGCGAACTTGCTATTATCAACCTTCCAGAAGTTAAGGTTACATTGAACAAACGTACAGTCCGTAAACTCACATTTTCTAAATATGGTGTCGTGAAAATCACAGGACTCGAAACTGCAGCCATCAAATACCTTTCCCTCAAACTCTTCTTCTGAACAATCAATGTCACAGAATGATTGATCATAAAACTCATTGTCTTGGATTAAGGTGTTTTTCATCGAGGTTCTCAAAAAGTGTAGTGATTCAGTCGGGTTGTGTTTTGCTTGGCTTCATTTACAAGCCAAACGCATCACCAAAACTTTTCCCGCCTTTAATGGCTTCCAGCTTAGAATAAAGCAACTTAGGATCAATAGAATCTACCGCCAGCCTAGAGGATTGGTAATTCTTAAGAGCGTCGTCTGAAAAAAACTGAAATCCGTACTCCTTTGACTTAACCGCTTCTATCTCGCTTTCCTGCATATCAATATTTTCAGGAAGATAGAAGGCTCGGTGATCAACGATCAAGGATACGCCTTCATTAAACCAAACGGGAATCGAGGTTAACTGAGTCAACCACCCAATTCGATGATGTACTTCAGCGTGCACCAGCTCATGAGCAAAAACATCGACATTCCGGCCTTTCGGGCCAAATACTAAACACTGACCGAAAGCGGACAAGTGCGCATGAGCCGTTGTGTTAGAGCCAAGACTATCCGCTTCGGCACTGTTTTGGGTGATAACCATTTTGGGGTTAGAGATTAGCTTGCCGAACGTCTCCTCAATGCGCTTCCTAGCGTCCAGAATCGAAGACATAATCCCGTCGTGCTCACTTTCATCAATCAACGCGCTAACATACAAACCATCTGAAACTTTAATATACTCCGGAGCACCGGCTATCTTACAAGTCAGCACTTCTTTCTGGCTGGCGATGATCAACGCTAAAGCGATACAGGCAAATGTAGTGCCCATGCGCTTCCAGCTTTTCGTAGGTTTTTTTCTAAAACGACTCGTCTTCTGCTTCATCTCTGGCTCAGGCCCTATATTACGGCTATATTACGGCTATGTTACGGCTATGTTACGGTTATATTACTGTTGTACTACTGTTAAAAGGTACGTTGTAAACTTCTGGCCAAATAATACCGTTTCATGCGTCTTTCGTGCAATTTTCTTTAAAAACTTATATTCCGGGCGAGTATGCAGAAAATGGATGCTGACCTCATCATGGCCCAGCTCTTTAGCCCAGCCCATCAACTCCTGAAACACCTGCTTACCTAAGCCCCAAAACTGATCATCAATGATAATGGCAATCTCGTATTTCCCCTCTTCAAGCTGAATGCCGCACCAGCCAGCCAATTCAGCGTCACAAACAATGGCCCTAACCCGACAGCCAGAAGCGCTATCAACGTCCATCTTGGAATTCATCCAAGCCGTTAAGGTCTCAAGGGTAAATAATTCATGCTCAACTAAGTGCCTCCTAATCTTTTGGCTATTAAGCAAAGGCAGGAAATCAGCGGGATTGATTTCATTGAATTTTAGATAGTCTACAGATCTCATGGGGTGCGAATTCTCAATGCGCCCAACGCCAATAGCGCGAGTGCCGTTTGTTAATCAAATGGGGGGTACTTTTCTACCGGGGGCAGAAAGGTATCCGTTCTTGAGTGTGCGTGAGCGCGAAGCCAAGAGTCCTCATCAATACTGCCCCGCTTGTATAGGGGCATTAATTGGCATATTAATAGGGACATTAAAAAGCGGCCCACTTACCCAACTCGTTTTCTGCCGTCAGCGCGACGAGCCTGCCCCGCCAAATTATATGCGAACCGGGCGAGTTTAAGATTAACGAAATTCAACATATGCCGTTATTGAATTGTGATGATTTCATTAGCGTCACCACTATATGGCCCATCGTAAGTCTCCCAAATCATCTCGTCGGTACTTATCTTTTCCACGTGTGGGAGTTTATAAAATGCAGTTGTCATTTAAAAATGTTTTTGGATGTATAAGCGGGTGAAAGGAAAAAATAGGTAACGGGACTAGAACAAGAGTCAGGTGCCAAAATAGTTTGATTAACATCGTAATCACTCAAAAACGCCAATAGCCGGTTGATTTAATAGAGCGATTAAGGTTGAATTGCGTTGCTGTTAAACCGTATAAACGCAGCGGCTTTAGTTTTAGCGCGTTGTTTTATCCGTAGCTTATATCGATTGTTTTACAATTAACGTTATAGCGAAACAGCAATCATCAAAACAAGCGATTCAATGTCATCAGCAATTACGAGCCTTAAGTCACAAAGCTCAGATGACGAATCACAAACATCAACAGACAAATGAAAGTTTAAAACCGAGGAGGTACGCCCCCAAAACATTAATCTAAGTACTTAAAAAATCGCAACCCCCGAGTGTTGGAGCACCCAGAGGCTGCTAACCCTAATAGACTTAATAGGAGTCCAAAATGGCTGATTTCGATCATACGCTAGAGTCCAGCTCGGCCCAAGAAAAACCTTCCTACATTATCAATCTAATCGTTCAAAACGTCTGTGCCAGTACCCCTCCGGGTGTTGGGAGCCTTGCTCATTCCGTTATTTCTGGTCAGTACAACCCTTACATCGTTTTGCAGGGGAAGTGGCTGCGGGAAATAGGATTTGAAGTGGGTGACCCAATCCGCGTGGTGGCTGAACCAAAGGTATTGCGCGTGACGCCGGGTGCTAGCTACATCGAAGCGAACACCATGGTAAAGATTGGTCCGGGAAGGGCAGTGTCGTTTGTAGATTTCAGGGAAGAGGTAGATGGGTTTAAAGCGGAGAAAGACTGCAGAATTGATGCGAAGGGCAGCGGTACAAATAACGACAGGGATGTTGGTGAATGTAACGACGGTGGCGATAAGGATGTTGGTAAGGATACGGGTAATAATAGCCACAAGGATACCGCTCAGAGCGAAGATGCTAGTGATGTGTTGACTGGGGTGAAATGCGTGCTTGATTATGATTAACCCGCGCAAGTGGCGGTCAGTGATCGCGCGAGCGCAACCGAAAACGGATGCACCGACTGAGGAGTTTTTTACGTGCAAAGTGTATCGGAGTTGTCATAAGAAAAGCCGCAACAGCACATCCATCGATGGAAGAATACGGCGGTACCCACCGGTGCCGTGGATTCAACTGCGAGGGTATTGGTTAAATCACGTGGGTTTCCCAGTAGATGCAAACTTCTCTGTTGAAGCAACGGACGACTGCATCACGCTGAGGCCTATTCTGTCCGTTAAGGAATAACGAAGTAGGGCAGGCGCGACCGGGAGCGGGCAGCAATTATGCTGTGTTGTCCGCTTCCCTTTTTTGGTTGCATAGGTCTCAGCGTGAGAGTACAAGCCTAAAACCAGATGCAGCGAAAGCTTGTTTGAAGTCAACGAAAATGGATGTCAGTATTTATCATGCTTGATTAAAAATTCTACGCATAGTGCCTGTTTAAAATAGGTACCATGATTCCGCTTTTGAGCGAAAACTAGTTCGTGGCAGGGTTCCGCTTATCAGGTATAGTTGGGCGAAATCCAGTGCTTTAGCTAATGAAATCAAAAGGTTGGTGATTGCGTACTTGCGGAGGATATCCGGCGGTGGAGCCGCATATTTCCGTAGTACGATATTAAAAAGACAGGGCTTACTTCGGAGGCCTTGATTGTGTAAGGCTTTGTGGTTAGTTTTGGTTTTTACAAATAAGAAATAGGCGTGGGCTGGAATATGCGGCCACAGGGCGTCTGATACAAATATTAGCTTCATAAATGTCCTTAATTCAAAGCGAGTAATGAGTAAAACAAATGGATAATTCACAGTATATTTACCGCACAGTAATTTTTACGAGGAGAAATAATCAGGTAGCATTGGCTGATATCAATCAGCCCGAAAATACCTCTCCGTTGGATGAATGGTTGGGTACTGTAGTTTTACTTGCCGATGGACAACATTCAATACAAGAGTTAATCGATTACCTAAGTAAGCAATATCATGAAGCACCAGCGAATTTGGAGAAGACATTACACTCAGTAATTGAGAGGCTGGCGGAAGGAAACATCATACAGCTTAGTGATAGCGCGATTTCATTGCCATACTATTTAGCTTCACCAATTGAAGAGCTGGAAATAGAAAAGGCTAAAGAGTTAATCTCAAAAGACAACTACAAGAGTGGTAGTGGAAAACACTGAATAATCTAACAAGTCACTGAAAAGTGACGCAAAACACGCGCACTTTAGTGAGGCGTTAAGTGAAATTAATATCCATGGAGTCTAAATGAAACCATTAATTGTAATCATATTATTACTGCATTCATTCAGTGTGTTTAGTGGAGAATTGGAAATGTTCTCAGCACTTTCCTCCGTGAAAAAGATGCCATTCACGTGGGATTTATTGTATGAGGTTGAGCATAAAGAAGTAGAAAGCTACCATAAAACATCACAGTGCGTAAGCAAGGAGGATTTGGTCAATAACTTTCCTAAAGGAAATAGACCTGGACGTTACTGGGATTATGTGGATAAGTACCAGAAAGAAAGAAATAGTAAAATATTCTTACTGGGTACAATTGATCAGGTTCAAGTTTTTGAAGTCGTTCACCGCTTCATGGAGCCAATAGATTATATTAAAATACTAGCTTTTGAGCCTAAAGGTACTTCGCTATTATGTCCCTTTACCGTTATTGCTGAATGGAATAGGCAAGTTGTTTACTCAAAGAGTACAATTACGAAAACAGGCAGTAAAGATTTGGTTGTTACAAAACTAACGGATAACATTGCTCACCAAGGTCCAACACCGTGGTCTTTTGTATTTAGGTTCGAAAATAGCCTTCCCGTTAAAGGGAGTAATTAAGTGCACTTAACAAGGCCATGAAAGGTCGCACCACTTCGTGGCGCTGGACCTACGTAGACGACACACCTTTTGCAAAAACACGCAAAATCTGCGCCGTCTACTTCGGCCCTTTATGGCGGCATTCTGCTTCAACCACTCAAAGAGAATTTAATGGAAGACGATGGAGTAGTTAAAAATAATCAAGCTCCATCGGGCTACGTTGAGCCACATGCTCAATTGTTATCTAGTCCTGATGATGAAGAACTACTTTATAAAGTAATGAGCGTAGAGAATTTGCTAAACTCAATCGCTAATAGTTACCTGCATTTCAACCGAGTCGATGACTACAACGATTTTCCAGGAGCTGATTTGAACGATGGACGTCAGTTGCCAAAAGATAAACCGGGAAATTCGGCCAGTTCATTTGAAATGTCGCCAGAATTCTCTGCTGAAAACTACTATGATCAATCTCGTTCGAGAACTTATGCTTGTTGTTTCTCGATTAAAAATTCAAGCTATATTTGGGAAAATTACGCGACTAATAACGAAAAATGAAAAGTCGGAATTGTATTCAACGTTGGAAGATTGCGAACCTTGCTAAATGAAACCTTGGAGCCAGGGAATGCAGCACTTGAGTGTAATGGCAATCGATGTGTACAAATATTTTCGATCAATTATGGAATTATTGAATATGTTAAATGGGACTCTTATCAATTGAATGCTGATTACCTTGCCAATCCCATTATGTATACATTCCTGAAGGATAAGGAAATCTTTTCTGAGGAAAATGAATTTCGGATCTCTCTATCAGCGCCGGGCATAGGGCGGTTTCAATTAAGAAATGGTAGGGAAATGGAATTTCCTGGTAGTCTGCAATTGAGCTTTGATTTCCGAAGAGCCATGGGAGATGGTACCATTCAAGAGATATTGTACGCGCCAGACTCCGATGCTGATTTTTTAAAGTCTGAACTACAGAAACTTGGAGTTCGGCAGGGCTGATGATTACGAATGAAACAGAGCAGAAAATAAGAATTGCGGGGCAGATCTTGCCTTTTGCCCTTGTGTGTAAAAGTGGCGCTTCACATTAAAAATATCGACGGATACTTTTGTGTGACTTACCTAAAGGGTTAAACTGTTGTGAAGGCAAAACGCAAGACCTGACCCGAATGGCACTTCCTTAAGCGTAAGGCATTGAATCTATTGACAAAAAAGGCCGGCCTAGTGATATATTGAAAGTTACCACACAACCAATAATCACCAAAAAGGCCAGCCCGCATGAATGCTACCGACAAAGAGGAAAATCTTCAACGGCGATGCGTAAAAAAGCACATAAAACAACTTGATACATGCAGTTTTTTTAATTTGTTAACAAGCCCGGAACTGCTCTCTACAGTAGAAGACTTACTGCCAGCTCATAGGGAAAGAATTTACCCTCCGACAGAAACGTTATCGATGTTTTTGTCCCAGGCAATGAGCGCAGATCGCTCGTGTAAAAAGATAGTTAACACGACAGCAGTGCAGCGAATGACCCACGGCCTAGCGCCAAACAGCACCAATACTGGAAGTTACTGTAAAGCACGGCAGCGACTCCCCTTATCGTTGGTGTCGGAGTTAGCGCAATGCACGGGCCGATTAGTTGACGCCCAGTTACCTGAACACTGGCTCTGGCAAGGTAGGCCGGTCAGACTGATTGATGGAACAACAGTATCGATGCCTGATACGCCCGAAAATCAAGCGACGTACCCTCAGGAAAGTAATCAGAAGCCGGGGCTGGGGTTCCCAATTTGTCGAATTGTGTGCATTATTTGCCTTGCGAGTGGCAGCGTTATTAACGCAGCTATTGGGCCGCTTAAGGGGAAAGGTAGCGATGAGCAAACGTTGCTGCGAAGTATGCTAGACACTTTCAACGAGGGGGATATTGTTGTTGGTGATGCTCTTTTTCCCAGTTATTTTTTTCTGACAGAGTTAATGTCGAGAGGAGTTGACGCTGTCTTTGAGTAAAATGGATCACGAAAAAAATCAACAGATTTTCGCACAGGTAAAATTTTAGGGAAGGAAGATCACTTAATTACCTATAACAAACCTAAGAAAAAACCAGGCTGGATGACTGATCAAGAATACGAATCTTCTCCAGAAACTGTTACCGTTCGCGAGGTTAAAGCGGGTAATAAAATATTAGTAACAACATTGCAATCTTTGGACTATGCGCCTAAGTACGCGCTTAAAAAGTTATACAAAGATCGTTGGCATGTAGAGCTAGATCTGCGCAATATCAAAACGACAATGGGCATGGAAATTTTTAGCTGTAAATCACCGGAAATGATTGAAAAGGAAATGTGGGTGTATTTTTTAGCCTACAACTTAATCCGTCTTGTGATGGCTCAGTCGGCAATGCTAGCGGATATTATTCCGCGGCAAATAAGCTTTAAGCATAGCCTTCAGATTTGGCAAGCGTATCGGCATCAGCAGGTTGGATTAAACGACTATGAAAATTTAAAAACTCTTTGCAGGATGGTTGCAGAAATGACCGTTGGTTGCCGCCCGGGAAGAACGGAGCCTAGGGCGGTAAAAAGAAGGCCGAAACCATTTTCGTTACTAATGAAGCCTAGAGGTGAAGCCCGAAATATAATTTTGAAGCATGGCCACCCCAAAAAACAAAAATGAGATAAAGCAAAGACGTTACCCTAAAAAAACATAATAACATCAATGCCTTACGCTTAAGGAAGTGCCATTCAGACCTGACCCCGGCCTTAAGTCATAAAAAGTAGGTTGAATTCTAACACTCTCTATTTTACCTAAGGAAGCGATGTTTCACTTTCGATCATTACTACGGTTGCATTGTCATCGGTGGCCGCGTCCCCAATTTTCTGGTTGGCTTCATCACTCTTTTTAACCCACTGAATGGGTTGTTTAAATAACATTCTTGGCAATCCCATACCTGGTTTGGAATAATCACAAACTCCCTGGGGAAACAGTACTTTCATTTTCTTTCTGTGAGCATTCATTTCGATAGGAGCGTAAAGCCCTTTTTCAATTGCGCTATCGACAGACTGCAGCTGACATTTAAGCACCATGCCTTTTACATCTTCACCCGCGACTTGCCTGGAAGTTTTAAATGGGGGGTAGGTTTTTGTACAAATACCATCTGACCGACCATTCCATTGGCCATCCCAAACCGTTTCTCCCAATGCAATTACATCGCCCGCGGCGTTAAAACACCCATCCACGGTTAGTGTTGGCCTTTCCCCTGGTGTATCTTTATCTCTAGAACGCATCCACTGGTGCATGGTATCAAAGGCTTGATCAGTAATGTTATAGTTTTTGTGGGCGACCCAAATGACATGTTCACTGGCATCCCCATCAAAACCGATAATCCTTTGTCGAGAGGCTAAGCTCGCAAAGCTGTGATGCATATCCAACTCTCCGTCTAGGTAGTGTCGGATATCAATAACGGGGATATCAATCTTACCCATAAAAATCATACCGGAACGATACGCCGCTTCTATGGCAGCGAGATTACCTAATGTACGTGGCGCCGGTTTTCCGTGTTTGGTTTTTAGATTGATATTGTGATGACTCCATAAACTAAAATCCAGTATATCCGTGCGTCCATCCACACGCCAGAAACGGGCCTTTTTCATCTGCTCGGCATGACGCCAACCACCCACTTTTTTGTTTAGTTCCATAAATGAACCTACCGAAATATCACCGGAGGTTAGTGCTGCTAAGCCGTATTGAACACCAATATTGTCCCATGTGGAGAGCGCGTAACCATTACTTCCTACACCATAAATATCTTTAGCATCATCCCAATGAGTCCAGTGAGTGTTTCTAAAAACACTTTTGCTATAACGCTTATAATTAACGCTAAAGCGCGGATTCAATACCACCTGGGCTGGACCGCGCCATGCTTGAGCACACTCGCTGGAACCGGTGGGGGCACTTGGCCAATATCCATTCATTAGTTTGGACATTCTATAGGCAAAGGAATACGGCGGATCGTCCATGGAGATAGCATTTAGGCCTTCTATTTTGGAACGGTTCTCCCAGTGCTGCCAATAGTCATTATGTCTATCAGTAATGTCAAAATAGTATTCCAACGGATCACAATCTAAGGCATATACGGTCTGGGTAATCATGTCGGGATAGGAATATTGAGGGATAGCGGCGTCCAACAGGCCGGGCCTATTCTGAGCTAACAGATATTGCTGTAGCCCCCCTCCGGAACCACCGATACCAACGGTATATTCTGGTTTAGCATAGGCTAGCTCAAATTGCTTCTTTAGCCTCAGCGCGGTATCTTCCTGTAGCCAAACATTGTAATGATTGTCAGTTTCGTTCCCCGTGGAATACGCCACCGCGTAACCCTTGGCTAACTGGGTGTAGCGTCGTTTTAAAAGTTTATTCACTTTAATCTTACCTTGATTAAAGCCGATGCCAATACCACCATTAAACTGATATATCAGCACTCGATTCCAATCGCTCAAGTCCGCTTTTGCCAATTCATCGGCAGCGCCTTTAAAGGTAGCAATGATGTAGATAAAGCGGTTGATGGTGCCCGTTTCAATTCTTACGACAAAGTCTTGCAGCTTGCCATTGATCTCAATTTGATTGATATCGTTATTCGCCTGCGCAAGGGGATAGAACCTTTTGCCTCCTTTACGGTTGTAATAGTATTGAATGCTGGTAAGTAATGAACAGTCTTTGCTATATCCAATGCGGCTTTTAGTTTTATCGCCATTACTATCAAGTGCATAAATAGGAATGCCTACAGCATCTTGATTATCCACCAAAGGCTGCCCGAAATGAGATTCCTCTGTTTGACATAAGAACGGGTATTGAAGTTTTCCCGCGAAAAGTGGCTTAACCGGGCCGGTATCGCCGATTTGTATAGGAAAGAAAAACGACTCTTGCGGGCGGTTAAATGTTCCAGGGTGTGGGCCCTTGTAGGCAGGCGATGCGCCCTGGGAATAACCTGGTGGCAAACCAACCACTTTTTCTTCGTCCTGATCAAGCCGCTGGCTATCAGGCTCGCCCATCAGCGTACTGCAGGAGATAACGGTCAGGGACGCGAAGGCAATTCCGATCAAACGATAAAGGATTAGAATAGTCATTAGATAAATATAGATGAAGACAGCACCGCTAATCCCCATAATATTGCCAATACTCGCTATTATTTTGTCATAACGACAAGAACAAACGCAACAAGCCGGACTATAAAGCCATACGGATTCGAGAGAACCAAGCTAAGCTATTGAATTCGTTACGCTAGGAAGAAGACTACCCTAGCAATCTAAAAAAGATTCTTATCCTACCTTCATCATGACAGAGTCGTTGTCCTCGAAAAGAGCAAACTTAAGATAACAACCAAACCGGCAAGTAATAAAAACAGATCGCCTAGGGTCTGATAAACCGTTGTTGAATTGTTCGTATAAACTTGTACCACTTGAGCAGTCGTCTGATTGAGTTTAGTGACGGACTGTTGGTTGATTTCTCCGCCCGCAGAGATACTCGCGCTGATACCCCCATTGCTCACACGAACTCAAGGTCGATGATTTTCAACGGTCCGAAAAAGTGCCAGAAAAGTTACGGGGTCAGGTCTTGCCTTTTGCCCTTGTGTGTAAACGTGGCGCTTCACATTAAAAATATCGACGGATACTTTGGTGTGACTTACCTAAAGGGTTAAACTATTGTGAAGGCAAAACGCAAGACCTGATCCCTGCCTTCGTGCGAGGCTTACCTCAAAACTCTGAAATTGCTAGCATTAAGGTAGGCGCTAAATATTGATCTGGGATACGCTTAACCATGTCATCATTGTTCGCCCTTCGGGTTGGACGGCTAAAAGCACTGTTTTTCAGCAACGCCGCCGATTCACTCTGCGTTAGCTTTATGGATAACCCATGGAGAATAAGTTGAAATATCTATTAATATTGTCTTTGCTTTGCTTTGGAGCAGAAGCAATTGCCAAGAAGTTTAAATATATACCAAAATCCGACCCTTACGCTATTTTAGAAAAATCTAGAGAAAAGGCCCTAAAGGAGGATAAGTTAATACTCGTAATTTTTGGTTCAGATTGGTGCCCAGATTGTAGAAGTTTAGCTAAGAAAATGAATTCCAGAGCCTTAAAGAAAGATATATTGCAGCGTTACATTGTAATGCACGTCGATATTGGGAATTGGGATAAGAATATCGAGTTTACCAAGATTTTCGGGGATCCTATAGATGGGGGAATTCCTTCGATAGCCATAATGGATAAAGAAAAAAAATTGTATTACGTAAGTAAGGCTGGAGAATTCGCTTCAGCGCGTGGCATGACAATAGAAAGCCTTACAAAATGGTTAGTGGGCTTGTGGGGGGAGATTATCAAAATTAAAGAAACTGAAGCTAACAAGCCGCTAAAAAATGACGCCGCAAGCGGCGCGTTAAGCAAGGAATTAACCTTATCAGTGCGGGGTCAGGTCTTGCCTTTTGCCCTTGTGTGTAAAAGTGGCGCTTCACATTAAAAATATCGATGGATACTTTGGTGTGACTTACCTAAAGGGTTAAGCTATTGTGAAGGCAAAACGCAAGACCCGACCCCGGCCTTCGACGCTTGAAAGACAGCGTTAACCAAAATTATGAAAATTTAAAACGTTAGCACTCAAAGGAGTACAAAGTTGAGCAGAGTTCTAAAAATATTTATTTCCAAAAGTGGTGGCTCTTCGATGCTTCAAATGGATCAGGTTGAGCTTGTAGCTGGAAAAGGAATTGCTGGCGATAGGTATTATAATGAGACCGGTACATTCTCTGAAAAACTGGCTGGGTTACCCGATAAAGAGTTGACTCTAATTGAGTCTGAAGAAGTTGAAAGCTTCAACAAAGAGTTTGATTTTAGTTTCACGTTCGGTGACTTTAGACGAAATATCGTGACTAAAGGAATTCGGCTGAACGAGCTCGAAGGAAAAGAATTTATGCTCGGTAAAGTTCGCTTACGTGGTATCAGGTTGTGCGAGCCTTGTGCGCATTTAGCAAGCATGCTTGTTCCGGAAATAATGCCCTCACTGGTGCATAAAACAGGGTTGCGAGCACAGATCATTGATGACGGAGTGGTAATGGTCGGCGATAAAATTACCTTATGAATGTGCTATCAAGGGCAGCAACGGCGACGCTCATACCTCACACGCGTTCTACCGATGTAAGCACTAGGAGAGTGTAGTGAAGAATTTGAGTGGTACATGTTTGTGTGGAAAAGTTAAGATTCAAATTCCAGATGATTTCGAATATATGGGAAATTGTCATTGTTCGGAATGTAGAAAATTCTCAGGTTCTGATTATGCATCTGTTGGTGGTCTTGATTCATCTAAATTTGAAATCGTAACGGGTGAAAGCGATATTACCTATTTCCATAAAACAGAAGAAACCGATTTGGCTTTCTGCTCTATTTGTGGATCAAGCCTGTTTACTCGGAAAAATACAAGTAAGAAACATAATATACGTTTGGGCATATTAAATGATGCGCCAACTAAAAATCCGGCCTTTCATATATTCACTGGCTCCAAGGCCGAATGGAATAATATCTGTGATGATTTACCACAGTTTGAAGAAGGGCCATCAAGTAAGTGAAGAGCGCGTATAATCAGGTCCAGCACGAGCCTCCGAAAATAGTCACCTTTTGTGCAAAAGACCGCTCAAAAGCCGCCAGTTCAATTCGCGGGTTAGCCTGGCGTTGTGTGGGCGAAATATTCAGAAAAAAGGAAGAAAAATGACATTTGAAAGAATTATGGGTATTTATGTTAGTGATGATGACGAATACCAACGATACCGTGAAGGTATGATGCCTATTTTACATTCGGTTGGCGGTTCATTCGGCTTTGATTTTAAGGTTTCAGAGGTTCTTCTATCGAAGAATAATGATGAGATTAATCGTGTTTTCACCATTGAATTTCCAAGCAAAGAAGTCATGGATGATTTTTTCTCAAACCCAGAGTATTTAGAAGTTCAAAAGAGGCACTTTGCTAACTCAGTTACGAGCAAAACAATAATTTCAATGCATGAAAAACACACATAGCGAGTTTAGGTATGCTCGCCTACGGCTGGACCTCCGTCAACAGCCACCTTTTGTGCAAAACCCCGCACAAAAGTCGCCAGTTACCTACGGCCCATGCGGTGTTTTTCAAGCTAGTTGTCACCAATTCTTAATTTAAGCCACTTTTTTATTCTCCTGAATAGTCCTGTCTGGATTTAATTCCACTTCCTTTATATGCTCCCAATTCCTTGTCTGGCCAGACCATCTGTGAGGACTCCGTG
>JAWSUZ010000067.1:0-3074 GCA_033852165.1 Agarilytica sp. | reverse complement strand
CAGTTGGTTTGGCGCTTACGAAACTTTCATTAAGCTGAAATTCATATTTTGTAGTTCTAACGTAGAGTGAATGTGCAATTTTGTATGTTGCTGTTTTTCAAGCGACATACAAAATTGTCAGCATTGCACGTATTGTTAAGCATTTTACCCATGCACCACTTTAAATACGAAATTGGCAATTAAAGCAATCGTAGCGACGTATATGCTTATACGCGTATATATAAAACCTTCCAATACCTGCTTCACATGCTGCTCTCGCTTCTGCAATTCTTCCGCAGCCTTAAAAAGCATGCCCCTCTTAGAGGGAAAATAGAAGCAGAAATCGTTACGGTCAAATTTATTAATAAATAAATCACGCTCATTTTTTATGCTTGGATCAACACCCTCATCCCATACTCCTTTATGGCAAGACAAAGAATAATTATTTTCAATAGCTAAAGTGTCTGTCGCAATTACATCTCTCTCATTTTCGCGAAGCGCGAAAGAGTGAATGGCACCTCCACTAGCTGATGATTTAGTTAAAAAATGGCAATTTCTACAATTTTTCATGATTTTTATCAGTATTGCTTAACGCCAGTAGCAATTGCCGGAGCATGCTGGCTGTTTTTTTGCTCCGCAAAAAAGAAGACAGCTTGCGGAGGTCAATTGGCTACTTTTGTTAGGCATATTACTTAAATTTTGCATATAAACCCACTACCCCAACAATTGTACCTATTGCCCAGACTAAGGATTTATTTTGTTCATACCAAACTTCAAATTTTGGCCTCGGCTTCCACATTTTCAATTCGGCACTGATGTGAGTATCAATGAAGTCCATAATGCTGCTAATTTCATTCTCTACGGGCCTTTGAGTGACATTTTCGGGTAAACCTTTTCCTCTTAGTCGCCGATCAATGTTCGACATTTCCACAAATACTTTTCTTACTCCGACTTGAAACAAGCCTTTAATTTCAGGAAGTAGCAGAGTAGCATCCACGTTTCTTTCAGCGGCTTCTTTTGCGGCTTCAGCTATTTCTGCTGTAGCGATATCCTCTATAAACGGTTCAATGTAACCGGACCAAAAAACGTGAGCAGGAGAGCCTTCGAAACCAATACCTTCGTAAGCTATTTGCTTTTGGTCAAAGGTCTTAACTCTAAATGGTTTTCCTGAGTTTAAGAAGGCCCAAGGCGTTACCTGGTTTTTGATTAGTAAATCAATCGAATCACTAATACGTTTTTTATATTTTGGGTAAAGTGATGTACTCATCGTTTGATTGCCTAACGCTCCGCTAATGTGCGCCGCTTGCGGCGTCATTATTGAGCGGCTTGTTAAATGTGGTTATAAATCTGGCAACGACGTCTTGAGCCTTACTTTCTTTGCTACAGTCTTCATCTTCTTCATTCTCAGGCCACTCTTCACAAAACCACCAAATACCGTCATTTTTTTCCACAGGCTCAATAAATTGTAATTTACTATGTTTTTCCTCGATGGACACGATCACCAAGGCAGGCTCATACACCGTATAGTGTGGCATGCCCCAGTAGTGGTAGAAACCGATAAAATCTATGGTTGTACCGGAGAACTCACCGGAAACTATTTCTACAATTTTATATTTGAGTTTGAATACTTTATCCATGCACAGAATCTCTACCCCTGATCCAGGCTCGGGTTTCTCTGAATAATCACTACAAGACTTATCAGTTTTTTCTACATAAATAGGTTCGCCTATAAATGCAAGCACCCCGGCTTGTGCTTCAAAGGTAAAAAACATAATTAGAAGAAGAATAAATTTCATCGTTTCCTTGAGCATTTAACGCCTGTATTTGGCGAATTTTGGTTAACGCTGCTTTTCAAGCGTTGGCCAAAATTTCGACCAAGATACACTTGTTAAGCCAAGCACTATGCTTGGCTATTGATGGCGGATGATACCCCGCATTACCCACTATGGGAAACCTATACAGGCTGAACTGTAATGCAGCCCCGCGTTACCTTTACACATAACTCGGTGCCAATAGGGAAACCTGCCTGACTAAGCCAATACCCCTTGAGCTGGACCCACGGAACGGGCACTGGGCGGCGATAAGGCTTATTAAGTGATGGTTTACGGTGGAATTGATAGTCGTAGTAGCCACTACGACTTTGAGGTGACGAGTTTCTTGAAATTTTACTTTTGGCGAGCGAGGCTCTGGCGTACTATTGTGAATAGCCATTATTGACTCCTAAATCAGTCGATGTTGGTTAGCTGCCTCTGGGTGTTTCCAGCACCTAGGGGTAGCGTTTATTTAGCTTGTTAATTTACAGTTAAAAATACCCTCCTAAGAGTAAAAACCGTACATACAATAAGACACCAAAAGACTGTGTTTAACAACAGCCTTGGGTGTCATTTCGAAAATAAATTAAAAAGGTTTTAGGGCTTAACGCCGCCAGAAACTGCCGGAGTGAATTGGCTGCTTTTTTGCGGTTTTTAGCAAAAAAGAAGACAGTTTACGCAGGTCAGATTTGCTGGCCTTGTTACATGCGCGCTTTTTCAATTTTAGATATTACCTCTTTGCCAACGCCAACAATACTGTTGTGGTGAGTTTCACAGAGCAGCCACCTCTTATTCTTGGGGATAAGGTAGTATTCGTATGCAAAGCATTCACCAATTATTTTAGTGATATTCTCTGTAGAGGATTCGTAGATCGGATAATGAGGGAGCTTATCATCTTCAACCATGAACCATATCTCTTCCTTAGAATCGGGAACAAGCTCAACTAGTTTTTCAAACCCAGAGTCCTCATCATAAGTAATATATTCTGACGGTAGTTTAAATGCTTCCCACCACCACCTGCGATCACCGCCATCAACAAAGTGAGACAGCAGGTCGTAATAAAGCGTCTCCTCCTTCGAGATTGCCACTCTCTTTACCGATGATTCGAGCTTTAATAACCCGATAGCATTCTGAATTTCTTCAGTTACTTGAGACATTCTTGATTAGCCATGTAACGCCTATGTAAGAGGCATTTTTGTAGTAGATTGTTTTGTGCTATTAAGCACAAAACGAGCGACGGAAAAAATGTCCTTCTTGACATATTTGTTGAACGAAGCCGCTACG
>JAWSUZ010000009.1:0-73175 GCA_033852165.1 Agarilytica sp. | reverse complement strand
GGAATTAAATCCAGACAGGACTATTCAGGAGAATAAAAAAGTGGCTTAAATTAAGGATTGGTGACAACGAGCTTGAAAAACACCGATTCTGATCGAGGAGGTGGATGGTGAGCCATATTCGCTTGTGGTGTTTGTAGACATAAACAGATATTGACCGTCATATTTAACGTAGTCCGCTTCATCGACGCCGTTCACATGAGTATTGGTCTCAGAGAATCCATTGGCAGTGGGTGCGCCTTCAGAGCTTGAATCAGAAGATGCGGCAAACGTGCTGGCACCAGCTGTCGCATTCACGCTAAAGCTATCTGTCGTGTTTACGTTAAAATCAACGTCCACGACAGCGAATGTGACACCGTCATCGGTTTGGGTAAAGTCCCTTACGGGAAAGACTTCAGTTGCTTCGTCTTCGAATATGGTTACGCGAAGCCTAAGCCCATTCTTTACATGGTTGAGCAGTTCAGTATCGGTGGCGTATTTTAAGATGGACGGCTCGATCTCGGCTTTTGTCAGTTTTTGGTAGTCCTCAACCCGCATATCGTTTTCGGGGGTTGGCATAATATTGGGGGTGGTATGGCTATTTCCGCCTCCGCATGCCGCTAAAGTGCAGCAGCTGATTAGAATGGGCAGTATTTTTTGCATGATGTTCTCCCTTGAATTTTGAATTTCCATGGTATGGAATTACTTTGCATTGATCTGTTAGTGAAGTGCGTAATTGTGTAAAGAAGTGTAATCTTTGCGGCACTTTTGAAGTGAGATCGTTTGCCTAAAATTACAAACTTTTACACTTTTTTTCTAAATACTCATAGATTGTTGGCGGCTGCATCGCCATCATTCATTGTCGCGTTCAATCCGGTAGAGATTTCGATTTGTTTATAAGAACTTCTTTTTGCTGTGTGCTGCTATTAATGCTGGGGCTTCCTGCCTATGCAAGCTCGAGTGATGCCGTGTGTTCGAAAGAAAACGCACACTGTGTAACGGTTGGACAGTGGGAGTTTTCCGTCGGGATTGGCTTGGGAGGACGGACCAACCCCATCGCGCTCAATGATGATATCCCCATATTTTTAATGCCGACGATTAGCTATTACGGCAAGCGGTTTTTTTGGCAAACAGATACGATTGGTTACACCCTTTTTGAATCTGAGCATACGCAATTCAATATCATCGGTACCATTGGCTACGACCAAACCTATTTTAACGATTGGGGGATTGGGAATTTCTCGATTGAAGGGGGTGGTGGAGGGTTGGGCAGTGGAGGAGTGAACTCCGTGGGTGAAGCTGGAAGTCCCAATGGAGACTATTCGCCTGTAATTACGCCTACTCCAACTCCTACCGGGGCGGCTGGAAGCCCTGTTAATGGTGGAGAGGACTCTGGCCCTCTTTCTGGAGGGACCCCAGTCCCATCTCCACAACCAACACCTGGGCCAAGCCCCACATCAGCCCCAAATCCCACGTCTGAACCGAACCTGACATCTGCTCCCAGCCCTACACCCTCCCCGGTTGCCGGGCCTGTAGATTCTGAAGATTTAGCGGCTGCAGATATAGATCTCGATGATTTACACGATCGTGATATGGCGGGTCTAGCGGGCTTTGAATACATAGTTGATTCTGAATATGTAAGCCTCGGACTTCAGGTATTAAAAGACGTCACCTCTGTCCACGATGGCTTGCAGGTTCGATTGGGGCTATCGACTGCGTTTGAGCATGAGAGAAGCGCATATGCGTTTTCGTTGGGTGCGGAATGGAAGGATAGCGATACCCTCGATTACTACTACGGTATACGAGCAAGCGAAGTCGAGGACCAGCGCTTTGTGTATACGGTAGAGAGTGAATTGTCGTATTACCTTAAATTCGATTGGCGATACCGCTTATCGAAGCATTGGGAATTGCGCAGTATTTTTCACCATCGCCAGTTTGGTGAGGCCATAACCAATAGCCCGCTTGTCAACGATGATAGTACCACCGCCATTTTTATTGGAGGTGTGTATCATTTTTAAATGTATTTTAGGGGTGTTGGGGTTTTATATTCTGGGGGCCGCTAGTGTAAAAGCGGACGATGCCTTGCCGACGATTCAGTTTTCGATTAAGCCGCATCTGTGTGTTTTGTCGGAAGGTGAAGAACTGTGCGAAGACGAACTCGAAATTAGATGGACTTCCCCGAATCGGCGATCGCTGTGTTTGTTTCGTAATGACTACACTAGGCCATTGGAATGCTGGGAAGACACTGTGTCAGGCCATCATTACATTAATATTGCCGCTTCACGTAATGTCGATTTTCAATTGAAAGAAGTGGGCAATGAAGAGTTGGTGGTGACAGAAGCGTTTGAAGTTGTGCACGAAAACCTCCAGTTTCGACGCCGACGACGAAATGCCTGGAGTTTTTTCTAATGCGTAATAACAAAGTGACGGGAGCGTATATATGAGCCGTATTTTACTGGCCGAAGATGATGAGCGGCTTGCGCATTTAGTAAAAGATTTTTTTGAAAGCAATGGTTTTCAGGTTGTCATTGAAGGTATGGGGCATAACGTTCCCCGCTGCGTTAAGGAATTGATGCCGGATATTGTGATTCTGGATATTATGCTGCCGGGTAAAGATGGCTTGACGATATGCAAAGAAATACGCCCTAGCTATAAAGGTCCCATCTTAATGCTGACGGCACGAGACGCTGATGTGGATCAAATCCTGGGTCTAGAGTTTGGCGCAGATGATTATGTTATTAAGCCAGCTGAACCGCGCGTTCTTTTGGCGCGTGTGCGCGCTTTGTTACGACGCTATAATTATGAAGAGAAAGAAGAGTTGGATGAACTCATTTTTGGTGGGTTTGTTATAAGCCTTGCTGCGCGCAGTGTAAAACTACACGGTATTGACGTGGTATTGTCGAGTCATGAGTTTGATCTTTTGGTTGAACTCGCTAAAAATGCAGGCAAAATACTATCGAGAGAATATTTGTTTAATGCCATTTACAGTCGGCCCTATGATGGTTTGGATCGCACTATCGACGTTCGTATTTCTCATATCCGAAAGAAATTGAATGACAATGCCGAGGTTCCCGAGAAGATTAAAACGGTATGGGGCAAGGGTTATTTATTTGTGGCTGATGCGTGGTAGTCTTCTACTATGTAGGGGACTATTAATCAATACCCTTTCCTTTCTCTTTGGTAGTATGTCGTCCTAACCTAAGGTGCTAGCAGTCACATCTAAAGTAATACCCTTATGAACAGAGCTTTTCTTTCTTTATATGCCGTCGTTGTCCTGTCTGTGATTTTTCTGGGCTGGGGGGCGGATAGATTATGGCAATCCTATAACCCTGAACCGCAAGACGAACCTTTTGAACTCCTGTTTTTTAAACTGCTTGAGTCGGAAGTTATTTGGTCTGAAGGGGTTTTGAAAGACGCTGTCGATATTGATAATGTCGCGCATCATTTGAGTCTTCGGTTGGGTGAACCCGTTAAGCTTTATCAGATGGATGAGTTTTCGCAAACCGCTTTTTTTCAGCGCTTGGAAAACGGAAAAATAGTGAGTGTATACGATGAGTCGGGTAGCCGTTCAAGTTATAAACGCATAGGAAATACTTCCCTAATTGTTCGTGTTTCACAAACCGAGGACGTAAATGAAAATCACCTTTTGTATATTGCTTTGTTGGTTGCATTTTATTTGGCGATAGCAGTGATTATTTATTTTTGGATCTGGCCATTATCGAGAGATTTAAAAGTTTTACAGATCCACACTAAAAAAGTTGGAGCAGGAAAGCCTGGCACAGTGCAGTTAGGGAAACGCTCAGCAGTTTATGGGCTAGCGGCTGCGTTTAACGCCATGGCGGAGCGCATCGATGAGTTACTGGCTTCGCATCAAGAAATGACCTATGCCGTTTCGCATGAACTGCGAACCCCGCTGGCTCGAATGAAATTTGCTTTAGAGATCGTTGGAGAGTCATCGGATACTGTTATGAATCAAAAGCACCTGAATGGTTTGCGTGAAGATGTGACCGAAATGGATACCTTGATTAATGAGCTATTGGCCTATGCAGGGTTTGAGCAAAAAAATCAGGCCTTGGATTTTAGAAATGGAGATTTGTCATCGCTGCTTGATAATCTGATTCGCACCAATCAAGAAGCTCAGGTCGAGAGTGATATTCGGTGTGATGTAGTGAATTTGATCGATGATAACTTGGTGTCATGCGAATGGTATTTGATGGAGCGAAGTCTTCATAATGTTATTCAAAATGCTTTCAAATATGCCGATAAAAAAATTCGTATTGAGGTATCTGCCAGTGAGTCGGAATACCGCGTGGCGATTGAAGATGATGGACCGGGTATCTCCCCAGAGGATGCAGAAAAAGTTTTCCAGGCGTTTTTTCGCTTGAGAAATGAGGGCTCAGAAAATCGCAGTGGTTTTGGTCTTGGTTTAGCGATTGTTCACCGCATAATGAAATGGCATAACGGAGGGGTTCGAGTGGAGCGATCTGAATTGGGGGGCGCTAAGTTTGTTCTTTTTTGGACGATTCCTTAGTCATACTTTGTTGGCAGTAGGCGTTTATTTCTGAATGGGGCCATTTTAGCTAAGCTGGTCTCCCTCTTCTCCAAGCATTATCGCCATGGTATTGGTTGCCTTAACCAATGCGTCAACAATGCTGGGTTCGCGAGAAGAGTGACCGGCGTCGCGAATAATCTGTAGCTCGGAATCTGACCAGGCATTATATAGCTGAAATGCATTGTCCAGTGGACAGATCATATCGTATCGACCGTGAATAATAATGCCGGGTATACCGGCCAGCTTATCGGCGTTATTGATAAGTTGGTTGGGCTCCATAAAACCCTTATTCATAAAATAATGAGTTTCAATTCGTGCAAGAGAAACGGCCAAGTGAGGGTCTGAAAATGTATTCACAACATCCACGTTGGGTCTTAATGTTGCGCAATGTGCTTCCCATAGGGACCAAGATTTAGCCGCTGCCATTTTTGCTAATTCGTTGTCACCCGTGAGCCGCTTGTAATAGGCGGCGATAATATTATCGCGTTCGTCTTGGGGCACGAGTTTAATAAAATCATGCCAATAATCCGGAAAAATTAAATTGGCTCCGGACTGGTAAAACCACTTCAAATCGGTATCTCGGCATAAAAAAGTACCACGAAGAATAAGCCCATTTACTCTGTCTGGGTGAGCCTCGGTGTAGAGCAAGCCTAGCGTTGCGCCCCAAGACCCTCCAAACACGAGCCATTTTTCAATATCGAGTTTTTTGCGGATGCATTCGATATCCTCGACAAGGTGGGCCGAGGTGTTATTTTCCAGTTCTGCGTGAGGAGTCGAGCGACCGCTGCCGCGTTGGTCGAATACGATGATGCGATATTGTTCAGGATCAAAGAAGCGGCGATCATGTTTGCTGCTTCCGGCGCCAGGACCACCGTGTACAAAGAGCGCGGGAACACCGTCGGGGTCACCGCTTTCTTCTACGTATAGGGTGTGAATATCATCTACCTTAATATTGTGCTGAGCGTAAGGTTTGATTTCTGGGTAGAGAATCTGCATATGTATCTCGGTCCTGAGTGAGACAAAAGGTATCTTGCCGACTGTTTACCCAAGATAGGCATGTGTCTTGGGCTTCGCTCTTAGTTCTGTTATGACTGTTTTATTGTAGGCGTAATCGGGCTGAATTGCTCGTGGTAGAAGGGGGGTGTCGGAATAATACTGAGCAATAGTAGTAAAGACGAGCTTAGCGGTTTGGGAAGCGTGCTCAAAATAGTGTAAATGCTCCTTGTCCTTACGCCCGGTATTCCCTGAGAATTCCTTTTCTCGGTCCTATGTTCCTTGGCTTATTCCCTTTGGGCGTTGAGCACACTTCCCAAACCGCTAGTAAGATATTTAAATAGCTCCCGCAATGAGAGCTGTTGGTGGTGTTATTCCATAGAAACTCTTCGTGTTTCATATTCACAATAAAAATAATTGCTATCACACACTTGCAGTATCAGGTACGAATCTTGAGGAAATGTGTGCAGGAGGTCGCCAATGTAATTGGACTGATAGTCTCCGCTGGATGATTCGCATGACAAATATAGGTTGCTGGTGTATTCACAGAATTGATATTGATTGTTGTCGCAATATTCATAAGGCCCGCACCATTCGGTTGATATTGTGCGAGCGCCTACGGGTGATGGCGATTCATTGAAGAGCAGTTCAACGACATAATCGTCATCGCTATGGGTGTCCCAGTAGACTTCAAATTCTCCGTTATTGACGTAAGGCGATAAGGCCAAAAAGGTATTTTCATCAAATTCCGTATTGGTTTCATAGGTGTCGATAACGTGGAATTGATAAAGTTCTGGCTCGTCGTGATCGTCTGATGTTTCGATATAAATATAGTCTTCGTGAGTGTCGTAGCTTCCGCCACCGCAGGCCGATAATACTAAAGCCATTAGTATTAATAGGATGGGAGTACGTTTTGATACGGTGCGTAGTGCGGTGTTTGATAGGGGAAGCATTGTTTTGTCCTCAACTCATTCATTATGTTGAGGACAGTGTATGGGGGGTAGCCTTAACTCTAGCTGAACGAGACGAGAACCTTATTTGAGGTGGTCTGAGGTTAGTCGGAGTTTTCAGCGCCGCTTCCTTCTGTTTCCTCTGCGCCGTCTTTTTTCTGTGTAGTGACAAAGCGCCCGAAAAATAGACCTAATTCAAATAGCAACCACATGGGAAAAGCTAAGAGGACTTGCGAAATAACGTCCGGAGGGGTGAGGAACATGCCCATAACAAAGCAGCCAACAATTACGTAAGGGCGTTTTTTAGAAAGGTTGCCAACGGATATGATGTTGGCAGCAATCAGCATTACGGTGATGACGGGGATTTCGAAGGCGAGGCCAAAGGCAAAAATAATTTTCAGTACAAAGCCCAGATAACTGCTGATGTCTGGCATGGCAGTAATACTGTCGGGCGCTACACTCATAAAAAATTGAAATACGAGTGGGAATACGACGTAATAGGCAAAGGCGATGCCGGAATAGAAAAGAACAATACTGGAAACAAATAAAGGGAGGGCAATGCGCTTTTCGTGTTGGTATAGCGCGGGTGCGACAAAAGCCCATATTTGAAACAAAAGAAAGGGCATTGCGATAAATACAGATACAAGAAGCGTGAGTTTAAACGGCGTTAGAAACGGTGAGGTAATATCGGTAGCGATCATCGTGCTGTTTTCGGGCAAAAACTGCTGCAGCGGAAACGCAACGAAATCATAGATGTCATTAGCGAAGGCGAATAAACTCGCGAATATCACGACGACGACAATAAGTGAGCGAATCAGCCGTGAACGTAATTCGAGTAAGTGCTGAATGAATGGTTGTTCGTTGTTACTTTGGTTTCCCATCAGTTTACTTAAGGCGATGCTTTATCAATAGGGTTGGTTGCGGATGTTGGAATTTCAGTTGAGCTTTGCTCTTTTTCTTTTGTTTCGATCGGAGGGTGGTTGGCGAGCTGTTCACCGAATAAACCCTCGTCTTCAGGTTCTAGCTCGTGCTGAATCGATTGGTTAGCGCTGGCCAGTTGGTTTTCGACCGCATTCCCAGCTATCAGAGAGGCTTGCTCGGCTTCTTCTGCGGCCTCTTTCAGTGCCTTCAAAGAAGTCATAACTTCTTCGTTATGAATGTCTCGGCGGATATCATCGACGCCTAACTGTTGCTCTAATTCAGTACGGGTATCGTTGATTACGCGCTTAATTCGGCCAAACCAAACAAGGCATGTTTTGATTGTTTCTGGCAGCTTTTCAGGGCCGATCACAAGGAGGCCGACAATAGCGATGACGAATAACTCTGCGATACCCATAAACGCTTACTTAGCTTCTTTTGAATCTTTTTCGTCTGATTCTTCACTATCTTCCGAAGGAAGCTTTTTTTCTTCCTCGTCAGACATGGCTTTTTTGAAGCCTTTCAGTGCACCGCCTAAATCGCCACCGAGATTTCGCAGCTTTTTAGTTCCAAACAACAGCAGCACGATGACCAAAATTAGAACTAATGACCAGGGGCTAATTCCACCAAATCCCATAATGATATCTCCGAGATTAAATTAAGTTTTTTGTAACGATTCAGTATATTCGGTAACTGTACTGGTTTGGGGTGAGCTGAATAATTACGTTTTTTTTCGGTTCTCTTTTTCAGTGATACCGGACAGATCAAACCGGCGCGCAAGCTCGTCCAGTACGTCGGAACTTTGACCACCAAGGTGAGAGAGCATTACCATTGAATGAAACCATAAGTCGGCAGTTTCTGCGACGAGTAGGTCAAGTTTTCCCGATTGCTCGGCATCTTTAGCGGCAATGATCGTTTCTGTACTTTCTTCGCCCACTTTTTCCAATATTTTATTCAAGCCCTTGGCGTGCAGTTGAGCAACATAGGATTTGTTGGGGTCGCCTTCGCGCTTGCGTTGCTCTAAGACATTATCGAGCTCTTTGAGTACATCGCTCATGAATACATTTCCTTCGGGTCTTTTAAAATAGGGTCTTGGTTTTGCCACTGGCCATCGACCAACTCACGATAGAAGCATGATTCTCGGCCTGTGTGGCAAGCGATACCACCGATTTGATCAACCAATAACACCAGAGTATCACCGTCACAATCCAGTCTGATTTGTTTGATTTGTTGCACGTTGCCAGAGGACTCGCCTTTGCGCCAAAGGGTTTGCCTTGAACGGGACCAATATACTGCACGTTGCTCTTGAACAGTGAGTTTTAGGGACTCTTCGTTCATCCACGCCATCATCAATACTTTGCCCGAGGTCGCATCTTGTGCAATTGCCGGAAGAAGGCCATCGCTTGTCCATTTTATGTCGTTTAAAAAGTCGGGTTTCATAAGTGTCTGGTTGTATGGTTTAAGGAGGCTATTCTACCGGATTTGAGTTGGATATCGCAGTGACAGCGTTGCAATCTCACCTAAAAAGCAGAGATTAGGTGCGTTTGGACGGCCTAATCAAAAGTTACGCTCTGGGTTTTACCTGTTTTCAGTAAATTAGTTACGGCGGTTAACCACGTAGTTGGCCAACTCAATAAGCGTATCGGCGCGGTTGCCGAAGGACGATAGTGCCGCGATGGCATGATCTCTTAATGACTCGGCTTTCTGCTTAGCGGCCTCTAACCCCAAAAGCGACACGTAAGTGGGTTTGTTGCGCTCTGCGTCGGCACCTTGGGTTTTGCCCAGCGTTTCGGTGTCTGAAACTACGTCGAGAATGTCATCTTGGACTTGGAAGGCCAGACCCAAGGCGGTGGCGTAATCTTCTAGCGCATTTATGTCGGCCTGACTGGCCTTGGCGGAAATTGCACCCATTACGACAGCTGCTTTGATTAGTGCGCCTGTTTTGTGGCGATGCATCGTTTCGAGTTGGTCTACCGTTAGTTGAGTGTCCACAGCGTTTAGGTCAATGGCTTGGCCCAATACCATGCCGTTTGCCCCAGAGGCTTTTGACAGTGTGTGTATGGCGGCTAGCTTTTGTTCGGCGTCTCCAGAGGCATTTGTCAGAGTCTCAAAGGCAAGACACTGCAGAGCATCTCCGGCAAGAATTGCCGTGGCCTCGCCATAGGCAATATGGCAGGTGGGTTTGCCTCGACGCAGATCATCATCGTCCATTGCAGGTAAGTCATCGTGTATCAAACTGTATACATGTACGCACTCTAGTGATGAGGCGAAGGCATCTGTGGCGGGCGTGATTTCACTTATAGCTTCTGCTGCGGCATAACAAAGTAGGGGGCGAATCCGTTTGCCGCCGTCGAGCAGGCTGTGCTTCATTGCTTTCAATAAAGGTGTGTCGTAATGCTTGAGATCGGAAAAGAGAGACTCTAACTGTTGCTCGACGCGTGTTTGGTACTGTGAAATAAATTCACTGAGAGGAGTGTTCATTGCAGGGCTGTTTTATTCGATGGAAGACTTATCGAAGCTTTCTTCGACGGTTTCGCCATTTTTTTCCAACAGTATCGTGACCCGCTGTTCAGCCTCTTGCAGAGCTGTTTGGCACTGCCGGGTAAGTTTGATGCCCTGTTCAAATGTTGTCAGGGAACTCTCAAGACTGAGTTCTCCTGTTTCAAGGGAGTGGACAATGCTCTCGAGTTCATCGAGAGATTTTTCAAAATCGGGTGTTTCGTTCTTGCTCAAAGTTTGGCTCTCCTCATTTGCGCTCACCCTACCTAAGCCGTATGTGGCGGTCAACATAAAGTCGATATTTGGCTTATAGAGGAAAAACGATAACCGTAAAAAGTTTATGAAATTTGCGGACAGGCCGATATTGATAATAGCGTTCACTTGGACCTTTTATGGCTAAATATTAGGCTGATTGGCGTTTCAGTTAGCTGCAAAACGTATTAAGTCTGACCTCCAACCTCGATTTTCGGTCTAGACTTAGTGAAGAGCTTTACATTGATATTGATTTAATAAGGAGTAACCGGTGGATCTAGCGACCCTGGTCGGAGTAATCGGCGCCTTGGCGTTAATTGTCGTTGCAATGATGATGAGTGGCGAGCTGTCGATGTTTGTCAACGGCCCATCCGTTGTCATCGTAGTCGGTGGGACGATATTTGCCTGCATGGTTAAATTTGGCTTGGGGACATACCTTAGCGCGTTCAAAATCGCTGCTCAAAGTTTCAAGAACAAATTGCCCGACCCAAATGAGTTGATCGAAGAGGTGGTGTCATTAGCTGATGAGGCCCGTAAAGGTGGCTTGCTGTCTTTAGAGGGAAAAGAAGTTAGCAGTGATTTTTTGCAGCGTGGCATACAGCTTTTGGTGGACGGTCATGACCCCGATGTAGTGAAGACTCTACTGTCGAAAGATAAGAATCAGGCTGTTGAACGGCATTCAGTTGGCGCAGCTATTTTTTCATCCATGACTGACATGGCACCGGCAATGGGAATGATTGGGACATTAATCGGGCTGGTTGCCATGCTGGCAAACATGGATGATCCGAAAGCGATTGGGCCGGCGATGGCGGTTGCATTGTTGACTACCCTATATGGCGCCATTATTGCGAACGCTTTAACAGGCCCTATTTCTGACAAGCTTAAATTAAGAGCCGCCGATGAGGCGATGATTAAAAGTTTAGTTATTGATGCCCTACTTGCGATTCAGGGTGGTCAAAACCCTAGGGTTATTGACACGATGCTACGTGCCTACTTGCCTGAAGCTAAGCGAGAGGTCTCGAGCGATGAGTAGTGTGATTGATTCAGTCGGCGGTCGGGTGGTCGCGTGAGCGACGACGAGGAATCCGGCTGTGACTGTGTTCCGGGATTACCCCCGTGGATGGGGACCTTTGCAGATCTTATGTCGTTGCTCATGTGCTTTTTCGTGTTGCTACTGTCATTTTCTGAAATGGATGCCATGAAATTCAAGCGTCTAGCTGGCTCCATGGCTCAGGCCTTTGGTGTTCAAAACACCCTAAACGTTACCGATGTGCCGAAAGGCACCAGTATCATTGCCCAGGAGTTTAGTCCCGGTAGGCCAGAAGCTACGCCGATCAACGAGATATGGCAGCATACGAAAGACATTACTGAAATGTCGCTAGAGGTTGATTGCACTCAAGAATTCACCATTGAGCAGGGTGCAGAGGGCTACGATGCCGGTGTTAAGGTCAAGGTGATGCAGAAGCTACAAGACCTTCTGAATAAGACCGAGCAGGATGCATTTGAATTGGCGAATGCGTTGAGCGAGCAGATTATGGAAGGCCAGGTGGAGGTCGAAACACGCGGTCGACTTATCATTATCCGCATTCGCGAAAAAGGTTCGTTTATATCCGGTTCGGCCGAAATGTCCCCGACCTATAAAGATGTTATGCGCGAGGTGAAAGCGGTTTTGATGCAGAAAAAAGGTAGAATTGAGGTCCAAGGACATACGGACGACATTCCAATCGGTGGTTCACGATTTCGTTCAAATTGGGAGCTGTCGTCTTCACGGGCAGTATCGGTAGCAATGGAGCTGATGAAGGGCGGTGAATTGAATCCTAAGCGCTTTGAAGTTGCGGGTTTTGCGGACACAGTGTCGCTAGTACCGAATACAAGCAGTGAAAATCGCGCGAGGAATCGCCGAGTGGAAATTTTAGTAAAACAAGGATTGGAGAGCGAGTTAGATGAAGCGGATATTCAGCTCTTAAAGCAAGACGAAGAAGGTGAAGATATATTACGGGAACTTGATTTAGAGCCGGAGTATCTTTTTGATTTAGACCCAGAAGAAATTTTTTAGGCATATTGAATGACAGATGAGCGTCGACGGTACTTTAGAATCAATGACACGATTGGTATTTCTTATTATGTTCTCACAGGGGATGAACTTTCGGTAAGTAAAGGCGTACACGCGCCTGATATTCTTGAGTTGGTATCAAAGCAAGATCAGCGAATTGAGCAGCTTTTATTGGAAATAGCGGACGATAATCCCAAAGTCGCGGAACTTGTCACCGTTTTCAATCAAAAAATTGAACGGATTGTCAGCCAGTTGGTGATTGAAAGCAACTTGGTGGATCGCATTGCTCACCGCATAAAAGAGGCCAATATTAGTGCCTGTGGCGTTGCGTTTCACAATCATGAAGGCGTTGATGAAGGCTCAAGACTGAAGATGGAGCTTACGCTTTACCCTTCGGAAAAAATCGTCACAGTGCAGGGAATCGTGGTGGACTGTGAACCCGAAGGGGATGAGTGGTACTGGCGTGTGGATTTTTACGATATGAGTGAAACCTTACAAGAAGTACTCATTCAGCATGTTGTCGTTTCTCAGGGGCATCAATTGAAAAAGATGCGCGGAAGTTAATGGCCTAAGAGCCTGACTTGGCGTCATCAAGTCATTTTGTAGGATATATCCTACAAGGATCATGGAGAATGTCCTCTATCGCTAAATCTTTAAAAGACTAGAATAGTTGTTGTTAGGGACACATACATACGGATGTGTGGCAAGGAGCAAGGATGATAGCCGAGAAAATTACCCGTGGATGTGGGTAGATCCTGTGAGTTCGCCGTAGCATGAAAGTGCTGCGGCGATTTACTGTGTGCGCTTGACACGAATTCTAATTGACGTAGTATTTAATTAGAACTCTAATTATTTAAGTATTAGTTAGGGGGGATGGTTAGTTTAAGTATAACCCGTACTACGAGGATTGATGTCTTCGAACTATTATCTCAAGCAATCATACACGGAGCTTGGTTGAAATACCGATTAACCCGTATTCATAAAGACCGATCGACACACTCGACCGGCAGGGGAAGCCTCCCCCAAAATTCTCTTCAAATTCATCTCAATAGCATTTTTAGCAATCTCTTTAGCTGGCTCATCAGCCGAATTTTGCAACTTCACTCCAATACTCAAGTCTTTAGTAATGTCGATCCGTTAGGCATTAGCCGTGACTTAAGAAGGTGACTGCGTGGAAGCGAGAATATTACGACTGAATTTGGCAGGCCATCCAATCGAATGGTTACACTGGCAAGAATGTGTAACCTTATACGCGCGCGATATCGTTGTTTGGTCGCTTGGGGGCGTGGTCAAAAAAGTTTACGGGGGCAAATCACGCTTAACAGGCCTTACTAGTTCTATTGAATTACCGGCCATCGTCGCAAGTGACGGTGAGCGTATTACGAAAATGCGTACAAACCCTTCTCTGACTAATTCTGCCCTATTTTACCGTGACAACTGCCAATGTTTATATTGTGGTCAGTACTTTACCTTTTCTGAGTTATCGCGTGACCATGTTAAGCCCAGTAGCCGTGGCGGCAAGGATGCTTGGGAGAATGTTGTGGCGGCGTGTAAACGTTGTAATCAATTTAAAGGGGACCGCTTACTAAAAGAAACGAATATGGAATTGTTGGCACTTCCTTATCGCCCGAACCCCTATGAATATATGGCCTTGACGAACAGTCGCCGTATTCGAGGGGACCAATATGAATATTTACGGCCCAAATTTTCTCGCTATAGTGGCTCGGGGTTGTTTTTTTAGAAGTTTTTTAGCTGTTTCAATTTCTAGCACTTAATTTTATTGAGGAAGAATCTTGCGCGAAGTGAGTATTGCTTTAGCTGCTCAAGCTAAGTTGGGCGAATGTCCGCGCTGGGATGAAAAATCTCAACTTTTGTATTGGGTGGATATTACAGCTTTTCAGCTGCATCGTTTTAATCCCGAAACGGGCGAAAATGATTCCCTCACCTTTAAGGAAGAGATTGGATGTTTTAGTTTACGTCGAGAAAAAGGTTTTGTGCTCGCGATGCACAGTGGGTTCTATTTGTTGGATGATTGGAATACCGACCTAAAATTTATCTGTGATCCAGAGGCTGAACTAAAACATAATCGGTTTAATGATGGCCGCTGTGATGCTAAAGGGCGATTTATTGCGGGTTCTTATTACCCTCCCAAAGACCACGATGCCGCGAGCCTTTGGTCATTGAATGAAACTCTTTCTGCTACGAAGCTAGAACAGGGCTTATTAACATCAAACGGCGCAGCGTTTTCTCCGGATAATTCCATCTTCTATTTGTCGGATACGCCGAAGCATATAATCTATAGATACGACTATGATTTAGATTCCGGCTGTATATCAAACCGCAGTGTATTTCATCAGTTCCCCTTTGGCTCTGGTCGTCCAGATGGGGCTGCAGTAGATGTTAACGGGAACTACTGGGCGGCTTTATATGAAGGGGCGCGTATTGTTTGCTTGAATCCCGCTGGAGACATTATTGAAGAGATTATGGTGCCGGCCAAGTGCCCGACTATGGTGGCTTTCGGTGATAAGGACTTGAAAATGCTTTATATTACAACTGCAGGTGATCGACCTGTGGAGGAGGCGAGCGCACTATATCCTGATGCTGGCTCGATATTTAAAGTGCGTGTCGATATTGCGGGGTTAGTTGAAAGTCGTTTTTTTGAATGAATTTAATTTTTCTTTTAATTCTTCTTCGCCGTCTGAAAAATCCGCTCTGCCGGTACACGTAGCTGCGTTTTCAAATAGGAAGAAAACTTGTCTGAGTACGGTTGCTGATCAATAGCTTTATCCATACATAATAGCCAGGCATCACGAGACTCCTCCGTGATGGTCAAGTGTTGGTGGGCTTGCGGAATATTAATAGACCCGTACTTTTCTCTGTAAAGTTTAGGCCCGCCCATCCAGCCGCATAAAAATCGGGTTAGCTTATCTTCTGATTCTTCTAAATCAACGGGATGCATTCTTCTGATTTCACTTGCATCAGAAAACGTCTCCATGTTTGTATAAAATACATGTACAAGTTTTGCTATACCTTTTTCCCCTCCAGCGGATTGGAAGGAGGTGTCTTCAAAACCAAAAGGTAGTGTTTCGTCGATTTTCATAATACTTTAATTTCACAAATTACATTGCCAGAATGGCATCGTCTAAATTTTAAATTGAACCAATTTTATTGATCGAATAGCACTACCGAACGAATACTCTTTCCTTCGTGCATTAATTCGAAAGCCTTATTAATATCGCTGAGTGGCATAGTGTGGGTTACAAAGTCATCGAGGGGGATTTCGCCTTCCATAAATTGGTCGACGATACCGGGTAGCTCACTGCGACCTTTTACTCCGCCAAAAGCCGAACCTCGCCATACCCGCCCTGTCACTAACTGGAACGGTCTTGTTGCGATTTCCTGACCGGAACCCGCGACGCCAATAATGATCGATTCTCCCCAGCCCTTATGACAGCACTCCAAGGCCGATCGCATAACATTCACATTGCCAATACATTCGAAAGAATAATCGACTCCGCCATCGGTTAGGTCGAGGATATAATCTTGGATGTCTCCATCATAATCGTTAGGGTTAATGCACTCGGTTGCTCCGAATTTTTTCGCAATATCAAATTTACTTTCGTTAATATCGATAGCAATAATTCTTCCTGCTTGGGCTTGCACGGCACCCAATATAGCGGATAAGCCAATGCCTCCGAGACCAAATATTGCCACGGTCGACCCAGGCTCTACCTTTGCTGTATTCAATACCGCGCCCATACCGGTTGTTACGCCGCAGCCCAGTAGACACACCTTATCGAGTGGTGCGTTAGGGTTTATCTTTGCGAGGGAAATTTCAGGTAAAACCGTGTACTCGGAAAAAGTCGAAGTGCCCATGTAATGAAACAGCTGTTGTCCGTTAAGTGAAAAACGAGACGTGCCATCGGGCATAAGGCCCTGGCCTTGGGTGGCTCTAATTGCTTGGCAAAGGTTGGTTTTACCGCTCTTGCAGAATTTACATTCTCCGCATTCGGGGGTGTATAAGGGAATTACGTGGTCACCGGGCTTTACGCTGGTAACTCCGGCGCCCACTTCCATCACAATGCCGCCGCCCTCGTGCCCCAAGATACTTGGAAAGATCCCTTCTGGGTCAGTGCCAGAAAGAGTAAATGCATCCGTATGGCAGACGCCGCTTGCGACAATTTTAACCAAGACCTCTCCCTGTCTCGGCCCTTCGACTTGAATTTCTTCGATAGTTAAAGGTTCTCCGGGGGCAAAGGCTACCGCTGCACGGGAGGTGATCATACTGAATGCTCGCTATTTATTAGTCTTACAGGCTTGGATTGCCTCCATCGATATGGGGATCTGCCTCGAATACGGTTCATTTTATAGGAAAGGGCGGCAACATATGAAATTTAACCGTACATTTGTTTGATACACTGATCTGGCTGCTGGCTGCTGGCTGCTGGCTTAGCAGGCAGGTAGCTAGTGTCCACCCATAAGCAGATGTCTATTGCGGCTCTGTTTATGGGCTGTCACCAGTTTTCAATTTTGTACTCAGGGGGGGTGGTAAGTGTTAAAAGGTGAAAAAACGGCAATTCGGAATATTGGATCGGGTGATCTAGGGCTTCTTATTCAGAAGTGGGGCGACCTAAGCGCCAGAGGAGACCATTTTCCGCTGAGTATTTTAAACGAGACCACCATCAAGAAACGCTTCCAAGATAATGGCTTTTGGAGTGAGTCCGGAGGTCATATGGTGATTGTTGATTTGGAAGGCCGTATCGTTGGCGTTATGTTTTATATGGTACCGAACCCTTTTTTGAGCTACCTCGAGGTAGGGTATATTTTGTTTGACGCCGGAGATCGTGGCAAAGGTTACACCTCCGAGGCTCTCGGTTTATTCTCTCAATTTCTGCTGAATTCAAAACAAATTTCAAAAATACTGTTGAATATTAATCCTGGCAATACTGGGTCAAGAAAAGTCGCAGAAAAGAATGGATTTGTTTCTGAAGGACTTGATAAGCAAGCTGTCTTTTTGAATGGCGAGTATCGTGACGTAGAACGCTTTGCGCTCTATAGGAAAAATATACCGAACTAATAGTGAACTATAAAAAGTTTGTTTTTGCTTTTCGTTCAATATTAGTAAACGGTATGGCTTGCCACTGAGGACTATGCCGTGGTCTGAAAAATATGGTGACTGGAAATACTGTTGAGCTTATGCAAATCTGGTAGCCTGCTATAGCATTTCGGAAAGTGTTTTAATGGCATGCCACGAGTACACGCCTGTAGGATCTCGGCTCGGGCTTCCTCGATAACTGCTTGGCTTTATCTCCTCGATAACTGCTCGGCTTTGTCTCCTGAGTCGCCCTACCAATTACTTCCCTGTAATTGTCCTGCGTTATTCTACTTACGCGTTTCCTGCGCTAATACTTCACTCTAACGACTATATTCCTATAGTCGTGTACTGCCATCCTCGACAGTGTGCTCGGCTTTGTCTCCTGAGTCGCCCTACCAATTACACCCCTGTAATTGTCCTGCAATGTCTACGACACCATTTCCATGTGGTAAATGGCATTAGACGGCTTTGAAAATACTTCCCGAAGTGCTCTAGCTGTATGCGGGTATTAAACCATTTGTACTTGTTTTTGGTTCTTTAAAATACCTCCCAAATCTACATTTCCTACCGAAGCCGTGG
This sequence comes from Agarilytica sp., assembly GCA_033852165.1. Classification (GTDB taxonomy): domain Bacteria; phylum Pseudomonadota; class Gammaproteobacteria; order Pseudomonadales; family Cellvibrionaceae; genus Agarilytica. Next base: position 55,308 of record JAWSUZ010000009.1, on the reverse strand, counting down.
TGCTGTATTAACCGAGGTTGCTGAATTTATGATAATAATTTATTAAGGGCCGTAGAGCGGGTCTACGTGGTATACGAATACCATACTAGAACAGCAGGGACGTAAACAATAAACCTCCCCTCACTATCTACTAAACCGACCTCAGTAACGTCAAAGGCGGTGTACTCACAACTTTCCTTGCAGATAGCCAACCGGTTAAACCGATAAGAGTCGCACTGATAATCGGCCCGACAATCCAAAGAAGCCCTTGAGAGGCATACTCCAAATTAAATACGCGGGTTTGTAAAAAATACATACACAGTTCCGTACCCGCTACGGCAAGGCCGCCAGACAAAAACCCCAAAGTAACAAACTCAATTAACAAAGTTAGTCGTACTAAAGATTTAGGAGCGCCCAGAACTCGGTAAATTGCGCCTTCCTGTATGCGTAAATCAAGAGTGGCTTGAATACTCGTAATCAATACCAAAAATCCAGAGCTCAAAACCAAAGCCAAAATAAATTCAATTGCCATAGAAACCTTTTGGATAATACTTTGAACCTGGGCAATCGTTTGGTCAATCTCAATAATTGATACGGTTGGGTGGGCGCGACTCAATTCATTGAGAGTGGATTTTTTATCCGGCGGAAGATGAAAACTTGTAACCCAGTTGGCACTGATTCCGCCCAGTAATCCCTGATTAAAAATAATATAAAAGTTCGGGTTCATCGAGTCCCATTTTACTGAACGAATACTGCTGACTTTTGCCTCCACTTTTTGTCCCGCGACACTAAATGTCAATATGTCACCAACAACGATTCCCAGTCCTTTAGCGTAAGCCGATTCTGCTGAAACGAGTAGAGGGGCGTTTTCGCCTAAATTCTTACTTGTTGATTTATCCCACCACTTACCCTCAATAATAGTGTTGTCACTGCCAAAACTATCGGACCAAGTAAGGTTAAGTTCACGTTTGTAATTAACGTTACTTCTGCTGTCTTTGGTCAGGTCGTTTACACTTTGCCCATTTACTTCTACTAGACGACCACGGGTCATCGGGTAAAACGGTTGAGCAGGGATATCTTGTTGTTTTAAAAAAGACTTAATCTCATCCGCTTCGTCGGGGAAAATATTAAAGGCGAAATGATTGGGTGCGTCTTCCGGTAACTGGTTTTGCCATTGAGTGAGCAAACTGGTTCTCACCGTTAACAAAATAAACAACAACATAAATAACAAAGAAAAAATAACGACCTGTAAAGTATTAAAACGTTGATGTCGCTTAAGGCTGGCTAGGCCCAAACGCCAGGTATACGATAAATAGCGGCTTAGTGGTTTTGTCGCCATAATGAGGAGTGATGACAATAGCCCCACCCCTAAAACACAGACAGCTGCACCGGCCATAACAATCAGCGTGAGTTTAATATCACGACTATAAAAGAACATTAACCCGAGAATGGCGAGAGCCCCAATAATACCGCTAATACCCAAGGAGTTAGCTTCCGAATTGCCTGCTCGCAAAACGCTTGCAGGTGATACCGAGCGCAATGAAAAAATCGGTGGAGCAGCAAAGGCCCAAAGAGACACAAACCCTGTGATAGCGCCGGTCGAATAGGCACTCCAAGACGGCGCCGCGAGGGCCGTGGGAATGAGGTTGCCAAGAGCTGAGATAATACCCCAGTGCAGCAGCCAGCCTAATGCCGCGCCCAGAATAATACTGATAAGGCCAATAAATAAAAGACTTGTGCTGTAAAGCCGCGTGATGTCTTTGGGGCTGCTGCCAAGTGTTTTGAGTAACGCCACTTGGCCGTGATGACGTTTGGCGTAGCGGCGTGCCGCGAGTGCAATTGCTACACCGGAAAGAATCACACTTAAGCATCCCGTGAGTAATAGAAATCGTTCGGCACGAGTTAGTGCACTATCAATACTGCGATTGCCACCTTTAACCCCGCTCCAACGAAAATGCTCACCGAGGCGTGTAGTGAGCCAAGCTTCCATATCTTTTATTTGTTTAGCGTCTCCGCCGAGCAGCCAATCGTAGTCGATTCGACTCCCCGCCTGAACAGCTTGTGTGGCAGCGATATCATCGATGCTAATCATCACGCGTGGCGCGACACCAAACAAGCTTTGCCCGCTATCGGGTTCCTTCTCTAACGACGCGCTAACGGTAAAGTTAGCCTCGCCAATCGTAATAGAATCACCGACCTCAATCGTTAATGCGTTAAATAATCGGGCGGCAATCCAGGCTTCTCCGGGCGGAGGCCCAATGTCGCTTTTATGGCCGAGTTCATACGGTTTATCTGAAATGCTGAGCTGACCCTTAAGAGGATATTCTTTGGACACTGCTTTGACCTGCGTCAGCACCATCCCTTTTTCAGAAAAAGACATAGCGCGAAAGCGAATAATATCCGCTGTTTGCAAGCCCCTTAACTTCGCCTCTGACTTCCACTCTTCATTAATGGGAAGGCTGCCTGAAACTTTTGCGTCAGCAGCCAGAAAGTGAGATGCCTCCTCATAAATAGAATTATGAATACGGCTGGTAAATAGACTAATACAGGTGACCGTAGCAATCGCGAGTAAGAGCGAGCAAAGTAAAATGTTCAGTTCACCGCTTTTCCAGTCTCGCCATAATAATCGCTGCGTCAGCGATAGCCGGAACGTTGATTTTGTTATTGGGGGCGATATATTACTGCTGCTAATGCCGGAGCTTTGACTCACTCTAATTGCTCCGTTAGCTCACCCGACTGCATCTCAAACCGTCTTTCGCAGCGGGCTGCTAATGCGGGGGAGTGGGTTACCAGAACAAGAGTGGTATTCATCTCCTTATTCATATCGAAAAGTAAATCGGCAATTTTATCTCCAGTTTCTGTGTCTAAATTACCCGTGGGTTCATCAGCGAAAATAATCGGCGCATGGCAGGCGAATGCGCGAGCGAGGGCAACGCGTTGTTGTTCTCCCCCTGAAAGCTGGCTGGGGTAATGGCTTAAACGCTCCTCTAATCCAACACGCTGTAAATATTGGCGAGCCAGTGTATCGGCGTCGTTATCACCTTTGAGTTCAAGCGGAAGCATCACATTCTCTAATGCCGTTAAACTGCTGAGCAGCTGAAAATTCTGAAAGACAAAAGAGACGTGTTGGCTGCGTACGGCTGCGCGGGCTTCTTCATCTAATTCAGTAATTTCTGTGCCGCTGAGATAAACTTTCCCCTGGCTTGGGATGTCCAAGCCCGCGAGCATCCCCAACAGTGTCGATTTGCCTGACCCGGAAGTCCCAACGATGGCAACCGATTCGCCAGGTTTAATGCTCAAATTAATATTTTTAAGAATATGCAGCTGACCATCGCTAACGGGGACTTGCTGGTGTAAATCGAGCGCTTTAATCATTCATACAGCCTTAGTAAATAAGAGTTATTCCATGTTTCAAAAGTATAAAGTGTTTCGAAAGTCTAAAGTGTTCCTAAAATATAAAATGCTTCTAAAAGGTAAAGAGCTCCGAGATCTTTGTTCAAAAGCCCTTTCCCGCTTTTGTGCTCTTCAATATAGTTTCAATAGCTTGAATGTAGCGGTAACTGGATTTCTCCCCTCATTACAATGCTCTTCAAGGGCAATGCCCAGACTCAGGTTAACCCATCGTGCCGTCATGTTGGCGATATTGCTTCTCCCCATTTCCGCATATTCTGAGCAAAAGCCGAACTTGGATGCGAAGACCAGCCAAAAGATCCTTGTAATGGGAGATAGTTTAAGCGCGGCCTACAAACTTCCGGTGGAAGATGGCTGGGTCTATCACCTTCAAGCACGGCTGCAGCAGCAAAATCGAGGCGTTGAAGTGGTCAACGCATCGGTGAGCGGTGCGACAACAGCGGCGGGCTTGCAGATATTACCTGACGCACTGCTCGTACATAAACCCGACATTGTTATTCTGGAGCTCGGAGCCAATGATGGCCTGCAGGGAAAGCCTATTCCCTATATCACCAAAAACCTATCAAAGTTAATTGAAACAGCAAAAGCCGATGGTGCCAAAGTCCTGATTGTCGGTATTAAGCTCCCGCCCAATTTTGGCAGCCGCTATACCCAACCATTTTTCGCTCAGTACGAGGCTCTATCGCAAACATATCAGTTGCCACTTGTGCCTTTTTTACTGGAAGGTGTTGCGGGTAATCGTGACCTGATGCAGAGAGATGGTCTGCATCCGACAGCAGCGGGTCAGCCACTGGTTTTGGAGAATGTGTGGCCTGTATTGGAAACGTTAATGGCGCCATAAGTATATTCGTGGCGGAAATATATTCTTTCTGTTTTGGTTGAAAAAACACTCTTCCGTGAAAGCAATGTCGGATAAAGGCAAGTTTAGACGCAATTTGTTGCCTAAAGAGCCGCGTGGCGCGTATTTTTTTATTTCACTGGCGCGTTTAATGTGAACGCTCACTTTTTCTGTGGGCTAGTTATCATAACGACCCTAAATGCAGGTAGCTCTTCCGTATTTCGCTATGGTTAAAATGTAATCAAGGTATTGGCTTGTGGCGTTTGAAAGTCAAAGATTAAAGGGGTATAAAACTCAGCCCGCTTAGATCTTGACTAATAAAAACACACAGGTGGCCATTGTGGTCATTAGAGGTACAGTTATGAAAACAGATGTGTTGACCTTGGCGGCGTTAGTATTCATTGTTGGATTGTTACTGAGTTCCTTCAGTGTTTCTGAGATATTTAACTCAAATGAAGACGCGCCTGCACCCGTACAGCAGGGAAGTATTTCGCGATAAGCTGTTTTGAAGGGGCGGAGCCCCTTCAGCTATCCCTCCCTCCTATTTTTCCTAAACAAGATACCCCCGTATTCCTCGAATTGAGGTTTTCTGATGGCATGTATTCAGAATGTGAGTGTTCTCGCTCTCATACGTCCCCTATGGAAATGGATATCGTATTAAAATTGAAAAGCGATATGGCTCGTCACAGCTGAGTATTCCCTTGTTGACTTCAGAAGTTGCTCAGCGCCTTGGCCGAATCACTCGTTTATCCGTCACAATGTAGTCCAGTGGTATATCCCACAAATCGACATCTAAGGCATCGACCATTTGGCATTCGTGAGCTAAACCCACCAGCAGGGGGGCTTTCTTCGGAAACTTGGCTTTATAAGCAAAAGTCCTATCGTAAAAACCACCGCCCATACCCAAGCGATTACCCCTAGAATCGAAGGCCACCAAAGGCAAAAACACCACGTCGATCGTATTGGAGGCAACCTCCAGGCAGTTAGGTTTAGGTTCTGGCATACCATATCTATTTTTTGCCAAAGATCCTTGGTGGGTATACACACGAAATTTTAGGTCGTTGTTTTTGGTGATACAAGGTAGAAGAACTTGGTGCTGTTGCGACTTTTTACAGAGTACAAAATCAATCATCAAAGCGGGTGAAATTTCACCATCATTGGCGATATAAAATGCAAGGGATTGTGATGCTGTTAGGAGCGACTTTCTTAATGGGGGAAGGTGAGATAGCGTATGGAATAACCTACGCGACGCTTGTCGTTGCTCTGCGCCAGATAGTGCTTTACGTTTAGCGCGAATAGTACGACGCAGTTCAGATTTTTTTTGCTCAGCTGTTATAGAAGCAATAGTCAAAACGATAGCCAAAAATATTGGTTTTATGAGCGAAGTTTAATGTGCTTAGTGCAAGCAAAGAAGAGATTAGAAGCCCAAGGTGCCGTTGTTGACATAACCTTGAACCGTAAAATTCAAGGGGGAGGGGACAATCATATATTAGGCTTTCCGTCGAGCGGACATGCGCACAATACAACTCGGTCGCCTCCGATAATAACATTATCGGCTCAGGGATATAGCCAACTGGCGTACACCTTAGGTTGAATTAAGTATAGCACTGTAAAAGTCCGCGTACAGTCTTGACAAAGCGAAAAGGTAAAATTTGTTTATTCGTTTTTATCATAGAAAAGCGGCAGCCCTATTAAAATAGGTGAAGTGTTAGTAGCGAATAATTATGCATTTTACAGCGCTGGTTTTTTAGTCTACAGCTGAATCGCCGTTTGTTTAGGAATCCTCGGTTGATGCTTGCTTAGCCCGCTGTGATTGTGTAGGGTCAGCCTGGCATGGAGCCAAAGTCTTAAGGGCATCGTGAAAAAAGAGCATTTTTAGTAAAGCCCCTAATATAAAGAACAAACTCACATCATTACGTTTGGAGACGGAACCCCATGCACATACCTCCTGGTTAGCTAACCCCGATAGTCAATGAAACGCTAAAGCTGATTTTGTTTCAAAACTTCCCACTCGAATCGTAACAAAAGTGTTCCCCCACAATTGATCATAATTGGTCAACGGAATAAACAGATTCCGGTGTTTTACTCTTTGTTAGCTGTATCGATCCCCAAAATAAAAACAATCTTCTAGCGATAACATAAAAAGAGAATACTCGAATGCATACTCAATCAAAGGAAAGGTTCTATTCCTTGTTCATCGTCCTAATTTTTACCCTTGTGTTTTTATCCGCTTGTTCTGAAAAGAATGACGACACGCCAGCCTCTGTCACAGAGCAAAAAAATAAAACTGTTATCGAACCGGCGGCAGTAGAGGAGAGAGCCCAGGATATAGGGCAGTCCTCGGTACAATCGATAGAAGAATTCAGCGATTCAGATCTTCCGTCTTGGTCGCAGCACATACATGGCCATAGCCAAGGTTGGGTGCCTGCAGAGCCGGCGCTTGAAATTCGTTTTAGTCACCCGGTTGTCACGGCAGAACAATTAAACCTTCCTGTAGTAGGTCTCGTTAGTATTACCCCACCCGTGGAGTTTACGGCAGCATTTACCGCTACCGACACCTTAATTTTGACGCACCCCAAACGGTTCCCTTCTGCCAAGGTTTTCTCTATCCAATTAATGCCTCAAAAATTAGAGGGCGTATCCGAAACTTTAGGCGCATTTAATTTTCAAGTTCAGGTCTTAAAACAAGATTTTGAATTAAAGGTTGCGGGGTTGAGTCCGGGGGACGCTAAAAACGTAATGGTTCTTGATGGATCAATAAAAACCAGCGATACCTCAGACAATAGTGAAATAGAAAAAACACTGAACTTAATGCAAGCAGGTAAAGACCTGACAATAACGTGGAAGCACAGCAGCGATAAGCTGTCGCACGATTTCACAATTAGCGGAATTCTGCGTGGTGATAAAACTTCTACCTTAGATCTTCACTATTCAGCCCAATCAATCGGTGTAGAAAAAGACGGTATTCACACCATTGACGTTCCGGCCATCAATCAATTTGTTGTCACCGGTATTCGAACGATTCAATACCCAGAACAATACGTAGAAGTTAGCTTTTCGGAAGGCCTTGATCGCAATCAAAATTTAGTGGGTCTCATTCAGCTCGACGGCAAAGATGCCAATGTTCGCGTCGATGGCAGCTCCTTACGTATTTACCCCGCAGGCACACAATCCGGTGAGCTTGAACTCGAAATTGCCGATACCATTAAAAGTTCGAAAAACATCCAGCTCCCCAAAGTTCATAAAGCCCAAGTAACCTTTGTTTCAGAATTGCCGGGTGTTCGTTTTCTTAGCGGCGGTTCCATAATCCCACCAAGCGATTCTCTTACCGTTCCCTTCGAGGCGATAAACGTCAACGCTGTATGGGTCACGGCATTTAAAACCTTTGAACATGGTATGCAGGAATTTATTCAGAGCAGCCAAATTAATAGCAGTCGTACGTATCAAGACGAAGGTCGTTATCTATGGCGCAAAAAAATCACCTTACCCTCCATTCCGTTTGATCAATGGCGGCGTTTTGACATTGATATGAATGAATTGATGGAAAAGCACGGTGATGGTTTAATCAACCTGAGCCTATCGATTGATAACACCGTTGTTGCTTACACCTGTCCGGAATCGACCCAAGCATCCTTAATGCCGCCGTTAACGAATTACGAAGGCCCAAATATTAAAGAGGTAATCGAACGCCCCAGTTGGTTCCACCAATACTACTCAACTAACAATGGGTATGTGACGTACAACCAACGTAACGACCCTTGCGATGCAAACTTCTATACCTACTACAACGCCAAAAACGTCAAGGCGACAAAAAACTTCTTAGTCTCAGATCTCGGGCTTCTCGTTAAAAAAGGCAGCAGCAATAAATACCACATTATTGCCACCGGTATTCAATCTGGCGAACCCAGGAAAAAAGCCAAAATAACGGTGTACAACTACCAGCACCAAATAATGGCCGAAGGCACGACCGATAAAAACGGCATGCTTACGGTTGAACCCAAAGGGGCAGCTTTTTACCTGATAGCGGAATACAAAAACGACAAAGGCTACATTCGCTTCCCGCGCAATGAAGCTCTTCCCACCAGCCAATTTGACACACGCGGAGAAAAAATCCGTAAAGGCATCAAAGGTTTTATCTTTGGCGAACGTGATGTTTGGCGTCCCGGTGACGACATTTTCCTCACCTTCGTTTTACAAGATAAAAACAAGAGCCTTCCCGAAGGTCATCCCGTCTCAATTGACTTCTTCGACCCGCGCGGAACAAAAGTTACTACGCAAACCAACAGTCAGCCCGTAGGCAACCTATACACCTTTACTCTAAAAACAGAAGAGTCGTCGCCAACCGGTGCATGGCGAGCCGTGGTCAGAGTGGGTGGCGAATATTTTGATAAATCGATAAAAATCGAAACCATTGTCCCTAACCGATTAAAAGTCGACGTGACGCCAGCTCAGCGTCCCCTGGTAGTTGCTAGCCCAGCCATTCGTACCGAACTGTTTGCACAATGGTTAAACGGCGCCAGTGCAAAAGGCCTCAAAGCGGATTCTGAAATAAAACTTTCGCCCATGAAAACCACCTTCGAAGGTTGGAGTCAATATCACTTCGACGATCCGGCCAGCAGCTTTCGAAAATCTAAACACAAACTGTTTGACGGACATCTTGACGACAATGGTCGTGCGGCGTTTAACGTTAATTTGCAGCACATCGTTCAAGCTCCCGGAAAATTAAGAGCAACCTTTGTTACGCGTGTTTTTGAACAAAGCGGAAACTTCAGTACCAGTATTCGACATGAAGAAGTCTTACCCTACGAAAACTGGGTCGGCCTTAATATTCCAAAAGGAGATGGTTATAGAGGCGCAATTTCACGTAACCAAGATCACACCATCAACCTGCAAGCCATCAACAGCGACGCAAAAGCCGTAGAAGGTCGAACGCTAGACATCAGTATTTACAAAATCGGTTGGCGTTGGTGGTGGGACCAAACACAAGAAAATTTAGCCAACTACGTCAATGGCCGTCACACCAATGAAATTGTTGATGAAACCGTCGTGACCGATGCAAAAGGCCACGCCGAATTTATCCTAGAAAAAACCTCTACGGATGGGGCCGCCATCTTATCCGCGTGTGTGATCGCGACAGCGGCCATTGCAGTGGCCAAGAGGTATACCTAGGTTGGAGTTGGAGCAACCAAGTCAATCCTGATTCCGCCACGCAATTAATGCTGGCCACCGACAAAACCCGCTACAGTGTGGGCGATACGGCCATCATCCAAATTCCCGAATTAATCCAAGGCAAAATGCTGCTGAGCATTGAAACCGGCAGCGAAGTGTTACAGCAAAAATGGTTGAACCTTAAATCTGGCGCGACCTCATTTGAGGTGCCCATCACAGCCGATATGGCGCCGAACGTCTACATCAATGCCATGCTGCTATTGCCGCACAGCGATCGCAAAAGTGATGCCCCTATCCGTCTGTATGGCATAACCCCCTTGCTGGTCGACAACCCAAAAAGCCACCTAACACCCGTACTCGACGCACCAGACACTGTAAGGCCCTCAAGCACCTTCGAAGTCACGGTCAGTGAAGAAAATGATCGGCACATGAGCTACACCCTCGCAGTGGTAGACGAAGGCCTATTGGGCATTACCGGCTACAAGGCCCCAGACCCTCACAAGACCTTTTATAAGCGAGAATCCTTAGGTGTTATCACCTGGGACATCTTCGACGGCGTAATCGGCTCCTACGGCGCGAACCTTGAACGCCTTTTGAGAATAGGTGGTGGCGACGGCGCTAAAGGCGGCAAAGAGAAAAAACTACGACGCTTCCCGCCAGTGGTGAGGTTCCTTGGCGCTTTTACCCTAAAACCGGGAGAGACCAAAACCCACAGCATCGAACTTCCGCAATACATGGGCGCGGTCAGAGTTATGGCCGTAGCAGCAGATAGTGGAGCTTATGGCCAAGCCGAAAAGACCATAATCGTTACCCAGCCTCTTACACTGCTAGCCACCTTGCCGCGCGTATTGGGACCAAAAGAAAAAGTGTCACTGCCGGTTAATATCTTTGTGAATAACGACAAAATAAAAACCGTCGAGATAAAAGTCACCACGAATAATTTATTCACCATAAAAGAAGAAACTAAAACGCTTACCTTCGATGGCCCCGGTGATCAAATAGTGATGCTGGAACTCGAAGTCAGAAATCAAATTGGTGCAGGCAGAGTAACCGTAGTGGCAGAATCGGGAGACGAAAGGACAGAGCAAACTATCCATATCCAATCGCGTTCGCCCAACTTCGAAAGCACAGTAAAAATCAGCAAATTATTACAGCCCGGTGAAGTGTGGCAACCCACGCTAATTCCCCATGGTATGGATAACACCAATATCGCCACTGTTGCCGTCAGTAGCTTGCCCCCCCTGAATATAAGCGAGCGTATGCGCTACCTTATTCGCTACCCCCATGGTTGTGTGGAACAAACGACCTCGGCCATATTCCCGCAAATCTGGTTAAGTAACATTACCGATTTAAGTGAGGCGCAGAAAAACGACATTCAAAAAAATGTGACTGCCGCCATAATCAAATACAGAGGCTTCCAGCAAACCAGCGGTAACTTCTCCTACTGGCCGGGTGGAGGCTATACAAACGATTGGGCCACCAACTACGTTACCCACTTTTTAGTCGAAGCCAAATCCCTTGGTTATGCGGTACCAACCACCATGATCGATAGCGCCGTGAAATACCTCGGCGGCCTAGCGTCGTCGTTCGACGACCAGCGCGAGTATTCACGGCTCGTTGCCGCCTATCGGCTTTACGTACTCGCCATTGCCGGTTCACCAGATCTTGCCGCGATGAATCGGCTGCGCGAAGCCATGCTCAAAAAACAAAAATATTACAACGACAGCGTTGGGCGTTGGCAGCTCGCGCTGGCCTATCAAAAACTTGGCCTAAGTGATGTTGCACAAGAACTCATGAACGCCAATACAAACGACGTACAAGACTATCGTTATGGTTATTACACCTATGGCTCATCACTGCGTGATCGCTCCATACTGTTAATGGCCTACAACGCTGCAGGTAAAGATACCGAAGCTTGGGATGAAGCCAAAGAAATAGCCACCCTGCTGTCGCAAAAACAGTGGTACAGCACCCACTCAACGGCCTGGGCATTTTTGGCAATATCACAATATGCCGACAGTAAAAATGGCGACAATAATCGCTTCTCAATTAGTGAGAGTGCAAATAAACAAAAACCCAATGAATTAAATTGGCAAGGTATTGAATCCATATCGACCGTCTATCAACATGAAATTTCACCAGAGGTTTTACAGCAATCAAAACTAATGATTCGTAACGACAGTGATCGTCCCCTGCATGCGTCTGTCAGTAATACCGGAGTACCATCCGACGGAGGTGAAATCGAAAAAAGCAGTGGTTTAACTTTTCATACCAATTTCACGGATATGGATGGCAACCCCATAAACGTAGATGCCTTACCCCAAGGGCAAGATTTTATTGCCGAAGTTGCTATCGTTGCCGACACCAACAAACACAGCTATAAAATCGAAGACATCGCCATGACCATGGTCATGCCCAGTGGTTGGCAGATTCGCAACGAACGACTTGAAGGCGAAGAAACACCAAAAGGGCTTGATTACCAAGATATTCGAGACGACCGCGTTCTCTCGTATTTCAGTCTGTGGCAGAACCATTACTGGCGATATCGCTACAACGACAGAAGCCAAGACACGCAAACCATCCGCGTTATCTTGAATGCCTCATTCGCCGGAAAGTTTTACCTGCCGGGTTGGCAAGTGAAATCCATGTACGACGATGAAATTTCAGCCCAGTCAGCGGGTCAATGGGTCGAGGTGATTTCAGAGTCACAAGCGAAATCACAGGCGGCGCTTAATAAAGAATCGGAGACAAGTTCTGAGACCAGCGAAGTAAGCGAATCCAATAAAATCAGCGTAATCGATCGACAACCCAAACCTTAAAAGGCGCCGACTACTCGTGTGGTGGAATTTAAAAGCCAACTCAACTACTCCGAATTCCCATGGACTCTGTGGGAATTCGGAAAAGACTGCAACTAAGCAACACGAAAGCTTGGGTGCCGTTGGGTCTAGTCATACGAGTCCCCACGCTCTTCTCAAAAAAACACAGCACACTAAAGTAAAAAAATGCCTAATCATAAGTGTTTTAATACTGAGTTGTGGCCTGGTCGCTTTTCACCTAGCCCCACTCCCCAGTTCACTGCAGCAGCACCCCTTATCAAAAGTCTTGCTCGCCAAAGATGGTCAACTCCTCGCGGCAAAAATCGCGAGCGACCAGCAGTGGCGATTTCCACAAACCCATAACTTGCCACCTAAATACATTACAGCTGTTACCACGTTCGAAGATCGCTACTTCAATATCCATCCTGGCATAAACCCAATATCCATCGGCCGCGCATTTATAGGCAACCTAAAAGCCGGAAAAGTCACCAGTGGCGGCAGTACCATTACCATGCAACTCGCGCGATTAATTCGAGACGACCCACCGCGCACTTACACAAATAAAATAATCGAAATATTCCTGGCCCTAAAACTCGAATGGCATTTTAGTAAAACCGAAATCCTGTCCCTCTACGCAAGCGAGGCCCCTTTTGGTGGCAACACCGTAGGTATCGGAGCTGCCAGCTGGCGTTATTTTGGTCGCTATTTAAACGAAGAGCCGAAAGAAGATATAGTCAGAATTTCTCGGCTGTCATGGGCCGAAGCGGCATTACTTGCCGTGCTCCCCAACAGCCCTGCATTAATGCACCCAGGTCGTGCCAGGCCCAAACTTAAAGCTAAGCGTGACCGCCTACTTGCCACCTTGCGTAAACAAAACAAAATCACCAAAAATGAACATGACCTAAGCGTATTAGAGCCACTGCCGCAAAAGCCCAACCGCATACCTCGGCACGCACCGCATCTACTGCAAACGTTAATGCAACGATACCCGCATAAAGATCTCATTCAGTCGACTATCGACGCAGACCTACAAAAAAAAGTGAGCACCCTCGCCAAATTTCAAGGTCGACAACTCGCGAGCGAAGGCGTCCACAATCTCTCCATTATCGTGATCAATAATCAAGACATGACCACCCCGGTTTACTTGGGCAATGTCACCACCGCCGAGAATAAAACCCTTTACGGTTCCGATATCGATATTGCCATCAAGCCACGCTCGACAGGCTCTATATTAAAACCCCTTTTATACGGCCTTATGCTACAAGCGGGTGACATCCTCCCGAACACACTCGTGCCGGATATTCCCACTAACTACCAAGGTTTCACCCCAGAAAATTACGATAACAAATATCGCGGCGCCGTTCCCGCAAAAGAAGCTCTCGCACGCTCACTCAATATTCCCGCCGTACGCATGCTCAAAAAATACGGCGTCTCGCGTTTCCATCATGATCTACAGCAGCTCGGTATGAGCACACTGTTCCGATCATCAGACGATTACGGTCTCAGCCTAATCCTTGGTGGTGCGGAAGGTAACCTATGGGAACTGACCAGTATCTACGCCCAACTGCTCAGCACCGCAAGACAGGGCTGGAATAGCGATAGCCAAAAACAGCCCGCGTTAATCTCCCATATAGAAACTTCCGACGTTGCCAAGCTACAATATTCCGCCCATAAAAAAACACCACTCCTCAGTCAAGGAGCTGCATGGCTAGCACTCGACGCCCTACATGAAGTCGTTCGCCCCGGCAGTGAAAACTTATGGCGAGAATTTACCAACAGTCAGAAAATCGCTTGGAAAACTGGAACCAGCTACGGACTCCGAGACGCATGGGCCATAGGAAGTAACGGCAAATACACCGTCGGGATATGGGCTGGTAATGCAGGTGGCGAAGCCGCCGCAGGTCTGAGTGGTGTCCGCACAGCAGCCCCGCTTATGTTTCAAATATTCGACGTACTAGGCAATAGCCAGTGGATCAGCAAACCAGAATTTGACCTTAAAGAAGTTATAACCTGTAAAGATGACGGCTACCTTGCCGCCAACCTTTGCGAATCCGAGATCTCACTTGCCCCGGTTAATAGCCACTTCCAAGAAGTCACACCCTTCCATAAAAAAGTGCAGCTAGACCGTGACCAAAAATTTCGTGTACACGGTGGCTGCGAACTCGTCGCCAACAGCATCATAAAAAACTGGCTAATACTTCCCCCCGCTCAAGAATATTACTGGCGACAAAATCATGGTGAATTCCGAGACCTCCCCCCATGGCGCCCGGACTGTATTGCTGAACTCGCCAACTATTCCGATGAAATGCCAATGGAAGTTATCTACCCCCAAGAAGGAGCCAAAATTTATATCCCCATCGAACTTGACGGAAAAAAAGGACGTGTCGTTTTTCAGGCAACCCATCGCAGCCACAAAGCTAAATTGTTCTGGCATGTCGATAATCATTTCATCAAAGAGACAGAGCTTTTTCATGACGTGGAGTTGGATCTAGCGCCGGGGTGGCACAAACTTATCTTGATTGATGAGTTGGGGTTTACCTTGGAGAGATGGTTTAGGGTTTTGGGGCGGGAATTACACAATAATCATAGTGTATCATTTAAATAAGAAAAGCGAAGAGCCCGTGAAGGAACAAATAAGGATCAACATGTTTATAGGAGAAGCCTCCCAAATAACTGGAGCAACCAGAAAATCCATACGTCTATATGAAGAAATGGGACTTATAGAAAAGCCAGAACGTAACGGTAATTATTGCGTTTATGAGGAGCATCATATTCACGTAATCAACATGATTAAGCGAGCGCAGGCCGTAGGTTTTAAACTGGCCGAACTGGTGGCGCTCACTGATGAAAAGTCAGAAACCAATAGATTTCCCGTTGAGCTGGCCCTCAAGCTCATCAGCCAAAAGCGTGAAGAGTTGGCATCGACAATATCCCAAATACAGAAAACCGATGCAGAGCTAGTAACGCTTAGCGAAGAAGTGGCACAGTTCTACTCCGACTAAGCAGTCCCCCCTTTTTTTTAAAAATCAGAAAAGACGGTCTTGACCTTGTCCTAAGGGGCAGGGTTTATGCTCCGGCCTTGCATAAAATCAAGGAGTTGAATATGAGCAGTTTATGTTTAGTGACAGGAGCCAATGGCCACCTGGGGAATAATTTGGTCCGCGCGCTCTTAAATAAGAGGCAACGCGTGCGAGCAGGAGTCCGTGATTTACAAAACACCCAACCATTCGAAGACTTAGACTGCGAACGTGTATACGCAGAGTTGCGAGACAAAGACGCTATGTTAAAAGCTTTGGAAGGTGTAGACGTGTTATATCAAGTTGCCGCCGTATTTAAACATTGGTCTAAGGACCCCGAAACCGAAATCGTACAGCCGAACATAAACGGAACAAAAATCGTCCTTGAGGCTGCGGCAGAGGCCGGAGTTAAAAAAGTGGTGTACGTTAGCTCTATTGCCGCAGTAGGACACAATGGGGAGCCGTTGGATGAAACTACTTGGAACGAAGATATGATAAATCCATATTATCGTTCCAAGATATTATCTGAGCGCCAAGCATGGAAAACCGCGAATGAACACAAACTACCAATGGTCGTCATACTCCCTTCAACGATGATCGGCCCGAACGCCTACGCTCTATCAGATCCTATGGCTTACGTCGAAATGATACGTAAGCGAGAACTGCCTTTAGATCCCAATTTTTATTTTAACTTTGTCGATGTTCGCGATGTCGCTGATGGGGCAATATCTGCAGCAGAAAACGGGGTCGATGGCGAGCGCTATATTATTGCCAATACTCACTCATCTGAGCTTGGTGACTTAATCAGCGCCGCTAATAAAGTGGCGCCCGGTTATAAAACTCTACGTAAATCGCCCAAGTGGCTGCTCGTAGCTATTGCAAAAATGGAAGAGTTAAAAGCAAAGTTAACTGGGCGACGGGCCAGTTTGATTGTGAGCCAGGTTGAAATGTTTTATGGCTGCAAGCAAGAGTACAATATCGATACAGCTGTAAGCCAACTGCATTATCGGCCAAGAACCCCGTCACAGGCGCTAGAAGAAACAGTTTCGTATTTGTTTTCCCGATATAATGGTTGTCGTGTTAATTAAAATGATAGTGTAGAATAGTGTCGTACCGTTAGCCTGTTTGGCTGCTGCGCTACTTTCATCATAAAAATTGTATAAATAAAATACGTAGGGATACATTATTCAATGAAAAGATTAGTAACGTTCGCCGTATGTTCACTATTGGCACTTCCAGCATTTTCTAGCATTAAACAAAACGACAGTCAGGGTTGGGTAGTCGGCGGTGGGTTGGGCTCTATGCATCTTTCAATCGACCCTGTAGGTGATACTGCTGAATCAAAAACAAGTGAGACTGCGTTGGTCGCGAGTATTTTTGGGGGCTATAATTTTACGCCTTGGTTCGGCATCGAGTTCGATGTGTCTCAAAGTGAGAAATTTTCAGATCGCGATACGCCGCGCGATGCCTATGTGTTGGGGTCATCTTTTTCCCCGAAAGTTATTTTTCCGATTAGCGAGTCTTTGAGTGCTTACCTAAAAGTGGGCGTGCAACTCCTGGATTATAAGGTTTCGGCGAATGGATTTTCTGAGGATTATGACGACCTTGGACTATTTGCGATTGACCCCTTTATCGGTTTCGGTTTTCAATTGTCACCGGTAAATGGCTTAAGGCTGCGTTTGGATTACAAATATTCTGAATTGAATTTTGAAGAGTTTGTAATATTCTCTGAAGGGGAAGAGCACGACGTGACGCTAACCCAACTATTGGTAACGGCGAACTATCAGTTTTAAATGCGTTTACCGCTACGGCATCGTTATTTTCTGGTTTAAATAGCTGTGTGAACAACGGCAATATCTAGTTACGATTGATCCAGAAAAGTTTAGATGCGAACTTAATCCTTGTCTATCAGGCCGTAAGTGTTCACCACACGGATGTGGTATTTTAGGCCCGCAATACGACATGGCGGATCACGTCATTGCTTAATTCTTCAATAAATAACGCTTTGTAAGCGGCCTAGAAAATTGTGAGTTATTGTTCCTCATCAGGCTGCTAGAACATACTATTGAATTGTTACACGAATCCTCTTTTACAAAGTTTCTGTGCGATCAGTAGGGCTTTCAACCGTGATGCACTCCCCTCGCTATCCTCAAATTTTAAAACCAAATCTACTGTAGTGATTGGACTACAAAAATTGTTCTGCCTTTTCATATTCAGTCCTAAATTAGGACTGATAGCTGCCATGCAGCAATTTCAACGTTTCCAGATAACAGTATGAGCCGATCAAAAACCGTACTTGAAGTAGGGGGGGATGCCTTGGGGGATGTTCAAATGTTAGTCAGATATAGCGGTAAATAACTATTTTTATAGCCTATAAAAGGATTTTTATATCTGTAGCCCCAAACAAACATGATTCAACAGTCATAAAGTGTTTGTGTTTTAGGCGACACGTTGATAGGATGCCTCCCGCACAATGCTGCAGTGAAGCAATTTTTGTTTAAGCCCCGGTTTAGCGTTTAGGAAACAATATTTCGGAGACCTTAAATAATTTATAACGACAAGGACGCAGTGCATTTTTTAATTTAATTCATATCAATGGGGTATTTATGAAAAACTTAGTTACTGCAACAATCTTAACTTTAGCCGCGAGTTCAGCCTTCGCTGGAACTGCACCTACAATTAAAAGCGCATGTGTTATGCAACATGGCAATGTATTATCCGTCAGTGGTCTCTTAATGGATTTAGATGGCGATGCAATTTCAGTTGGGCCACTCGTTGTTGGTATTTGTGCTCAAGGCTTTATTCCAAATTATGCGTACGGAGCAAGTTACAACTGTAATGTTCCTGCAAACGCTACATCAGTCACCTTAGTTGCTGGCGATGCCGAAAGTAACTATAGCGCGCCTGTTGTGGTTGACCTAACAAACGCACCTAGCTGTGAATTCTTTTAATTGAAGAGTTATTGCTGAATAAGTGGGGCGGTGGAAATCCGAAAGCACAAAATATTTTCCGTTGTTGCCGCCCTTATTAATGATGAGTAAAAATTAGAGTCCAGGCATCGAAAAACTGCCTAGATTTATAGTAATAAAAATGTTGTCGCACCCGCAATATTCGGTACGCTGAAGAGCCTCTACATCCTCCAATTTGGAATTTTTCCTCTCCTTAATTTAGTCGCTCTATGGGCGCTAACGTCAACACCAAAATTAATCGAAACGCTACTATTGGTTTCACTGCATTGCCCCTACAATCTCCGTGACAAAGAAGAATAGAGTGAATTCTCTACTATTGTAAATAAGCGAAATTCTTATATCTTCAAGCGAGCGCAGACTAAAAATATGTTTTCAATTGTTCTCTACAGATAATAACGGCGTCCAATATTAGAGGGCTCGTCTGCATTTGTTTTCCTTCGTCATCGTATTCTCTATTTCATCCTAACGATGTACAAATAATTGATCTAATATTTCTCTGGTTCTACCATTGGGTTTTTAGGCCCGTGTTCTATTTTATGGACCCCATATTCGAGAGACTAGTATTAGGCCGGAAAATTCCCGTACAAAAATCGTTTCGTGAGTCAGGCTCAACTAGCCTATACATACTGATCTAATTGCTTTTGAATCCAATCAACTATGTGCCGCTAAGGCATACAGAAAACTGTACGATTTTTTGGTATGCAGCGTGATGACTTTGCAGATCTTTCTTTGAGTTATCCGGCTGCAATGACGGTGGTCTCTGATATCCTGTTGTTGGCAATTATGTTGTATCATCCCTCCGTGGGAAAACGGCACAAAGCTCTACAGGTATAAAGCATCTTGATGAAAGAACAGCACAGCAAAACGAAAACAAGTTTCTACCGGCGTTTATACGTGGCCTACCTAATCGATTCGGGTGTTAATACCGTACCAGCGATCATCGAAAAAACTGGCATGCCACGGCGAACGGCACAAGATACGATTCTCGCCCTAAAAGAATTGGATATCGATTACGAATACGTCGGCGCAACGAAAGACGGCTACTACACCCTAAACAGCTGGGGCGCGATAAACCCAGAGTGGGTGAAGTCACATGTAACGCATATTAACGAGGTGCTGGCATATCCTGCCCTCGGCTGACAGCACTACGCCGCACCACCTTCCCGTTTCCTCGCTCTGAAGGAGACCGAAAAAGCCACAAGAACGTGGTGAATTCAATGCCAAAATAGTTAGTTTATCGACTCAATCCCTGTAAACTCATCGCCTACGCGCTACATGCTAGGGTAGTGGGAGAGTTTACTTTCCTTGTCTTTCGCAAGAACCGTTCTGAACACAATCCCGTAGAAATAAAAGTTTATCCAGAGATATGTATGCCAAGAAATAGTTTGTTAATCGGGACGCTGATCACCCTCGTTATTGGGGTAGTTCTGGCCATTAATCCTTTTGTTGGGCCAGAAGACCCTTTAGGCGGTGCGGTTGAAGACTTGCCTCATATCGACATCTCAGAGCTGCCCGTAGGCGGTTATATGTTCCATGATGGTGATGTCCAGCAAGGGCGATATGGAATCCGGTATTTTATCGTCCGTCACGCAGAGCAAGGCTATGATGTGCATTACATGCTACGCAATGAGCATGGCGATACCATGATGCCCGACCTGTATTGGTGGCGAGCGGGCTGGCCCTGCAAAAACTTTGGGCCGACAACCGAAGAGGGGAAAATAACGAAAAGCTCGGTGATGCAGTGTCATGACTTAGATGAAACCGGAGAGCGGCCAAACAATCAATGGAAAATATCGGGTGAAGCGATTGATCATGAGCAAGATGATATGGACCGTATTAAAAAACACATGGTGAAAGGGAAGTACTTAATCATTGGGGTCGGGTAAGTGGACGTTCTCGCGTAACTATATAAAACAAGGTCACCTATGAACTGGGATACAATCGCAGCACTCGCCACAGCCGTTGGTGTTGCCGTAGCAGCATGGCAAATCAATGAAAGTCGCAAGCTTTCACAATCTTCCTTTGAAGATTCTTTGGATCAACAATACCGTGAGCTAGCTTACGGTATTCCCGTCGATGCGCTTATTGGTAAGCCTGTACAAGAATCTCAAAAAATGGAGACGCGAGAGCTAATTTACAATTACCTAGATCTCTCTAACGAACAAATATTCCTACGAAAAAAGAATAAAATTTCCAACGATGCGTGGAGCGATTGGAGTTCCGGTATTCAAGCTCATTTGAAGAAAGTCGCATTCAAAATAGTTTGGGATGAGGTGAAGGAACACTCGCCCGGTAGCTTTTCGTTTTTGGAACGGTTAGAAAGTGAAGAGTTTAAAACTGATCCGGTTGTCTGGAAGTAATATCGGTGGAGCAATCTGAGTCAGCATTATAAACATTTAAAAGTGGCCGGATAGCAAATCTATGTCGGCCCTTTGAGTGTTTTTGTTAGTGGGTATAAGCCTCAATAAGAATCCACTCTCCATCTTTATTTGCAGTAATAGAAAATAAACGCATATTAAAATAGCTACCTCCCTTTACGAAGTCTCTGGAAGCTAGCAGTAAGTCTTCTATGTCATCGCCGTTAAAATCACCTCGACCGACCAAATCTATTTGTTGATTTCCGCCACTATGCGTAAATTTCGTACGTTCTTTAGAAATGACTTCGACTGTATTAAGTTTGTTAATATCACCCCAATATTTAATCATTGGATCATTAGCGTGTTGTTCTGACTCCGTGCTGGAGACATCAATCGCAAAAGCACAGGGGAACGAGTCAATAGATGATTGATTGAGAAAATCTTCTGGTATGTAAGATTGACTAAAGCCCTCAGCACGAGCCAAAATTTCTGTTGAGCGACACATGGCTGCGATCTCTAAAAATGGACCCATATCATTTGGCTGTAACGTTCGCGTCTTTGTTGTGGCGTTAGACAGGTAAGTGGCGCAGTCAGAAAAAGATGCGTTTTTATCTGTTTTTGTATGAGTGACCACAAAAACGTCATACCAAGAGGCGCTCAAGAGATTTTCTAGCTCGCTCAGCAGGGTAATGGTCTCCGCGAGCAGATCTGTCATTTCAAAACCGGAAGACCAGTGGGCGGTATATTTCGATTCTGATTGTTGGGCGGGTAGCGCACAGCTGGCTGCGGTAAGTGAGATCGCGCAGATATGTTTTAATAGCGTTCTTAGTTCAGATCCTTTCATATCTTCTAGCACCTTGTTCACTGCTTTCGGCTTGATATATCAATTAGTGGGCAGAATCATCCTATATACGATGATCCCATAAACATTACTTCAAACAATAGTTTTTTGGGTCCAAAAAATCTCATGCCTTCTGGAGAACTTCCCAGTCTACGGTTAGGTCGCCAAATTTATCCATGTGGCGCAAAACAATTCTTCCGTGTTTTCATTTGATGAATGTGGCGAAATTGGCTTGGCTTATCACGACACATGATGTTATTTTTGCGGCGACATTTGTTTGTGTTGTGAGTGATATTTGCGCACCAAAAATTTGCTTTATTGATGGGTACAGTTTTCGTCAACGAAAAGAGCCTTAAATTATTCTAAATAATTAGTGATAAATAAACTTTTTGTGATATGGAGCCCCTCTAATGCGAGTAATTTTTACCTGCAAGTATCGTTTATAACATTATCTGAAATGTTGCCTGAAGCGTTACCTGAAACGTTAAAAACTCAATTTTATCTTTCATTTCTAAAGTCCTATTTTTATATGTGTTTGTAGTTGCATGAGTTTGTAACGCACATAGTCGTTCATGAGTTTTATAACAAATAAATGTAAGTGTTGGGGAGCAGCATCTAGTGAGTGAAGACGTTGCATTAAAACTAGTTGTTAACATGGCTTCCGATTCCTATAAGTTAACGGAAGCCGTTGGTAAAAGTGGTTTGGTTCGAGTCTTTAAAGCCAAATAAAAAATTACGAACCAGTTCGTTGCGGTAAAACGCCTAACACTTGACTTAATTTTTTATTCTTATAAAAAACTGCTACATCCAACGTATTGAACACGAAGTCATGCCATGTGGCGGATTACAGAATCTCAATACTGACGTAGCATCGAGAAAAAAACCATGGAATTGAGGATGTGTGGAACCAATACCATCACTGCCTTAGCGATCTTTAGTGTTTTGAAATCTAAAAAATACCGGAGCGGATAACTCATGAGAGATTCCCAAGAAAATTATGTCAACCCCGATTGAAAGGGTTTTGCAAGGTTTAAAAATGGCTAAATTACGTAATCTCAATACAAACAAAAAAATCCACATCCACCAATATCATCTAATTGGTCGCCATAAAGAAACTGTTCAGACCTATATAGGTGGTCCAGATGTATCACGTGTTCACGCGCGTATCCGTTGGACAGACAAAGTCTGGACCATTCAAGATTCCAGTCGCAACGGTACATTTGTTAATGGTCGACAAATTTTAAACGATGAAAAAAAACCATTACAAGAAGGCGATAAAATAACATTCGGTAAACAGTGCCCAGACATATGGCAACTCGTGGATGCCTCCCCCCCCGCGTGCATGCTGATCCCCATCTCACAAGGCCTCAAGGAAATAGAGCTGCGCGCCATGCATGCACTACCTTCGGAAGACGAACCAGAAGTGACGCTCTATATGTCCAGCGGTGGCCAATGGCTGTGCGAAAGTGATAGCGGCGTCATCGTACTGAAAAGCGGTGACTGCGTTGGCATCACCGGTAAAGTGTGGCGCTTCATCGATGCCGCCGTGTGCAGTGCCAATACGACGCTCATACAGTACGAGGCCAAGCATGAACCTGTATTAACAAAATATACCTTTAGAGTCAGTCAAAACGAAGAACATATTTGTCTTCGCTTTCACCACGGTGAAAATGTCGTGGATTTGGGATTTCGACAGCATCACTACACAGCCCTAGTGCTGGCGCGGCAGCGTTGTGAAGACAGAGAGGCAGGCATTGTAGATGGTGAACAAGGATGGATCGATAGGGAAAGGCTAAGTCAAATGCTAGAAGTTAAAGAAGCGCTGATTAATATACACATTTTTCGTTTACGAAAAGAAATAGTAAATTCGCTACCAGGAAGCTACACCATCCCCATGGTCGTCGAAAGGCGGAATGGTGAAATACGTTTTGGCAGTAAGTGCGTAGAAATATTGAGAGGTAATACGATGAAATCAATGCGGATGTAGCAGACAGGAACTTTTTGCGTGAGAATTTTCCTCGGACCAGCCAGGAAGTAGGAAGTCGTTAACTGTTCTGTGGGCGTAATTAATCCAGTTCGTGACTGAGTCTTGCATTGGTTTCGTGATTACAAGCTCAGCCGTTAGAGAGGTTTCAAGGGAGTACGATTACTCTCTGGAGTATACTCATGCGGCTGGAGGCACCAGTCTCACTCGTTTTTATAAGGCCGCAACTCCGGAGTTTACTATCAACGCCCAAGTTATATAGGGCTGGGTTAATGGGTTCATATTTGCAGCTATAAATCATATTGTTAGGGCTGGCAACTGCTGCTGACGTTTCCAATAAATATATAGCAATAACGGCAGTTATAGATAGGAGTACGGTTAAAAGAGTCTTTGGTAGTGAATAGCGTATGTTCATAGATATTGTTCCTTACGATTTTGATCGCTATAGCGTTATCTTTTTTATTTCGCTATCAGGCGATTAAAGGGTGGAAGGACTAAATTTGGTCGATTGATCAATTATCTAAGTTCGGTTATCTAAGTTCAGCTATCTAGATTCAGTTGTTCAAGCTCGGTTGTCTTGGTTCAGTTATCAAAGTTCAAGTATCAAAGCTCAGTTCATCAGGCAGAAAAATACGATATTTTAATTATTGGTGCGTAATTTTGCCATTACTCCGATTTCAGCGAAATCGATACAATGCCGATCTCCGGAATATAGATTTACTCATGTATTGATCTGTTAAAGTCCGACGCGTTTTCATATTGAGCATAATTGTTTGAATCTAAATTACTCAATTTTACTTCCGCGTGTATAACTGCACCCAATACTGCGATAAATACGGTGATGAATGTCATTTTGCAGCTGCGTATCATTATTATTTCCAAGTTCCCAGCGTAAGATGTTCCGCAAGGTGAATTGTCATTTTCAATGGCTAACATAGGCAGTGTTAGTGCTCTGCCATTGTATATGGGTCACAGAGAGGTCGTCGCCAATATCATCTAAATAGATAATGGCAGCTCTTGAGCAAAATAAATATTGCAGCTTATTACACCCAGCATGCGTCAATCTGGGTGTGGTGTGGAGTGAATAAGACTAGATACTGCTTGGCGAAGACCGCATGCCACAGCTGCCTCCTGGGAGCTGTGCGTGACCAGTCGAGGAGCAATATAAAAAATCATATAGAGAATCGCTCGATGGAAAACCGCGAGCATATAGATACTGAATATTGTGAAGTGTGCAGTACTGAAGCCCCGGTCTATCGCATTATTCTCAATAGGAGGTCGATCGTTGTCGAAAACCGCTCACTTAAAATCACCCTGTAATAAAAACTAAATCTCCCTTAACTAAATCATAATATCTCATCAGAAAACAAAAAGTCCATTTCGATTTATTACATCTTATTACACCATATTTCATTCTATTTCATATTCGGCAGAGCACTTATTGGGATTGTTAAAAAACTAGCGCTGTAGATGAATGCTTCATTGACTCGTAAGTTAGTCGCACATTTTTTCCAAATGGCGGCATAAGTAACATTTGTTGTGAATATACGACTGATAATCATTAAAAATAATGAATTTGACGAGGCCGTATCAAATTGGTGTGCCATTACAATTGTTGAAGTCGGTGATAATGTTATCAATTTTTCGCCGTAATAAATTGTCAGAAACAAATACACATGTTCTGTAAATGACGGTTGCCGATAATTCAGTTTGAAAAAATAAAAATGAAGGTTAGACTCCTTGAAATACGATATTTGGCTTTGGGAGAAAATCCGTGCAGCAGGTCAGCAGATAAACTGGTGAGAGATAAGTAACAAAATAAAAAGGCTCACCAACAGGTAGCGATAAAAATAATAATGCTTTATTAAAAACCTGATGCTGACAAAAATACGGCATAGAGCGTTTAAACGGAAAACTGTAACGTGTATCTGCTGATTATCTTAAAACGATAAAACGGATTTTCTCATTCTTTTAAGCCTTTTGTTATATTTGGCTTATCGGGTCAATTGATTTCTAATGGAATAATTAATAGGTTATAAATGGCAAAGTTACTCAACCTAGGCACTAATAAAAAAGTGAACCTACACCAGCATCACCTTGTTGGTCGTCACAAAGAAGCGGTACAAACATTTCTAGAGGGGCAAGACGTCTCGAGAATGCACGCTCGAATTTTTTGGGCAGGGAATGGATGGGCGATACAAGATACGAGCCGGAATGGGACCTACGTTAACGGTAATCCAATATTTCGAGACGCTAAAAAAACTCTGGAAGAGGGCGATGACATTGCTTTCGGTAATCGTAATGCGGTTGTTTGGCGGTTAATTGATGCCTCGCCTCCTGTTTGTTTGCTGATGGCGGTTACGCCCGGTCTAAGTGAAATCGAGTTGAGTGGCTTGCACGCATTGCCATCGGAAGATGACCCTCAGGTAATGCTTTACATGTCGAACGAGGGGAAATGGTTATGCGAAAGTAGTAGCGGTATCGAAGTACTTAAGAGCGGTGACCGCGTTGGCACATCGGACAAAATATGGCGTTTCGTCGACGCAGCTGGGCGTAATATGGATACGACCCTGATGCATCATAAATTTTATCGTAACCAGGAATCGGTTGAATATACCTTTAACGCCAGTCAAAACGAAGAGCATGTCCGCCTCGGTTTTAGGAAGGGCGATATCGAAGTGGATTTGGGCCTACGCCAACATCACTATCTGGCTTTGGTCTTGGCGCGCAAGCGCTGTAAAGATCAGGAGTCCGGAGTGCTTGAGGAAGAGGAGGGCTGGATCGATAAAGAAGAGTTTTGCAAAATGTTGGGGTTTAAGGAATCGCTAATTAATATCCATGTTTATCGATTACGAAAATCCATTATGAAATCGCTACCAAAAAATTGCACGATTCCGATGATCATCGAGCGGCGAAATTGTGAACTCCGCTTTGGCAGCAATCAAGTGGAAATATTTGGTGGCAATGTAGTGAAATTGGAGTTGGTGTAAAAATTAAAAACCGGGAAACTCTGGTTTCCAGACTCTACCAATCTAGTCGCACTCTAGAGTATTAAATAAGCTTAATGCCAGCATCTAGCTAGAGTACTTCGGGAAGTGTTTGCAAGACCTTGCTTCGCCATTTATCACACGGATGTGGTGCAGTAGACAGCGCAGGACAATTACAGGGATGTAATTGGTAGGGCGGCTCATTAGCGCAGGAAGCGCGTAAGTAGAATAACGCAGGACAATTACAGGGAAGTAATTGGTAGGGCGACTCAGGAGACAAAGCCGAGCAGTTATCGAGGAGACAAAGCCGAGCACTCTGTCGTATATGGCGAGCATGACTATAGGGAATACTCGTTAGGACAGGCCTACAAGGATGTTCTCTTGGTCTGTCTTGCAAGCACTTCCCAAAGTGTTATAGCGCGCTGCCAGGCGATCCATAAAGTTAGCAAAATTTGTTGCATATACCTGTCAATTCTCCTGCTGAGGGGGGGTACGGCAACAAGGTCTTGTGATCGAGGACTCAGCAGTTAAGGCGTAAGCTAATGTGGCGGAGGGCTAATTATTGACCTCCGCTGCTACTTTCCTTTGCTCTTGCCCTGCTGTCTCGCGTAAGGCGCTATGAGTAAAGCTCGAGGGCTAAAACATCATGAGTAAAGGACTACTATTTAAGCGCTATTGTTTAAACTACTTGGTCCAAGCAGTTGGCTTTAACCAAGGAGGCTAGAAGAAAGAAGGCTAGAAGAAAGGTGACCATCAGTAAAAATCCTTAAAGAAAGCCAAAATCGAGCCATAGCAGACCCGTAAAGCTGACGGACATTAGGACCAGGCTAGTTCGAACTTATCGGCTTGGCTATCGAGCTCGCTCAAGTATCGAAAATTATCGGAATGCCATAGGGAGGGATCAATTAATTTGGAGCTAGCCTGACGCTTAACATTCACCAACGAAAATAACTGAAAACGGTAACATCGGTTTTTTTTCAGCGTATTATCTCTACCAGAATAAAAATACAAGGCTCAATAGTACTACCCAATTCATTGATAGTAAGTCATCGCTTCAGCAAGATTTCATGGAACAACAAAATAGCAGAGTTACAACGAATATGTGTGGTCGATACTGTTGCTCGTCATGTTGAATGAGCGTCAGCTTAAAAGTAAATTTTCATAAATATTTGATAATAGAAAATTTACAGTATGTTTGTCTATTACAGCTTATTGCACCTTATATCAGTTTATTGCATTTTCATTTGCCCCTTATCAAAAATTAAAAAATCTACATTAATAAGTAGAAATTGGGTATTTGATCGGGTTGACGCCGAATTCAGCTATTTGACGTGGAAAGCCACTTTCATTAAAAAAGCATCGTATTTGTGAGGTAAGAGTCAATGAGTGGATTGAAAATATCCTTGCATATTGCGCCAATTCATTGCCAATTTGTGACGTAATTATTTTTTTGTGTAAGTTAACGTCTTTTTGCGAATAATTACCATTTCTATAGGGGCAATATAAGCCTGAATTTTACATAATTTAGTTGGTTTTACGATTTGCAAAAAAATAATTGGCGTATAAACTCTCTGTGACATCGGGGTCATCGGTTTCACAAATTACGGTTATCAAAATTCTTGTCGTTAATATCGTTAACGTGTATAGCAGTAAATACTAATTATAATGTGGTTGCTGTCCCCGCCATTTCGTTCGTAATAGCGAATTGCTGTAATGCAGAAATTTCCTTTCCCACGGATTGATAAGGTCGTTTTCTACTAATAATTTTGATGTTGGGGGGCAATATCTCGTGAGTGAAGAAGTCATTTCAAGCGTAGAAATTCACTTCGAATCGGATTCGTACCATCTACTAACAAAAACCATAAGACAGGGTGGTTTAGGTGAGATCTACAAGGCCAAACAAAAAAACACAGATCGACAAGTCGCCATAAAATCGTTAAGCCCCAATTCTGTCGATGCGGATAAAAAAAGAGGCTTTATCGATCACTTCGAGCGCGAGACCCAGTGGTGTAGTCGTTCACAACATCCCAAGACTGTACAGCTGCTCGATAAAGACCGCTATCAAGCCCATTATTTACACGTTGTATTTGAATACGTAGGCGGCCTAATCCCCGCCAGAAAAACGCTTGCTACGGCATCCCCTAGCCCCTCAGAACAATTATGCAGTGAACCCCCAAACTCTAAACCGCAGTATATGCGTGAGGGTTCGTCTTTATCGAATTCCTCAGCAGCCACCCGCAGGGTACATTGTTGCAGGGAACCCTACCCAAAAAGGGACATGCATAAACGCAGCGTGCTAGCCGCTTAGATAATCAGGGTCTTACGACTTACAAGGCCACCCACTCGCTAATGCTACAGGCGCAATAGCTGCAATACCCTTAAAAGAAAAAAAGATGACTCGGCAACAACATATGACCACAACGTACGACAACAGTAATTATGTCCTCGGCAACGACAAGTCGATATTGAACCTATTGGGAACAAGAACTCTTCAAAGTGAAGCAGACTTTGCCAGTAAGTCACTTCAAGGGATAAAGCCGGGCGGTCGGCTGTTGGATGCGGGTTGTGGAATTGGCAGTATCACTGCCAGTCTGGCCAAGGAGTATCCGAATGTTCAGGTCACGGGTATCGACTTTGATAAAGATCAAATAGACATCGCGCTGGAAAAGCATAAGGATTTAGATAATCTTTATTTTAAGACGCAGGACGTTCAGTCTTTGGATTTTAGTAGTGACAGCTTTGATGCAATTTTTATTCATACGCTGTTAATGCACGTGCCGAATTTACCGGCGGTATTGGCCGAATTCTATCGCGTGCTTAAACCAGGAGGTAAGATTTTAATCCGCGAAGGTGTGGGCTCCTTAGAAAACCTTCCAGGGGTAGTGGTCGGAGAGAGTGGTCTTACATTGAATCAGCTTTTTGAGTCGATTGTTCTAGCCGCGGGGGGAACGCCGAGTGTGGGCTTGAAACTTAGCGGGCTATTACAACAGGTTGGATTTCTACAGCAGCAATTCAGTATCGAGACAACGCTCTACAAAACGCCTTCAGAGTTGCAGCAGATTAGCCACTGGTACTTATCCTTGTTAGCGGGGCGGCCCGGTGAAATTGCCGTAAAAGAAAAATTATTGACGAATTCAGGCCTAAAAGATCTGCGTCAACAACTGTCTATTCTCCCCTATTTAACCGATGCAATGAGCATCGTTGTGTGGACCTGCATTTGTGCGGATAAACCCCTTGATGCTGGCGGAAATTAATTTAATGAACGAAATCAATACACTGCACCGGCACTATTTGGACCATGGCTATACCACACACCCTGAACCTATAGTGCCCGCTCACTTAATAGAAAAGGCACTGGCCCGAGTCGACCCCATCATGAGCGGTGAGTACGACATGGGGTTTGAACCGTTGCGGCGTTGGAATGTCGACGCCCCGAACAGCGTTAAAAAAATAGATCAAGTACATTTCTGTGACAATGCTTTTTACAACCTAGTTACCTGCACATCGCTGATGGAGCGTGTAGCGCAAATTTGTGGTGTTAATCGTTTACAGGTGTGGTGTTCACAGCTATTTATTAAGCCTGCTGGTGGAGGTGTACAAGGCAATATCGGTTGGCACACAGACGAAGCCAACTGGCATTGCTGGGACGGTGACGTCTTTACCGTGTGGCTACCGTTAGTGGATGTCGACCGCACCATCGGCAGTATTGGCTATATACCTGGCAGCCATAAATGCAAAGTTAATGCGTCGGTAGAGGATGCTTACAATCAAGATTTATTGAAGACCGAGAAGCATTTTACCGAACAGTTACCGTCGGGGATGTTCGAGCCTGACTTTGTCGAGTTGCCTAAGGGTGCCTTCAGCATCCATAACAAACGTACATTACACGGCAGCGGATCGAACGTGAGTGATCGAACCCGGGTATGCCTGGCGATAAATTTGCGTTCGGAACATTCTGCTCCCCTTTTTGATCGCGATGATAGCGGTTTCCTGCAGCACATTAACAACCCCGTATTTTGTCCAACTGTTTATCAAAAGCAACTGGTTCCAGAAGACTAATTACCAAAACAACTGACCAAAACAACCGAGAGTATAGCTATATGAGTGAAGATAAAAATGTAAAAGTTAAAGGCCTTACTGGCGATGAAAGTATCCTAGAGGGGCTAGAAGGGGACAATGAATGGCGCAATGCTTGGGCGCGTTTGATTGCTTATGCATGGATGTCAGAAGCCAACTTGATTGATGCGGTCGCAGACCCTTTGAAAGAACTGAAAAAGCTTTCTAATTTTACCCCGCCTCCTGGTTTGGTTTTGCGGGTTCAAGCGGCTGCCGATGATGATCTTCAAAAGAAATATAATGAGAAGATTGACGCGCAACTTACGGATAATGTGATCATTACTCCTGAGGCTTCCAACACGCCGAAGCCAAGCACCAAATACGAATACAACAGTAATGATATTGGAGAAGGCAAAAACGGCTGGGAGCACCTATCCCGTCGTCTGCCAACCGTCGTTATAATGACGATGCCACCAAGACCGAAAGAGCTCAACTCTGGCCAATCAAGCAGTGTTAATGTCGATGCTTTTGCATTGGCCGATTATGAATGCACCGTTAAAACTCAGCCGTTTACCTGTTGATCTATTGATCTGCTAAAAAGATGGGTGGTCTAATTGTGAGTCTGGTTTTGGGAAAGGATTTCCTGATGTTCTAAATAAAACCATGCGCAACCTTGTACCACCTGGATTTTCGATTGAAAATCCATTCACCTCCATGCCAGTTCCTGTGTGAGTTTTATGGTCTTGGAGGTGTTTTTTGATTTGAAATGTCTCTTTCTAACTGTATGTATTTGTAGGGCATTACTACATTACGTGTGGCTTTATTATTGGGTGTGAATGTTTTGTTTTATTTGTTGTTAGTCGTGGAGATGGTTTGAATGAGTGAAGAAATCACTTTAAATGCAGAACTGAATTTCGATTCAGATGCGTATGACCTTATCGAAAAAATTGGGCGAGGTGGTTTTGGCCAAGTTTATAAGGCTATAAATAAAAACACCGATCAATTCGTTGCGATAAAGTTTTTAACGCTGAATGCAGATTTTGATCACGATAAAAAAGCACGATACATCAAACGCTTCGAACGTGAAGCCATGCTCTGCAGTCGTTTACAGCACCCGAATATAGTACGCCTATTAGATAAAGGGCAGTGCGAGGGTGATTTATTGTATGCAGTGTTTGAATATGTCGATGGGCTGACATTAAAAGACCTACTGCTAGAATCGGGTGCGTTATCTGCGCTTGAATCTGCCGAGATTATGATCCAGATATTGGATGCTTTGGGGCACGCGCATGACAATGGCGTGATTCATCGAGATATAAAGCCTGCGAACATAATGATGACTCGCGACGGGGCGAAACTTCACGTAAAGATACTGGATTTTGGTATCGCGTCGCTGAGCGAAAACACACGACAGGCCGAGTATAAAACACTTACCCTTACTCGGGAAATTCTAGGCACGCCATCGTATAGCGCGCCAGAGCAATTGCGCGGTGAGCCCGTCAGCCCAAAAACAGATTTGTACGTGTGGGGTTTGGTTTTTATTGAGTGCCTCACGGGGCAGCCGGCCGTATCGGGTTCGAGTTTGGCGTCGATATTTTACAAGCAATTGAGTCAGTCCAATGTACCTCTGCCTGCAGCAATAGCAGGCCATCCTATTGCGCTTTTGTTGAGGCGAGTTTTGCAGAAAAAAGTCCATGATCGCAATGTAACGGCGGCAGGACTGTATAAAGATATGGCGGCCATTAATTTCTCCAGCCTCGTCGGGTGTGTGGTTGGTTTTGAACCGCAAGATACTTCCTTTGCGAGAATAGTGGGCTGTGACGAAACGTTGGTGAGTGAGAGCTCTCAACTTTACACGGGATTAACCGAGCGCAAACAAATTACCGCCTTAAGTATTTGTTTGAATATTCGCTCCATCGCCGAAGGTGAGGTTGACCATGAATTGGTGGATGCCCTGCACCGCGATCAAAAAAACCAATGCATCGATACCGCAATCCGTTACGGCGGTTTCCATGTGGGTACATTAGGCGATACCTTACTTTTCTATTTTGGCTACCCCGTCGCCAGCGATAATGATTTGCGCCTGTGCGCCCGAACCGCCTTAGAACTTGTGAGCGGTTTGAATAAACGTTATGACCTGCTAAAGACACATCAAGGCGTAACCCTGGATATGCATATTGGTATGCACACCGGTTTGGTGACCTGCTATGCGGATGCGACCCCAGAAGGCGATACACCGAATATCGCGATGCAACTTGCGCGGATGTCATCAGAAGGCCGAGTATTTTGCTCGGATAGCAGCCGGAAAATGCTAGAAAGTTATATTGAATTTGAGCCCGCCAAGTTCAACGTGCGAGGGATAGAAGGCATAGCCATACCCGTGTTCAATTTAATGGGAGAACGGGAGTTAGAAGCCTTTGGATTCTTACGGGGTACGAATAGCAATAACGCCTTTGTCGGGCGTGACCGGGAATTAAAACAGTTAAGTGAGCTATTACCCCCCGAACCTAACAAGCCGGGAAATCTATTAGGCAAAATGTTTGGCCGTTCGGATAGTGATATTCAGGAAAGCGCTGATATTGAGATGCAAAACACCAAACCGCGTCTGGCGCATATTCACGGTGAAGCGGGAATAGGCAAATCTCGCCTGATGTTTGAGCTGAGGAATAAAGCGCAATATATGCGCCACTACGTTGCTCAATGTCTGCCGGAACATCAAAATAACGCGCTCTATCCCGTACTCAATGTGCTTAGGCTTCAGTATTCGTTGGATGCATTTGAGCCCGACGAAGCGCGTGAGCACCTCAACCAAGCCATTTGTGAGCTTTCATTAAATGGCTTCGATTCGCATATTCGCGAGAACATTAAAGATCAGGGTTTGGCCATACTGTGTGCATGGCTGGGTTTGCCTCTCGGGGAACATTTAAAACCGAGTGGCTTGGCGCCCGACTTACAAAAAACAATCCTGTTTACAACCGTAGGCGTATTGTTAACGAGTCCTTTGCGAACCCATATGGGCGAGAACCTTGGACGGGAAGAAAATGAACAACAAGAAAGCCATTTGTTTATCTTCGAAGACATGCACTGGGCCGACCCAACCAGCTTAGAATTTATCGAACAGTTTGTGCAAATGGCGGCCTTGGGAAAAGGCGATGTATTTATTAGTACTTCGCGAGAAGAATTGCCGGAGTCTCTGTCTGCTCTCAATATAAATGTGATTGCGGTGAAAAAACTTACCGATGAATCGACAGCCAAATTTATTGTGGCGCTGTTCGATAAGGCGACAATTTCACCAAAGGTACTGGATGTTGTCGTAGGGCGAACAGATGGTATTCCATTGTTTATTGAAGAGCTGGTTAATATGCTCCAGCAAAAGAAACTGGTGCATAAATTAAATGGCATCATTGAGTTTGTTAGCCCTGATAAACTTGCTGAAGTGCCCAGTAGTTTACGAGACTCGTTACAACAAAAACTTGACTCACTGGTTTCTTCAAAAGAAATGGCTCAGTTAGCGGCGACGATCGGTCGCGAGTTCGATTATGACTTGTTGGTATCAGTCTCGACACTTAACGAAAGGCAAGTTCAATTGTCGTTAGATGAGCTTGTAAAGGAAGAGATTGTTTTCCAACAGCGTAAAGTTGATGGGGATAGTTATGTTTTTAAACATGCCTTAGTTCGAGATGCGGCTTATTCTGGATTGTCTGGGGAGAATAAAAAAGACAATCATAAGCGAGTGGCTTTCGCGATCGCTGAAATGTTTGAAGATGACAGTGATAGAGTCTCTCGTGATATTGCCCGTCATTTTGCAGACGGTGATTGCTATTTTGAGGCCGTTAAATACGGCTTAATCGACGCGCGTTACAGTCAAAGCCGATCGGCGAACAAAGAAACGATACTCATCGGTGAACAGGTGATGGAATGGGTCGCTTGCCTATTGAACGCTGAGGATAAAAATAAGTACGATATTGAAATTAATAGCGTTATGTTTTCTGCCGTAATGGAAATTTATGGTTATGGTTCGAATGAGCTCGTTGAAATTTCGAAACGTATTAAAGATCTCGTTGACGAGTATGAATTGAATCGCTATTCATCAAAAAGTATCGATCTCATTATTGCGGATGTGAAATTTCTATCGGATTGGGTTTTGTTTGTTGATCACCAGTTTCGTTCTCGCTGTAAAGAAGCGATTGAATTGGCTGAAAATATTATTCTGAATGCTCGGGAAAATAAAAATAGAGTCCATGAACTTCTTATTCTACCGTTGTTAGGGCAGACATATCATCTTGCAGGAGATCTGAAAAAAGGCAAAGCGTGTTGTGAACGGGTTTTACAGCTTTACGATGATTCGACAGATTTTGATCTTTGGAAAACTTACGGCATCGAAGTTAAAAGCCAAGCGCTATTTCTGTTAAGTCATATTCTGCTATGTCAGGGTAAAATTGACCAGGCACATACGGCATCGGCTAAAGCTTTAGAGTGGGCGCTAGAGACGGGCGCTACAATGTTTGTCGATGCCAGTTATCTTTTTACAACGTTGTTGGCATATCTAAATCATGATAGTCAACGTGGGCTAGAAATAGAAGCGGAACATCGTCTCTATCATAAAGGTGAGTTATCACCCCAGAGCTGGCTGGTAGCTTACTCAATGACGGGGTATGACTGGGCCAATAATCGAACGGACCATCATGAAAACTTTATCAATCACCTTCTCGATGATGGGCGCAGTGGCGCGCTGTGTTGGTGGGAGGGGATGCTGGCAGACACCTATTTAACGCTTGGTGAATGGGATAAAGCGATTCAAAAAATGGAAGAATCCATATCGCGTTGTGTGAATACTGGTGAAGCCGCTGCACTGCCACTATTACAGCGTATATTGGCCGTGGCCAGATACAAAAAAAATGGAAAATTAACGAAAGATATTATTAATAGTTTTAATTATGCTTCCGCTAGCGCTATAGAGCAGCAGGCAGATTGGCTCCTGCTTGATGTGTTGTATAACTACTATTGTATATTGTTACAACACCGCGACGACCACCGGAAAGAGTCCGAGGCGTGTTGTTCTCGCTTAACCTTATTGATCAATAAACTAGATGAAGGGCGAGATACTCCGTTATATATAAAGTCAGTCGACATCATAAAATCGAATAGGTTGTGAAGATTTATGAATGTCCGAATAAGTCTTACCCCGAAAATAGTTTGAAATATTTTCCGATAAATTAGCCGTTTCCTAGCCGGAAAAAGGTTCTGAACGGAAAGGGGCAATACAGCGATAATTGCATGTATGCCGTAATTAAAATTCCCTTCGCCCTAGTTGGCGGGGGAGTGTTGTCATAAGAGAGGTCTATAAATTGAAATTTGAAGTCATCGATGCCGATCGGCATGTGTCAGAACCTTTGGATATGTGGCGAGAGTATTTGCCTGAACCTTTTAAGAGGTATGCCCCCTATCTCGATACAGCAGATGAGTTGAATGAAGCGGAGGCTGGCGCAGACGATTCACGTTACGAACTTTATGTTGACGGCAAACCCCTATGTGACAAATTAAATTACGCTAGCCGCAAGCAGGCCATTGATACTAATAAAAAGTACGGTGACCCCACGAAAATCGCCGCTATACCGGCTGGGCAATTAGCTTCAATGGACCAAGCCGGAATTGATACCTGCGTATTATTCCCAACGATCGCGGGCTACTGCGTCAATAGCAGCCGAATCGAACCTGCTGTATCGGAGGCCTTTGCCTCGGCCTATAACAACTGGCTACACGACTACTGCGCCCTTGATAAATCTCGGATGATCGGCGTGGGTCTTATTTCCCGGCACGATCCAAAATATATGATAAAGGAATTAAATCGAGTCATCGCTTTTGGTTGGCATTCCGTGATACTTAGGCCCGAACCCATACTGGGGCGATCACTTAGCCACCCGGACTATGAAGCATTCTGGTCTCGCTGCGAAAAGCATCATATAACGATCGTCATTCACGGCGGCACTCACTTGCCCGGCGTTACCACCGGAGCCGATCGCTTTGAATCACGTTTCGCGCAGCATGCTTGCTCCCACGTAATGGAAGCACAAATGGCATTTCTTTCCCTGCTGGACGGCGGCGTATTGGAACGGTACCCCCAACTTAAATTTGCTTTTTTAGAGTCTGGGGCTTCTTGGGTGCCGTCATGGCTGTGGCGCTTAGACGAAATCTGTTATACGGAATCAAAGGCAGAAGTTGCTGATGTGATTAAAATGAAACCGTCGGAATATTTTAAGCGGCAATGTTGGGTTGGGTTTGAAATTGGTGAGCCAGGGTTAAGAAATGTTATTGATACGATCGGGATTGAGCACCTATTGTTTGGTACCGACTACCCTCACCCAGATCATTTGCATCTTGATCTTGCCGAATTGCACAATGAGGAATCTGAACTCACGAGTGATGAGGTGAAAATTATTTTGAGTGAAAACCCTCGACATGTTTTTGCGGGCGAAACAAATGAAGTTGAGTATGAATGTGAAGTTGCTTAATAGCCATTATGCTAAAAATATAGGGCTTAAGGCCAATGTTATTGCGGCACAAGGCTGTGTTGTATGTCGTCTTGAATTGTGGAGTTGTGTATGATCGCTCAAAATATTTTCGCCAATAAAAAGCCGAACTCTGAAAGCGTTCTTCGGTGGCATTCCCGGCTAAACACCTACGTAATGGATAATAACGATGTCCTGCTGGTATCAGCTTCACAGCAGTTGTTATTCCCTGTAGCACAGTTCCCATTTTTGGCTGACATTGATGGATCAAGCTGTGTGGGTGAAATTATTCAATCAGGTAAAATTCGGGATGATCAAAAAACGGCTCTATTCTATTTTCAAATTAATCAACTTGTTGAGTCTGATTTACTCGTGGATGCGAAGTCTTTCGAAATTTTCGAGCGCTATCAACGTCCGATATTTGATGATGTTAATCGAATAGGTGGCGGCGCTATATGCTATCGATATTTTAACGATATCTGTGAATGTGTAAATCTTTCGGCATTGTCTTTGAGAGCGGTAACGGCTTTCGAGACTTTTCTTGAAGATGTTCTTGATCGCGTTCATCAGGAGATGGTCGCCAACGCTAAGATATCACCGTCGTTCAAAGAATCTTTCAGTTTAATCGTCGTCGATGACTTTCTCGATCCACGAATCCCCGATGTGTGTATTAATGAAAACTTCTTGGTAATGACGATTAGCGGGGAAAAAATCTGGATTAGCCCCTTATTTAAACGAGACGAAATGCCGTTATTTTGTCGCCAACAACAGCTGATATTGGACAATCAGCCCGTTAGAAAAATGCTAATTAATCGCTGGCCAGAGCGTGCCCATAGTTATGCCTTTGTTGCCGACCAAGTATTCACCTCACGGCAGTCGCATGATATAGGCGAGCTATTATTATCTCAATTACAGAGCACTGAAGATCGCCAATTGGCTGTCTATACGCGGCAAGAAAATGTCACAGAGTATCATGCGATTAATCCGTACTTAGATGTCGCGCATGATTTTGCTCAGCAAATCTGCGAACCGATTCAACTAAACACCTGCATCGGAGTGTTTGAAAAAGATGGCGGTTCACGCAGTATATCCGCAGAAGATACCGTAAAAAAACTGATGCCATTGGTCAGCCCTATAACAGGAATTATTAGTCACTTGCAGGAAGTTGAGACTCAAAGTGAAGACCCTATCAATATTTACCGCACCGGTTTTTTCAAATCGCCGGTTCAAACAAAAAAACAGGCCTTCGATCAAAATGAATTTGTGCAGATTTGCATGGGTAAAGGCGTGAGCCATCAACAGTCACAAGCCAGTGCATTATCGGAAGCCGTAGAGCGTTATTGCGCGCTTTACCGGACAGATGTTCCTTTGCTCAAATATACACAATCTGAACTACAGGATGCCGGAAAACGCAGCGTTAGTTTTCAGGATCTCGCACCGTATAGCGCGCAGCAATATCGAAACTTTAATAATCCCGAGCATGCAGACTTTACGCGTAAACAATCTGCCCAGCCCTATGACGGACGCAAAATTCACTGGCTACCCGCTTGGTCGATCAGTTCGAATGAAAGTGTCTACCTGCCTTTAAGTCTGTGTTTTACCAATATCCCTTTAGACGAAGATCAATTTGGCCGTTGGCATTCTAACGGATGTGCCGCGGGTAATACCTTGGAAGAAGCGATTCTACAAGGGCTGTTTGAATTGATTGAACGCGATGCGATAGCGATTTGGTGGTACAACCGTATACCGCGTCCGGCTTTTGATTTGTTACGTTTGGATGCAGGCAATTTGGCTGCGCTTACAGCCTCGTTATCACCTCCCGCTTCAGGAAATAAAGAAGCTGATAACGCACATGATTTTTGGGTGTTGGATTTAACCCATGATTTAGGTGTGCCGGTAATGGCGGCGATAGGGAAAAACAAAAATACCGCTGGCCTCGTGATGGGCTTCGGTTGCCATCTAATTCCCGAGATGGCCGCACAGCGCGCATTAACAGAATTGTGCCAATTGATTCCGATAAGAAATCAAAAAAATGCGCCCTTTGACTTTGATGCAATAGAGCAGAGCCCCTATTTATTCCCCGATGCCAAGGCTAAGCCGACAGCCCCTGAACTTTCGAGCAATGGTGATATCAAGGCCGATATCATGTCGATTGTTGAACTCTTAAAAGCACACAACTTTGAAACGCTGGTTCTGAATTATAGTCGAGGGCATATTCCCCTAAAAACCGCTAAAGTATTTGTGCCCGGCCTATGCCATATGTGGCCTCAGTTTGGCAACGAGCGTTTGTATCGTGCGTTATTATCAATGGGATGGCTTGAAAAACCTAATTCAGAAACGTCGATTAATTCGCAGGAGCTTTATATATAGGGAGAGGAAAGTACGGGGCTTACTAGCGCTT
The DNA here is from genome assembly GCA_033852165.1 of Agarilytica sp. Taxonomy (GTDB): domain Bacteria; phylum Pseudomonadota; class Gammaproteobacteria; order Pseudomonadales; family Cellvibrionaceae; genus Agarilytica. Next base: position 15,974 of record JAWSUZ010000009.1, on the reverse strand, counting down.
TTCGCGCTTTTGTCTTCCGTATTGGAGGGGTTTATACTTAAGGAGGTCTCTATTAATTGAAATTTGCCTAAGTGGAACCCCTTATCGTCAGTTGGCAAGGCGCTCTGTGCAGTTAATACCCAAAGCGTTTCACGGGGTAGACCCTGACCTTTGTCCTCAGCAAGTGAGCAACGCTGCGAATAGACGTAAGGAACCCGCCCTCAGGGGCTTTCAGGCAATTTGAATTAATAGAGGTGCCCTAAAGCTGAATTCGGCTGGACTATTTTACAGGTTAAAAATGGCAAAGTTACTCAACCTCAATACCAATAAACATACCTATCTCCAGCAGTATCACGTTGTTGGTCGCCACGAAGAGTCGGTTCAAACCTGTATCGAAAACCCCGGCGTGTCGAGAATGCACGCCCGCATCCGCTGGACGGGTAAAGACTGGACGCTACAAGATACGAGTCGTAACGGCACCTTTGTGAACGGTCATCCGATTCCTAGCGAAGTCAAAAAACCATTGAAAGAAGGCGATAAAATAGTCTTTGGCAACCTGCATACGGATGTATGGGAGTTAGTCGATGCCTCTCCCCCTGTGTGTATGCTGATTCCGGTTACGCGAGGTCTAGGTGAAATTGAACTACACGGAATAATGGCGCTGCCATCCGAGGTCGCACCGGAGGTTACGCTTTACATCTCGAACGAGGGGAAGTGGTTGTGCGAAAGTGCGAGCGGCATTGTGGTCCTTAAGAGCGGTGACTGTGTGGGAACGTCGGACAAAATATGGCGTTTTATCGATGCCGCCGCATCTCATGTGGATACAACACTCACGCACAATACGGTTAACCATGCTCAGCCTTTGATTAAATATACCTTTAACGCCAGCCAAAACGAAGAACATATCGGTCTGCGTTTTCACCTGGGCGAAACGGAGGTAGACCTAGGAATGCGTCAGCATCATTATTTGGCTTTGGTTTTAGCACGTAAGCGTAATGAAGACAGTGAAGCGGGCATTGCCGATGGCGAGCAGGGATGGATCGATAAAGATAAATTTAGCAAGATGCTGGGACTCAAGGAAACGCTTGTCAATATCCATATTTATCGTTTACGAAAAGCGATTGTAAAATCGTTACCCGAAAACTATACCATTCCAATGGCCATAGAGCGGCGCAACTGTGAGATTCGTTTTGGCAGTAATCAAGTGGAAATATTTGGTGGTAATGTGATGAATTCGATGCATGCGTGAACCAGTTTTCAGCTGATCGATTCCCTTCCTAAAAACCGTTCTGAGAGGCGGTTTTTTTTGGCCAAAAATAAGTAGGACAGATTAATGTCTGGATGTAGTTAGAGCATTTCGAGAATCTTTCCAATACCGTCTAAAGCCTCGAATCCTATGGGTAGAATTCGCATGGATATACGACCGGAATACACCTTCCTTAAACCCTACATCCGAAACCAATAAAAGCATTGGCTTGGGTGAATACGGCGGCTATGTGTAATCCAAGCTACAACGTGAAGAGTTTTGGATAAACCAAGCTGAGATCAATGTGACGCTGTTACGGTCTTGCCGCATACTTGGTAAGGGATCGCTTAGTGGTAATTTACCGAAGCATAACCGCGACCCCCTATTGGTCGAGAAGATCGAAAGCGGTGAGACTTTAATGTTGTATAACAACGGTAATGTTCCGTTCAATTATATTCATCAGCGTGATATCGCACAGATTGTTTTGCGGGTAAGCCTAGAGGGGGGTATGAAGGGAAAGGCGCGCTTCGATTATTGTGTGTGGTGACTGAAAGAATAAAAATAGCTGCCGGGAAAGTTTAGGTTCCGGCAGCTGTTATTAGGAATTATCTGATTATGATTATCAATTTTGTTATAGGGTCTTAAGATATTCGATCAGGGCCATTTTTTCATGTTCTTCCAGCTTCCGGCCAATCACGCCGGGTTTTCTATTGAGTTTGTCCTCCTTTCCTCCGTCGAATACATGGCCGGTATTGTGGTTACCAGGCTCGCGTGTATCCAATATAAAGTGGCCATCATAGTAATCGTCGGTGATTTTATAGGATTCGTGATTTTGTGGTTGGTTATAGCTTTGGACGGCTTTGCCCTGAACGATGCCGACGTGTACGGGGTCGAAATCTAAGCCGCCCAGCTGTACAAATGTAGGTCTTTCTATTTCGGTAGAAAGTAGGTCATACAGCGAGGGGATCGAGCCATTATGCAGAAAGGGCGCGGTTGCCCAAATACCATTGAGAGGGCGAGCACGGTAGCCTTTTCCCACTTGCAGACAATTGGGGCGGTTGCCTTCGTAATGGCTTTGCCATTTTTTTGGGATATTATTTTGCTTAAACCAATTTTGACTGGTCATTTCTGCAAAGGCACCTAAAGCCATGCCGAAATTTGCTGTTGCGCTGTCTCTAAATGGTAGGAATGTTAGTTTCGGTCTGACACCTACTCCGGAAGGATCTTCCGCTTCCCAGGTGCAAATATCTAAATTTAGGCCAACACCAGTTGTGTCGACAGTCCTTGTTGTTAGGACGTTCCCTTGTGCCAAGTCTGTTCCAATTTCTTCATGAGGGATAATGGGTAATTCCAAGTAAGCCTTATCGGATTCATATGCTTCACCATCGTTCACGTATTTTATTTTTTTCCAATTCTTGTCGGTCCAGAATTCTGGATCATTGGTGACGGGCAAGTGGCATCCTTGGCAGTGGTCTTTATATAAGGCCTGCCCTTTATTGGCTAAATCAGTGTCTATTTGCGGGAAGTCTTTAGGCCAGCTTGGCGCTAGTATTCCGTCAAATTTATGCCCGTTGTCTAGTGGGTGTTTACCGCCGATCCAGCTTTCTATCACTGCGAGATTATCCACAGGAATGGACGAGGCAAAGCGCTGTTCTTTTAACATTTTGAGTTTTTCAACACTGCCGGCTGTGGTGTCGACAAATGCTGCTACTCCCAACGCCTCGCCGGCGTTTCGAATTAAGGGTTGCATAATAGAGCCATCGTATTGAACCCAGGCAAACCATGAGGACGACCATATATGGGGGTAGTTCACGGGAGCATTAATCGGGGAGTAATTGGCGTTACGGTCTAAGGCATCGTAAAAAACTTGGTTCCCGATTCGGTTTAGGGCGTCCAAGCGGGAGAACCCTTCGGTGACTTCGATAACGTCGCTATCGTCAATTAAGACTTTAATTGTTTTGGAAAGCGCTTCTTTTAGAGCTTTTCGTGTAACTACATTGTTGTTATTCCCAAGTACTCGAGCGGCAAAGCGTTGGAAGCGTCCGTTAAGGAGGTTGAATCGGCTTGATAGGGCGGTTTGGCCCAGCGCCGCGCCAATCGACTTTCGTAGTAAGCCAAGGTCGATCATGGCTGGCCCGCCGTCAATAATATACCGTGTGCTGTTATGGACGATTTGTCCTGTATGGCACGCGGAGCAGGTAAAGCCAACAGCGGTGGCTTTACGGTCTAGGCCAGGGAAATACATACTTTCTGTTTTGGCAAACCCTACCGGTAGTCCATCGGGATTTGTTGATGATACTTTGTCGGGTATAAAGCCGAGCTTTAATATGAATTCTTTAGTGAAGAGTTCTTCTGACCCAAAGAGTAGCAGCCAGGGGTTTGTTCTCGGTCGCTCAAGAGCAACAAACCAGTTATAGGGTAAAATGGAAGTGCCTTGGCTCTCATGGTAAAAATCGAATGGCGTGGCTGAGCCCTCTTCTGGGGCGTTGAGAAATTTGATAGCTAAGTCTTGATAGGGTGGCAAGTCGGGCGGTGTGAGGGCAAACTCTAACTTTTCTATAGCCGCTGAGACCTTGAACGCATAATTAATAGCGAGCAGGGCAATAAGGCTAACGATAATAATCCAAGACCACTTAGATTTTGCTAATGCTTTTATGTGCGAGGTTTTTGGGGGAGCAGTTATCTTCATAATAAATAGGTTTGCAAAAGTTCTATTTTTGTTTTGAATAATTATACGGATATAGATTCGACAACAGAAACCTTGGGGTATTGTTCCATAAAATGGAAGGTAGACGCCAAATTTATGAAAGAAAGATATGCCCCTATTTATTTTGGTTCGTTACGGCCCATATTTTTTTCCTAATTATGTATAAGAAGCTGGTGGTTGGCAATGATTTGAGTGTTGCCAATGTTGTTTTGTACGAATGTTAGGCTGTATTTTACTGAGATACCTTCGGCCGCATGGGGTTGTGACCGAAATTTTCACTTTTCATTTTGAACTATCACGGTTCAGTGTGTCATTGGGTTGTTGTTTACGCCAAAGTTCACGCTGTGATTTTTCAGGTTTCACGTTTGAATTTAACAGGAAAATAAGAGATGAATATTTTCGATTCTATACCGGATGATTTAAGTGATGAGGTATTTGAAATTCTTGCTGAAAATGAGGGTGTCAAAATAGAACGTATCATATCGAAGGGGCATAGCTCACCGGACGTGGGCTGGTATGACCAAAATAAAAACGAATTTGTCATTGTTCTCAAAGGTAAAGCGTGTATGTCGTTCGAAGACGGAAAGTCCATAGACCTAAAATCTGGCGATTATCTCAATATCAAAGCACATGAAAAGCACAAGGTAAGTTGGACCGCCCCGGATACGGAAACAATATGGCTGGCCATACATTATTAGGTGACATTAAATGGGGTCAGATGAACATTAATCTGGCAGAATACACATATAGTCTAAGCGTATTTGTAATAGGAATCAGGAACCGATTTTTTCGAAATTTGTTGGGAGTGATAACTATTAATATATTTGAATTTATATCGTCGATCATTTCATCATTGTCTTGGCCTTTGGTTGCGATATTTTTTGTCTATAAATTCAGTCAGCCTATATCGAAGGTGATTCGCTCTATGGCGAGAATGAAGTACCGAGATTTTGAAATTAATTTTGGCCGTGAGCTGGCGACAATAAAATCTAATGTTGAGAAGGGAGCTACTGAGAGTTTGAGTAAGCCGACCCCAGCGTCTGTAATAGCGCAGGGCGAGAATCAGCAGGAAATGAAGCCTAATGAAGAGAAGTCCAACGATGAGAAGCCGTTCGCTGACTTGCTTGGCGAAACCACCGAAGCGTTGAGCCGTGTTAAGACGGTTGATCCTAAAGTTGTAAGGGAGGTGGCAGATATGGCGAGAATATCTCCCATGGCCGCTATTCCTGCTGCTTGGACGCATTTGGATTCTGAAATGCTCAATGTAATTGAGTCGGCAGGCATTCAGATTAGTGCGCATGAAAAAGCGAGCGCTGTATCCAAAATTCATGTTTTGCAAGAGAGCGGAAAAATTACCGATCAGGATGTTCGCCTTTTGCATGATTTGCGAAAACTAAAGGACAGCGTTTCTCATGAAACGGTTGATCCTGATTCGATGTCATCGGATGGGGCTTTAGATTATGCGAAGGTTGCTTTTGGAATTGCGTCAAAACTGAGAGAGCTTTGTGATTAAGTATGATGCCGTCATATTTAATAGTTCTCGTTGTTATTGTCTCCTTATTTGCATAAATGTATGAAGCTCAGGTTATCAAGTGAAGCGCAATAAAAGTTCATCTGACCCCACTTTACGTTTGCTTTCAATTACGGGTGCGGAGTCCATTCTTTCTACTGAGCTGATCCAAGAGTTGTGGAGTGGCTACGGCGAAATTTCTCGGATAACGTTACAAGGTGCCGAGCCAGTTGTGGTGAAATGCATCCGTTGGCCGGATGAGGTGCGACACCCTAGAGGCTGGGCGACGGATATTTCCCATGCGCGTAAAGTGAAGTCCTATGAGGTGGAGTTGAATTTCTATCAGGATTTTGCTGATGTGTGTGGTCAGGATTGTCGGGTTCCACGGTATTTAGGGGCGCAACATTCGGAGAGTGAGATATTACTCGTTCTTGAGGATTTGAATGCTTGCGGTTTTCCAAAACGATTGGAGTCTGTTGGGCGGCAGGAAATCGAAGCTTGTCTGTCGTGGTTAGCTAATTTCCATGCGTGCTTTATGGGCGTTGTGCCGGATGGTTTGTGGGAAAAGGGATGTTATTGGCATCTCGATACTCGGCCAGATGAGTTGGAGGCCTTAAGTGATGTTGAACTCAAAAAATCCGCTCCTCTATTTGATTCCGCGTTGATCGAAGGTGTTCCCCAAACGCTGGTTCATGGCGATGCTAAGCTGGCAAACTTTTGTTTTAGCGAAGACGGAAGATCTGTTGCCGCTGTTGATTTCCAGTATGTAGGCGGAGGCTGCGGTATGAAGGATCTGGCTTACTTTATGGGAAGTTGTCTTTATGATGACGAATGTGAGGCGCAAGAAAGTTGGATGCTTGACTATTACTTTTCGAAACTGAAAAAAGCATTAATTTCGAAAAATAAGACGGTTGATTTTCCTGCGTTGGAGAGCGTTTGGCGATCGGTTTTTCCTGTCGCTTGGGCCGACTTCCATAGGTTTTTAAAGGGCTGGAGCCCTGGCCATTGGAAAATTAACAGTTATAGTGAAAAGATGTGTCGCATCGCTATTGCCGCTGTCAAAAAGTGAGCGACACAGTTTTCTGTAGAAAAATATTGAACTCTAATTTAATCCCCTTCTTTTGTTAACCATAACTAAGTCTTCACCTATCCTATTTTTTGCTAAATAGCCTTTCCTCCAAATTCCTTTGAAATATTTTTTAAGGCCTTCCCTAAAATAAATTTCATCATAAAGGGCATGATTTTCGCTTTTAATGAACCCGGCTTCGGGTTAAAAAATTGACGCCATGAAACGATGCATCCATTCCCTCCATCTGATTCGACGGTAATAACACCCAGATGGTCGATAGCAGGTGAGCTTTCACCTGGGGCCACCGAATAGGCGTAGCATTCCCCTTCGTCCCAATACTTGATTGTTTCGCTGAGTATGTCGCCACCGAAATTGCAGGTTCGGGTGGAGCCGACGTTGCATTGGTTGGGTGTGATGGAGTTGTTATGATTAACCTGTACCTTGTGCTTAATCATGGGAACCCATTGATTCATATTCTCGTGGTCTGCGAGTTTTGCAAAAACGATTGCTGGGCGGGCATGAAAGTGAAATTTTGCTATGACTCTCTGTGGTGCGAAAGTGTAGTCGTCGACATTGAGTGCACCGAACTGTCGTTGTTCGTATGAATATGCTGACTCCAATGCGTGTTGGGATGAGTTCTGCATGGTGGTTATCTCCTGAAAAATATTCACTGAAAAGTCGGGGTTATGAAAATTAAAATTCTATTTTCTAACCTTGTGGATCATAAAAAATATTTGCTTGTAATCAAGTTTGTCTTTTTAATCTATCAGCCAATGGTGGCGGAGTCTATCGTGAGCAGGGTGAGCATTTCGCTGCCGGTTCACCCCGTTCGACAGTTGCAACGTAAGTGTAAATGATGGGCCATAAGAGAAGGTTGTACGCCACTTTTGTTGGAAGTGTTGTGGGGAAGGGGGAATAAATGAGTGTGTTTGTACGTATGTGAATATTACGTGAAGGTTAGAGCTGGAAAATTATCTCTTACTAACGGAGCAATATTAAAGAATACCATTGGCTTCGATATAATATTCAGGCAAGGATACTCTTCGGCTAAGACACGCTGTACCCAAAGCACTCGCCATGCTCGCGGGGCAGGCTCTAAATACGTCCCTGTACGCTCGTTTGCCGCATCCTCGATCGCATGCGCGATCTAATACACCCCATCTATGGGGTAAATGCGGCAGATGGTCTTACCCGAAGAGTGTCCTTACCTTCCGCCTTGGTAGTATGTACAGGATGTAAATGTGAGTGATGAATCAAGGAATTTGCGTAATGGTGATCGAGTGACGAATTTATTACCTAAAACTTTAATCTACGATTACTGGAAATTTCCTACCCTAAATCAATACCATAAGCTTGATTGCAGCCGAATGTCAGACCATTTTTAGATGCAGGCTTCCGCTTTCGTTGGGTATTGAGATGTTTGTTTGACCATAATTGTTTCCACCAGCGCTCGCCCAACGGCCGCTGCACTTGCCGGGTTTTGTCCGGTTATTAGCCGGTCATACTGAATAATAAATTCGTCCCATGGCTGAACATTGATGTAGCGCTTAGCCGCTTGTTTGAGTGCGTCTTCCAATACAAAAGGGATCTTATCGATCGTGCCGGATGCGATTTCTTCATCGCGGGTAAAGCCTGTGACCACTTTGTCTGTGAGTAACTTTTCGCCATTGCTTAGGCTGATGGGAAGTAGAGCAGCGGGTCCGTGACAGACTGCGGCGATCACGCCGCCATTATCGTAATGTTGGGCGCTTAAGTTCGCCACGAGTTTGTTTGTCGCGAGGTCGTATAGCAGGCCAAAGCCACCGGGGTAAAAAATAGCGGAGTAATTGAATATGTTAATTTGTGACGCAGGTATCGTATTGTTAACACGAATTTGAAAATTCGAGTCGCTCAATATGTGGTGATTGATCGCATCTCCATCGATATCTGTGCCATATAGTGGTGCTAATCCCCCTTTAATCGAGACGAGATCATAGTCAAAACCAGCATTTAACATTTCATTCAACGCATGCGTCAGCTCAGGAGCGTAGGTGCCATTGGGCTCTGGCGTATGTCCTGGTCCCAGTCCCAATGTTGCGTGATTTGTCAGTAAGATAAGAACTTTTTTCATTATTATTGGCGCTCGTTATCGGTAAGAGGCGCATAGTAATTACTATTCGCTTGGGTGATAATCGGCTAACCAAGCAATTTACTATTGTCATATAGCAATAATCGAAAATAAAGTGGGGTCAGATGAACATTTAATTGGGATGAGCTGGCTATAAGCATCGCTAGTCGGCATTAAATGTTCATCTGACCCCACTTTATTGAGTCGGAGTGAGTATTGGATAGTTTTGAGGGGATTGTTGAGTTTGTTGCTGTCGCAGAGGCGAATGGTTTTTCTGCTGCTGCCCGTAAAGTGGGGAGTTCGACGAGCCATGTGAGCCGCCAGGTGGCGCGCCTTGAGAATCGCTTGGGCAGTGCTTTGTTTGCGCGCACAACACGGTTAGTTAGCTTAACGCAGGCTGGTGAGGTGTATTACCAGCAGTGTAAAGAGCTATTAAATGGCTTGCAGCAGGCTAATGAACAGTTGAATAGTCAGCAATTGGAATTGAGCGGGACTTTGCGAGTGAGTGCTGCAGGTGGTTTTGCCGAGCAGTATATTGCTCCTGTTTTAATCGAGTTTACTCAGCTTCACCCAAAGCTCACCATCGATATGGATTTTAATACGCGCTTGGTGAATTTTGTCGAGGACGGTGTTGATTTCGCGATTCGATTTGGCCAATTACAAGATTCAGGATTGGTAGCCCGACAATTGGCGAATCGGCATTTAATGGCTGTCGCAAGTCCGGGGTATTTAAAAGAGCATGGGGTGCCCTATCATCCGCGAGATTTAAAACAGCACAGTTGTATCATCGCAAATAATGAACATTGGCTTTTTGAGGAAGGGGATAATCAGCTTAGTGTTAAGGTGCAGGGGCGTTGGCGCAGTAATAATGTCGCGTCTATTATTCGGGCGAGTGAGAATAATTTAGGAATTGCCTATTTACCGAAGAGCAGTTTTTCCCGATCTCTTGAGGCGGGAAGCTTGGTTCCTGTTCTGGAGCCATTTTGGAGTCGCGGTTTAATTAGTTGGATTGTGTATAAAAACCGACGTTTTTTACCCATGCGGGCGCGTTTGGCTATCGAGTTTTTATTGGAGCGGTTTAAAGGTTGGGAAGAGTGAGTATCCATAATAACGGTAAAGTGATTTAAAAACGTGAAAGATTGTAATCAATGCGGAAAGTGTTGCATTAAATATGGCAACGGTGGACTGTCGGCGTCTACTCAGGATATTGAGGGGTGGGAGATTTTTCGCCCGGATATTTTTGAATACGTTCGCAATGGTGAAATTTGGTTTGATCCGAAGACGGGGAAGCAGCTTGAAGCGTGCCCTTGGTTGGAAAAGGAAGCGAATCAAAATAAGTATACCTGTGCTATTTATCATGATCGCCCGGAAGACTGCCGACACTATCCAACTAGTATTGCAGAAATGGTTCGGGATGAATGTGAAATGATTGAGGTGGTCGATCTTAAAAAACCACATAAATCGCAAAAGGAATTGGATAGAATTATGGCGGATAGTCGGCCGCCATTGTTATAGTAATCGAATTTTTATGAGCTTCTTGTTGGTGGTTTTTGATGGACCTATTTTTGGGGTCAACCAAAATATTTTTTACTGGGAGTTTTTTAAGAGTGTTTTCTTTAAGATAGATTTTTCGGAGTATCTGGCTGCGTGATACCGGCGCCTTGAAAGGTTTTCTGAGTAAAAGTTATTGGATAGGCGGCGGGGGCTAGAAGTCTAGAAACGATTAGTCGTTATAGAACGGCAGGTTAGCTACTAAAGCGTTCCCTAGCTTGATTAAACTGAGTGGATAAATCTGATAGTAACGTATCTATTTCGCCGGATAGGGTGCTGAGCTTTTCGATATTGTGGGTGTCACAAGCGTCTTCGATGGCGCTCATGTTCTTTGCCAATTGTATGGCGCTTAAATTACCTGCAATGCCCTTTATTTTGTGTGATAGTTCGACAACTCGATTGTCGTCGTGTTGTTCGATGGCTTGTTTTAAGGACTCCGTGTCATGGGGAACGGATTTTTCAAAGGAATCCATTAATTTTAATGCCCTTTCAGTTTTTCCTCTTACGCGCTGTAAAAAATCTTCTTCGTCCCATATTTTGTCATCGTTAATAGAGAGAGCCGAGTTTTTATTTGGAATTGGATTAAGATTATCGGTCAATACTGTCATAGATGTATTCTCAGCGTTCAGCTTATCGCACGACGTCAGATATTTATTGAGCATGTCGATCAATTTGTTTTCTTGAATAGGTTTCGATAAATAGTCGTTCATACCAGCGTCTAAGCAGCGCTCCTTGTCGCCACGCATTGCATTTGCCGTCATCGCGACAATGGTAATGTCTTTGTTGTCGTCGCCGGCACTTCCTTTTCGTATGGCTCTGGTGGCGGTGAATCCATCCATATCAGGCATATGGCAATCCATAAAGACAAAGCTAAATGGAAGGTTTTTGGGCGCGTTGCGAAGTTCTTGTAGCGCTTCTTTACCATTTCCAGCGAAGGAACAATTGACATCATAGTCTTCTAATAGGCAACGAATCACCTCTTGATTAATCGCATTATCTTCAGCTATGAGCAATCGAGTGTTACTGTCGAAACGTAAATTTTGTTTCGAGGTTGAATTATTCTGGATGCCGTGACCATGACTGTTAGACAATAGGGATTGGCTTAATTTGTTGTTCAGAGCCCCGCCGTTATCGACTAGTATGCTTAGGGCATTAAACAGATTGTTAAACGTAATCGGTTTTGGAAAGTAGCTATTGAAACCGGAACTTTCATATTGTTGGATATTGTTCTGTGACGCCATATCGGTCATTATTACCAATTTTATCGGGTCATAGCGTGGGTTATTTCGAATACTGTCACCGAGCTCTAAGCCGGATGTTTCGGGCATCGTGGCATCGATAAATGCAATATCGAAAAGATTGTCATTATCGCGAGATAGCAAAGACATAAGTGCGTGTTCTGCACTACCTGCTGTCGTAACTTTTGCGCCCCATAGTTCTAGTTGGCCTTTTAATACTTCGCGGTGGGTTGCATTGTCGTCGACGACCAGAATATCTCGGTCAGAAATGTCCACTCTGGGTATGCATTGCAATTTTTCTGATGGTTTCAGTTTTATTGAGAAAGTAAAAATACTGCCTTTTCCGATGGCGCTTTGAACACTGATGTCTCCGCCCATTAATATTGTGAGCTGTCGAGCGATTGAGAGGCCTAGCCCAGTGCCGCCAAATTTCCGTGTGGTGGTCGCATCTTCTTGGGTAAAGCTGTCAAAAATATGATCGATCTTAGCATCGGAAATACCGACTCCACTATCGATAATAGAGCAGCGCATTTCCAAATCTTTATCTTTTGGATTTTCAACTAGATCTACTTTTAATATGACTTCGCCACTGAGTGTAAATTTAATTGCGTTGCCGACGAGATTGTTGAGTATTTGGCGGATGCGTCCTGGATCCCCCTTTACTGATCCGCGCTGAACACCGCGAATGTCGAGAATGAATTCCAGGCCTTTATCATGAGCCTTGAGTGCCAGGGCCTCTGCGAAATCGCCGAGTTGAGAGGGTAGGTCAAAATCCAATAACTCCAATTCAATTTTATTGGCTTCAATTTTTGAAAAATCAAGAATGTCATTAATAATCGTGAGCAAGGATTGTGCGCTAGAATGCGCGATCTCCACCTTACGTTGCTGGCCGGAGTTTAAATTTTCTTTTTTGAGTAATCCTAACATTCCCAACACGCCATTCATGGGTGTTCGAATTTCATGGCTCATACTGGCCAAAAACTCAGACTTAATTTTACTGGACTTAACGAGATCCTTAGCTTGGTCAGCTAACTGTTCATGGGCGCTAATCAATTGCCGATTATTTTTTTCAATATTTTTATTTTTTTGTTGAAGAACCTTTGCGTGTGCTTTTAATTCATTACGCGATTCTTCTGCAATTTCGGTGGATTGCTGGAGTTTGTCCGTCATTCGGTTAAAAGACTCGGCTAATTCACCGAATTCATCGCTTCCTTGAACTTGAATATCTGTTGAAAAATCACCACTTGCGACATCTTTTGTGGCAGCTAACAGCATAGAGAGACGTGACAAAATCGTTCGTGATAGGGTCACTGCGGTAGCAATAGCGAGAATAAAAGAAAGCGCAGCTCCCAAAATGGCTTGTAGTAATATGTCGTCAGATTGATTTTCGGCATCGTTTGTACGTTCTCTGATTAAGGTATCTTCTTCAGAGATCAAACGGTTTATCAAGGCGTGTATATTAGCGACGTTTTCCTCTCTGTTGGCTTCGTATAGCGAGCTGCGAAGGTAACGAATATCAATGTCTTTCTCGTGTATCGAATTACGCAACGCGATAGCGGGGTGTGCGCTGGTATTAAGCCACTCGGTTGTGAGACGGTTTATACGTGTTACCGAGAAGTAGAACTCGGAATTGCTCTCAAGAAGCGATTTCAAATCCAGAATATCTGTCTTCCAATCTTCGTGAGATTCTATAAATCGCTGTAGGCGATCTTTATCTCCGGATATCAAGAACTTACGCAGATTATTTTCCATGTCAATTAAGGTGTGATCAAGTAATCGAGTCTGAGTGATGACTTTATAGGAATGGTCTACCCATCGGTTGGACTCAAATAGTGTCTTAGTATTGAAGTAGATGGTGGTGATGGCGATCACCATAAGGAAAATTGGTAAGGAAAAGCCAATAAGAATTTTATTGCGAATACTGATCCCTTCGAACAGCTTATAAGTCCGGGGCTGCTCTTCAGTGTGCGTGTGTGAAGGTTTTTCCAAATTCATAATACGGGTTTTATAGCCTAAATATTATTTTATTGTCTTTGATGCCGGGCCGGTGTGACTGAGTTTTCAGTGGTAAAAGGCGTTAAACTGGCACTTTATAAGTATTGTAGATAAGCGCGTTTTTTGTATCAAAGTTTTATGCGAATTGATATTGGCTTATGTGTTTAATATACTGAAAGGTTATATCTTTAGGCGTTATTCAATAATCCATTCTATTTAGTATGTCGGCATACGCATGATTTTGGCGTTAAAAATTTTATGGTCCGTTTTATTAAGGCTAAATTTCTAGAAATAATCACCCGGGGATATGCCTATTAAGTCTTACGAACCTTTCGATGCATGAATCAAGCAGAGTCAAACTATTCTAAACTTAGTGGATCTGAGTCCATAATTGAGATCATTAGCGGACGATGGGTATTAACTGGCACGTGAACAACTATTGGAACCGCAACGTTAGCACTGTAATTGAGAATAAAATTGAATGAAAATTTCAAGCCTCTTTTTAATGATTGTTGGCGTCGCTATTTGCCAACAAGCTATATCGGGAGACAAAAACACCGTATTTAAAGCCGGGCACAGTTCTTTGCAGATATGGAATTTAGGTGAAGTTCCCTATCCCGCGGGAAATACACCGAACCCGGAAAGGATTGAGTTGGGTAAGATGCTGTTTTTTGATCCGCGCTTGAGTCGCGATGGCAATATGTCGTGTGCGACTTGTCATAATCCATTGTTTGGTTGGTCCGATGGCTTGGCCAAGGGACGTGGCTTTAAAAGTCAGGAATTAGGGCGCGCTTCTCCCTCAATCATAAATGCGGCCCACAACAGTATGCAGATGTGGGACGGTCGGGCGCCATCACTTGAGGCTCAAGCGACAGGTCCAATACGGTCAAGCTCTGAAATGAATATGGATGTCGGTAAAATATTAAAATGGCTTAATTCTGAACCGACTTACGCCCGCAAATTTGAAAAGGCTTATCCTGGAGAAAAAATCGATGCGGATAGTTTGTCAAAAGCTATCGCGAGCTTCGAACGCACGGTTATCAGCAATGATTCACCCTTTGATCATTGGGTGAGGGGGGACAGGAAAGCGATGTCAAAAAAACAAATTAGTGGTTTTAAAATATTCTCCGACCCTAAAAAGGGGAACTGCGTAGTCTGCCATGCCGCGCCAAATTTTACGGACGATGGATTTCATAATATAGGTTTGGCTTCGTATGCTGATGAAAAACCTGATGTGGGTCGGTATGCCCAAAAGCCCATCCGCTTGATGAAGGGAGCATTTAAAACGCCAACGCTGCGAGATGTGACGCTAACGGGTCCGTATTTCCACGACGGTTCTGCGGCGAATCTAGAAGCTGTTATTGATCATTATGCTAGAGGCGGGGATGTGAAAACGAATTTGTCACCTGATCTGAAAAAGCTATCGCTGAGAAAGTCTGAAAAATCAGATCTTCTCGAATTTATACAGGCTTTGACCTCTCCCATTAAGCCATTCGTGTTGCCGGTTATACCGAACTAGGCCTTAAATATTAGTGGTTATTGAGAGTTAATAAGGAGGATCAATTTGTGAATGTCTCTATCAAAATTGCAAAAAAATATATACTCGTAATGCCTATATTCGTGTTAGTTACACTAAGTACGTCATCTGTTAATCTTTGGGCAAGTAGTTATGAGGTGGGGCAATCAGACAAAAAGTTTACGGTGAGCAACTTAATAGTAAAGGTCGGCGATACAGTTTCATTTAAAAATAATGACAGCTTTTTCCACAATATATTTAGCTTGTCTGACGCGGCTCTATTTGATTTGGGTTCCTTTCCCCGGGGGGAGTCTCGAAGTGTTGTGTTTGATACTGCGGGCGTTGTGGAGGTTGAATGTGCGATCCATCCGAGTATGCAAATGAAGATTACGGTCGAATAGTGTATGTGATGTTAGGTGGATATAGGCACTTGTGATGACGTCCCGGTTTTTAGTTATTTTGGTCTGTTATGTTTTTAGCAGCATCGTTTTTCCGAAGAAAGCTTGGATATAAAACCTGAAGTCAGCGTTGAAAACGGCGCGCATGTATTTGCTAAGCGTTGCGTTCTATGCCATGGCAGTTCGGGGATTGGCGACGGTGTTTTGCCGATGCGAATCAAAAATTACCCAAATACTAATATCGTGAGAAGAGGTAAAACGCATGACCGTAAAAGCATTGAAGAAGCGATAGTATATGGTGGTACAAAAGGGCGTTTGTCTGTCTACATGCCGCCAATGGGAGGGGATTTAACTTGGGCGGATTTGGAGTCCGTTGTTAGTTTTGTTCTGTTTCTTCGTGCAGATCGAAAAGCGGCGAGTAAAATGTTGGAAAATACTAAGAACTATACTGTACCACCCGCTAGGCTTGGTCAGCATATTTTCGAATTTCAATGTACCTTGTGCCATGGGAAATATGGCGAAGGTGATGGGCGTATGCAGAGAGTTATTAAAAATCCGCCTCCAGCCAACCTCACCATCACGAAACACAGTGATGAATATCTACATAAAATCATTGTTTTAGGTGGTGCAGCTATGGGGCAGGGCCCTCCCACTTAAA
>JAWSUZ010000066.1:0-39408 GCA_033852165.1 Agarilytica sp. | reverse complement strand
GCTATTTATCCTTATTCGTTAAGAAACATCCACAAATACATTAGGGTTGGTTTGGATGACGCCAGGAAGTTCGACAGAGCCGCTCTCAAGCATTACCGTATCAACAGTGTTTCTTAACACTTCAGGAAAATATTATTTAAAACTCTCGCACCAATTAAAGTCTTACCGCTCAGTTCATATGGATCACTACGATCCTGAATAGCCTCATAATCTGGTTTTTTAAATTTAAATAGTGCAGTAAGGTTGGCGGTATTTCTGTCTCTGTCCTCATCAATTCGCCATCGGACAAACTCAGGATCCGCTGGGATTTTAACAAACTTGGCCAAAAGTCCAACTTCCGTATTTATCAGTTTTGCAACTGACTCTTCTTGCATATTATCCTCACAATCCACCCATCTAAAACTGCCCCTAAATATCACTAAAAGCCCTAACGAGGCACCGTACACCTCATTAAAGATGGGTGTCTGGTTAGCTCGGTGAATACAGGAATACACCTAGCATTAAAACTCCCGTAGATATAAGCATGATACCGGCAACCAAATGATGCTGTTCGCCTAATAAATTATTTGCAACGAGTCCAACAATTGTGCATGGGATAAAATACACAAAAATATACTTCAGGATATCTCGATAGACCCAAAGAATTTTCCCAAAAACAAACCGATCTCTAATCATATTTAAAACCTTTTTTCACCTAACGCCATAATTTGGCGCGCTTATATGTCGCTTGTGTTTTTAATCGACATATAAACGTCGCTAAGATTATTTTGTTAGAAAAAGTGGTTAGATTCATTCCAAGCAATCTGTAATATGATGTAATTTGATTTAAAATTCATTGAGGCTAGAATTGAGTTTAAGTACTAACTAGTGTCCATCCATAAACAGGTGTTTTTTTATGGACACTAACCAATACTAATACAAAACACTCTTCCCTAAATTCAACAAAGGTCAATTATTATGAGTGCAAATCCCTTGGGTTTAATACGTATCCTTGCAAAAATAGATGTTAAAAACGCTGAAACAACTGCGAATTGGTATCAGAATAATTTAGGATTAGTTATAAATCAAAATTTTACGGACGTCGAATCATGGAGGCAAGTTTCTAAAGATGGGCACGGTACTGGTGGTGTAATCGGTTTCTTCGCGCCCCACACTCAACCTTCATGCGGCAATGGTGCTGTTACAACACTTGTGGTTGTAGATATTATTTCTGCCGTTGATTACCTAAAGAGTAAAGATATAGATGCTAAAAAACCCTTCAAGGTTGGTGACGGTATTCTAGAATCTAGTTTTAATGATAATTTGGGCAACCCTCTCATGCTTCGCCAGAACGACGCATACTAGTTTTATGGAGAATAGCCCCTAGTATTGATAAGGGCTATTCTCCATTTCTAAACCATTACATTGCCCCGATATTGAAACGCGCGTTTAATCGGACACCCATCATAATCAGCCCTTAGATTTCACCAAAAGATTCAATATGACACTGTACTCCACATAAAAAGTACCTGTCCTCTTTGTTTTGCAATCAAACGCTTCCAACAACATTAGGCAATGCGTTAAGGTGGGTGTCCGGTCAGATCAGGAAGTGGTGCAGCAATGTTTTACTCGTCGCTCAACTCCTATTATTAACGGCTAGTGCATTTTCTTTAGACCTCTGCCTGGAGGACAAGCTACGCTCTGCGGGATATCATTACTGCCCAATGCAGAGCGAAGCCATGTCTTTTTCCGAGTTTAAATCCTACCTTAAAGATAATTCCACATGCTTAGAATAAACCACATAATCGGTTTCTTTTTAATGGCCACATCATTTAGCTTATATGCCGAAAATCAGACAAGTAACGATATTTCACTCAGGTTGGTTTGCAATATTTCTTTCAGTGACTTTTCGAATATCGAAAATACTGCAATCACAAAAGAAATAACTCTTACGCAAATAAAGCACAAATCAGGCGGTATGAAATTAGTTGCTCAAACCAGTGATTATGAGTTTTGGGCGATGATCCATGGAGTACAAACTATAAACGGCCAACAATTTGTGAATAACTTTCAAGTCGCCATAAAACAGAAGACTAGTCAGGTATTAATGCATGCTTTAAGCGTTACGAGTCACACAGCTAGCGTTCGACCAAAACATGCAAGAGTCAGCTTAGTGAACTATCGTCCCGAATCGAACATGGAAAAAGGCGAACTATTGTTTGAATGCAGGCATATAGAGTAAGTTTATACTCAAAAAAATTAAACAGGCATCCACGCCGAGTCGATTACTAAGCAGCCCTTAAATAACACCAGAGTCCTAAACGTGACACAGTAGTCCACATTAAAAGTGGGTGTCCGGTTAGCTCCCGTTATTTTAAAACATTCAAAACCCCGAAGACCAATTCACACGTATCAGTTGTTTCCCCAGCCATGGCAAGCTAATCAACCCTACCCCCCATGGTAATTTAGATAACATAATATCCAGTGTTTGTTTCTCGACTTTAATCTCGCACCCCATATCAAAGGCTTTGCAGTGAGCTTTGCGTTGAAGAAAACTCTTTCTTAGACCATCAACACTCATGGATTTTAATGCTGTCCATTGGCCGAGTAGTGCCTTTATCATTGCATCTGCATACAATATTTCTTGTTCGGTCAGTTCGGTCTGCTCCAGAACTAGGGTTTCTAGCGGCATGCCAATAAGAACGTTAATAACTCCGTATACTTGGTCTTCACCTTCAGGTTCTTTTTCACCGTTAAAAACATACACCAATAAATCCCGTGCTTTTAGTTGGCTTTCCTTATCGAAAAAGTGCCAGCTAGGTTCGCTTTTGGTTTGCGTGACTAATTTACACGATTTAAACAAGTGGCTTAGCATCGGCCAAAATATCAACATGCCGCCATCATCAGCACAAAAATCGTTTGCGGACTTTTCTTGCAGGTCTTGAAAGCAGGCCTTCTGCCGTTTAAATGAGTCGATTGTTTTTGGTAAGTCAAATGATTCTACGATCGTTTTATGTCGATGATTTAACGTAGCGATAGCGTTTAGGTTTTCTCGGACAAGCCCCCTATTTTCTGAGTCTTTCATTTGTCCGGATAATTGGTTTAGGTCGTGTTGTTGTGGCCACAATAGGGGCCAGTATCCCGGTTTGCGTTGCGAGACAGTACTGTCGGCTGAAGGCTGAGCCGGTGGTGTGTCGAATTTAGGAATTACTGCTGGATTGTTATTTGAGGAAGATTCATTTAACGGTTGGCTAAACAGGCAATTCCCTTTGAGCATTAAATGATGGGGTAACGTTGGGTAATGAAGCTCAATTTGTTGTTTAATCTTCTGGAGGTGGTTTTGCCAACCTTCCATTTGACGATTGCGATGGTGTGATTCTGGAGTATTCTGTAATCCCCGTGAGCGTCGATGATCGATAATTGCAATGGAACGAACTAACAGAAGAAAACATGAATCTAGCGTCGTTTGACTTCTTTCTAGGCTAAGCCCTTCATCTATCGTGTGTAGATCCGGGTCGATTATAATATCGCGAAGGCGCGCCGCTATATTGGTCTGGCTAAAGCATTGTTCAACTAGAGTTGAGATCAAATTATTTGTAAATCGAGCTAACTGCTGAATTGTAGTAAAGGGAGATAAACTATTAGAATCCAATAGTTGGTTTAATGTTGTGAGTTGATTATGAAAGAATGCGTTGTCAGCGTTAATTCCGCCTAAAGGATCAATCGGGTTGGCAGTACTTATTGTTGTGTATTTTCTTGATGCGTTGGTCAATAGAAAGTCAGTTGTATAAGCTGTATCAGAGATAGGCGTCGTTTCCTCCCCTTCAACCCTACGAGTCTTGTTTTCTCGGTCTAATGGCTCCCCCTCTTCTTTATTTTCGATTAAATTTACTGAGTATCGTTGTTTGTTATTGCTGTTCTGATTTACATCGCTAGCGTCTTGGTCCTTAGGGTGGCTGTTAATATCTGATAATGGATCATCGGGTTTGAGATCTGAATGAGCCCTACGGTTGGACAATGCTTGTAAAAACACATGTCGTTCATCGGAGGATTGCAATAATAGGAAAGACTGGATCGCTTGCTGTTCTGAAGCTCTCACACTGTCGCAGATGGATAGAAATAGGATGTCCAAGCCCAGGTTAATTGTACTGTCATTCTCTGTATCTATGTCAATATCTGCATTTCGGCCTCCCACCTTTTCATTGCTATCTTTAATCCTCATTCCAGTATTATCCAAATTAAATTCATTTTTCAATAAATCCAATACGCATTCAAAATTGAATAATCCGTTGGGGGGATTTGATACGGTCTCTTGGTTCCTTAGATCGATCAGCCATTTATTTAAAAGTGGCTGCCCTTTCCCTGATAGATCGAGTAGTTTTTGTAGGTGTTCTTGATCAAGGATGTTTTCGTTATTCGAAACAATACTAGTTCTAGATTTATCAAATCGATTTACTAACGTTGTTGCAACTCCCATAACTTCAGACCAAAGCGAATCAGCCCACTCCCCGTCGAGTGCGAAACTGTTGTACAGGGTCAGGTTCTTGTCTAAGCATTCAAAGGTGGATTTTATGATACTGATCGTGCTTTCAGAGTTGAGTAGCGAATTATCAGTGATGACTATCTCGACATAATCCGTAAAGGCATCCAGAGATATTTTCATATTTTCAATTTGACGAACCCAAGAAATACTCGGAGATAGGTCTTCAATCACACTTCTTAGTTGATCGTGTAATGCGGTAATCCCCGCAATCGATTCAGCCCATGGGCTACCATCTAGCTTCGCTAATATATCATTTAGTGTTTTCAGGTTTAGGTGAAAGTGATGGGATGTTTGAAGAGGTTGTAGAGATTCAAGAGATTGAATAAGTTGCCGTAGCAGGTCGATGGGTTGCTGATAACTCAGGACTTTATTATTCGGTAAACTATTTTCTAATAATTGAGTTTCGAAGGTTTGAACGCTCTTACCTGAAAAATCAGAGTGATCAAATACAGAACCTAAAGCGCTAGGCGTGGGGCAAGCACGATGAAGGTTCTGTATGCCACTTATATCGTTCACCTTAAGCCCTTGAAAAAGGTGTATATCAACAAACTGCTCAACGGCATCCAGCCAGAACTTAGGCTGAGGCTTTCTTAAGTCAGCCACTATTACACGGATAGCAGTTTGCAATAGTTGAACTGAACTGCCTTTCTGTTTAGATAAATAGTCCATTCGTAACTGGAGAATCAAACGCGATGCAAACCCATCATGCGATGTTGTGGGGGCAAGTGTTATAGCATGTAGATACTGCTGAAAAACCAAACCCCGAGCATTAGCGTTCATCGCGCAGATACACAATCGTTCAATAAACTCTTTATGTTCCACCTTAGGAAATAAAGCTTCGCAAAACGCCAACAAATAACGCCCACACGGTGTATTCAGCCTGTTAACGAGTTGATTAAGGAAAATGATGTCAAACTGTTTCCGCAACCAAGAACCAATAATGCCGTTACCCTTGATAGCGTTATCCGTTATTACCGCGAGCCAGCGTTGCAAGGCATCTTCGTTAGAGGGCAATGACGAGGTAGAAAAAACATCATCGCCTACCACCGTTGTAAATGGCCCTACTGCATTGCTTAACTCGCTCGAGTTTTGTGAGGATTCTTGCCCCGCAAACGACCTAGCCTTGGTATAAAAATCATGGCCTATTGACGGGGATTTGAAATCAGAAGGTTTTGAAATATCAACACGGCTTAGGCTGTCTACCCCCTGACAGAAGGCTTGCAAAAGAGGCAAGTATAAATGCGTTTGAAAATAGAGCGCAGGGGAAATGATAAACTCATCCGCGTCAATATCCGGTAGCTGAATCGTTAGATCATCCATACTTAAATCATGTGAAAGCACCGTGCTCTGCACTTCGTTGAATTGCTCTGTTATATGCTCCAATCCATTTTGGATCGTGACCGATAGTAATTCATTTAATCGATCACACCTCTCTGAATCGACATATCCCTCAGGTTGGTCATGTTCTATATCGAGGATTAGATTTTGAATCGTTAATTTTTGATTCATGGGGATTACCGGGTTAAAAAGGGGTGACGGGGTACGGGTAACGGGGTACGGGTAACGGGATACGGGTAACGGGTAACGGGTAACGGGATACGGGTAACGGGTAACGGGATACGGGTAACGGGATAAATAGCTAAGCCATCTACATGCACGTAGCTAGATTAGTTGGGAAGTGTGCCCAAGACCTTCTGCTGCCAAGGCGACCGTATGCTCCTGCACGGTCTAATACGCCACATCCATGTGGCAAATGGCAGCAGAGAGCCTACAAGGACGTATTCAGAGCCTGCCCCGCGAGCACAGCGAGTGCTTTGGGTACGGCGTGTCTTGGGCACACTTCCCAACTGGTCTGGCGGACTACCAGACCTCCACCAAACTAAGAAACTAAGAAACTATAAAAACCACGACCCCAAAACGAAAAAAAGTCCCCATGCAGAGCATGGGGACAAGGGGCAGATAAACACTAGATATTAAAATTCTGCCAGACACCACAATCCTGTTCCAAACGACGACCAATATAATCGCCCTTCCAATAGAAACTCTCATGCACCTTATCCAATTCAGACAGCGCATATATGTTCATACCCGTTCCGGCCTCATTATCCATCCACATGCCTTCAGCAATTAAATCCGTACAATAATATGCACCGCCTCCCTTACCGTTCTTATCCGTTTTACAAGAATACGACTCAAGACGTAACTGCTCGCAACGATACGCCGCACCACCGTGCAGTTTCGCTTTGCAATCCGTCGCCTTCACAACACAAGCTCGACAATAAGCAATCGCGCCACCACGGCCAGCAGAACAATCACTGGCTACAATATTAGAACTGTACAAGCCATAAGCTGCACCACCTCGGCCATTATGGCTATCAGTAGATTCAACATGACAGTGGCGTATGTGTAAGGCCTCGATGTTACGTACCCCATCATCAGAACCTTGAGCATTCGCCGCGTAAATTGCGCCTCCGTTACCACGACAACGATGTCGCTCGATAATACAGTTGAGTTTACAGTCGCGAACATTTTGTAAGAAAAATGCACCGCCATCGTCATTCATGACCAAGTCACCGCCATCAAAACTAAAGCCACTCAGCTCAACACCCGTAATCGGCATACTTTTCTCACCGACCAGATCAAAATGAATCGATCCTTTTTGTTTGACTATGCGTGTGGCATTACCGTTAAACCCCGAAATACTCACATTGCTTTTTAGCGTTACAGAATTATGCAATTGATAGCCGCTGTATAACGGCAATAGCAATATTGCCGTTTTCGCTTCAATCGTCGTTCCTTCACCCAGATTAAATATCCGGTCAAATTCCTTCTGATTGCAAATAGTAATCACTTCACCGATATTATTGAGACCACTTTTATGCTGGTCGATATAGGTTTTAATTGCTTTTTGCGTTGCTAATACCGCATCGTTTGATTGCATACCGCCTAAATCACTGGCTGTCGAAATGTCGTTAATCATTACGCCTTTTTTAAGTCGCAATGAATTTTCTATTTCTAAACTTTGGCAATCGACAGATTCTGCAATTTCAAGCGTGTTCGCCATTATCGTGGTGGCAAGCACATCACCTGTATTCAGGTTTTCTCTGATGGTGACGCTGCCCGCGACATCGAGCATTGTCTCTGGGGTTTTTGTGCCTAAACCTAGGTGGCCGTTGGCATCCAATGTGAAATGCCGTTTGGGATTGTTTGTATCATCGCTTTCAATACGGATACTGTCTTTCATCGCGAGGTTGCGAATATGGATAATGGCTTCGGGTTCACTGTGTCGGTCAGTATTATTCCGGCCCGTAGGTTTACCGATATTACTTAAGCACCCGTTGAAATCGATATTCTGACGAGCGCTCAGGTCGCCGCCGACGACAGTATTAGACTGGAGATTGACGTCATCTGTAACGGTTAACGGAGCGTCGACAGTTGTTTTAGCATTTAAATTTGTAGGCCCTGTTACGGTAAGATCTTCTTCGATTTCGATACGATCTTCAACACGCAAGTCTCCGCGAATTCGCACATCGGATCCAAACTCAGAACGCTGGGAAACACTTAAACTGCCGTATATCTGTAGATTGTCGCGGCCAGTAATAACGCCCGAGACTTCTATCTCATCGCGGAACTGTGCTATGCCCTTAATGTTCATCTCACCGTCAATATCAAGTTCTACGCGGGGTATGTGCGAGCCAATACCCAACTTACCCTGGGCGAAAACTAAACTGGCGTTATTTTGTGAATCGATACGGAAGGCTTCTTTATAGCGGCTATCGGAAACATATAGCTGTGCGTCAGGACGTTTACGCGGTAATGGTGCACCGTTCTCATCGAACTCACGATCGTATTGATCATTAATATCACCAATAATCGTTTGC
Source organism: Agarilytica sp. (assembly GCA_033852165.1). Taxonomy (GTDB): domain Bacteria; phylum Pseudomonadota; class Gammaproteobacteria; order Pseudomonadales; family Cellvibrionaceae; genus Agarilytica. The sequence continues at coordinate 31,005 of JAWSUZ010000066.1, read as the reverse complement.
CCATTTAGCTCAGTATCTTTTATTACTCGTATATCACTGTCGAAGTAAGAATCTTCATCGACGTATAAGGTTTTTTCAAAATGGACTAAGCCCTTAACTGTTAATTCTTCGGTAATTTCTACATCACCCGCGACAGCCAGTTTCGCGTCTTTTACTTTATCGTAACCTATGGCCACCTTCCCTTGATCGACCAAGAAACTGGTATCGTTGCCACCGTTGTCTATGCGCAACGCTTGGGTTTTACCGTTCATGTCACGAATGTGTAAACGTGCTGCGGCCTTGTCTACGCCGATGGCGACATCACCTTCTGACAATATGTTCTGTGCTTGGGTGGTGCCGGATATCGTGAGGTCTCCGTCTATATCCGTGTTTTTGGTCACTTTTAGGTCACGATCGACCTGTAAATTTTCACTAATATGGGTATCGCCGGTTACGTCCAAAGCAACGGTTGGTGCATCGTTATTAATACCCACCCGGTCTCCGTCAACCAATAAACTTGGTGCGGTTGCACCAAAGCTATCGACTCGTAATGCTCGCTGTCTTGCACTGCTTGCAGTGATATACACATCACTGGTTAAATCTTCTGTAACCGTATTAACATCTAATTTTGCATTAACACTGACGCCGTCATTGAACGTTGATGGTGCGTCGACGGTTATGTCTTCGGTGATGGTCAAATTATCGATTTCAGTCTCACCAGTGAGCAGTGTTTCACCTTGAACCAATAGGCTTTTATCACCCAATAATGCTCCTACGGCGATACCGCTTGCCGCTATATCGACTCCGGTTTTGCTGATCGCTGGAGCACGGCCTTTAGTGCCCTCTTTTGAATCGTTGCTTTGAATACTACGGATAACAATGGGAACTATGTCATCACGCTGTAATATTCTGGCCTGCTCTTCGTCAACTTCAAGTATTTTATTGACCGTAAGCGTTCCGTTAGTATTCAAATCCCCTGTGATTTTAACGTCACCGATAATGTCTAATTCGACTTCGGGGTTTGGTTGGTGGATGCCGAGGTAATCACCTTTAATGATTAAACTTGGGCTTTCGTTCTGCAGACCGTCAACCTGTAAACTGACTTCTTGTTGGTTTTGTTCAACGAATAAACCACCACCAACCATTATGTTTTCGGAAGCCTTGAGGGTACTTTCAACATCTAAGGTATCGTTAATATGTGTTGCGGATTGGATTGTGGTGACGGCACCAATATTCAATGTTTTATTTTCGCCGTCTTCGTTTAGCAGTTCAAGGTTCGAGTGATCCAATTTGAACAGTGACACGCTATCGACATCGCTAGTTTGGTGACGGATGTCGAGTGTTGTAGAGTTTTCGCCCTTACTGCTAACTTCTAAAGCCGTATGTTGACTGTTTTGAGTTTGCTTTATAAGGCTGTGGTCGCCGTTAATATGTACTCCGGCCTCAGTCGTTAATCGGCCATGTACAAGTACATTATGACTAACATCGACTCCGCCATGCACCAACAATTGTATAACCGCGTTAGGAGTACCCGCAGTAATCGTTTGGCCGTCAACTAACAGTTGTGATTCGGCGGCACTGTTTTCTAAGCGTAAACTGGGCGGTATGGCTTGCTTGACATGTATCGCGGCAGATGAGGAATAGTCGTCAAGACCAACAGATAATTGTTGTGCGGATAATTTCTGAGTTGAACTATTGCCACTAACCGTTAAATCTTGGGTTAGGTTTAGACTGTCAGAAAAAGTCGCAAGGCCAGAAACATTCAAGCTACTTTTTAAGTGTGTCTCAGATTCAACCGTGAGTTTATCATTGAGAAGTGTTTTTTCTTGAACAGTTAATTCCTTTTTAACCTCGACTGACTGTTTATAATCGGCATCACCCGTCACATCCAGTGTACCGGCTACGGTAACATCACCATTGAATTTAACGTCACAGTTAGCGTGGGTTTCAAATTCTGTATCTGTAATACTCAAGACTTCTTCTGATCCGTTTAGAACACTGAATCCTTTTTCGCCAGGGTTTACTTTAATACCTAAGCGTGGTTTTCCGGTCAGTGGATTTTCAACGCTATTGCGACCGATAAATAATTCAGAAGAAACATCTAGCTGGCATTTTGGATGTTCAAGACCTACGCCGACTTTTCCTGTTCCGTCGACCAATAGATAACTGTGATTATGTGTATCGCCACCGCTGTGGTTCGCCGTTGCATCTTCTATCTTGAATAGGTCGTCGCCAGTGTTGGCCTTTTGCTGCACATGTAGCTGAGCTGTGGGATCACCATTGACGCCTAAGCCTAGTAAGCCATCTTCGTTTAACACAAACGATCGATCACCGCTGTTATCTGTAACCCGTATATTACCGGCAGATAGCTCCAGGGTTTTATCATCGGTACTGGTTAAATTCAGCTTGTTGTTCGATGTTATTGATCCATCGATAGTAATGTTCTGGGTATGGCTTTCTCCGGATACTGTTAAATTACCTGTTTGGGTACTGCCGAGAACGGTTGCGCCAGTCACATTTAAATCAGCATTAAGATCAGTCTTTTCAGCAACACTCAAACCCGCTTCTAATTTTGTCTGCCCTTTTACCGTGAGCTTTCCATCTATGCTGACATCCTTAGTCGCGATGATGGCGTTGTTCACCGTTGTGCCTGCGTCAGTAACAATAAGCGTGTCGCTGCCTTGTATTACCGTAGCGTCTAGAAAGCGTGCAAAGTCTGCGCCGACTGGCATTTGATTATCATCAAAGGTAGCTTTCAAATCATTGCGTATGGCATTGGCAGTATCATTAGGCCCTGGGTGTTGATTATTTTGGTCATGTGTACTCATGGATGTTCCTTTATTAGCAAAGGCATTACACTGCCTTGAGAAGTTTATTTGTGGTGAAAATAAGATTGTTTTTACAATGAGGCTATCGACGTGGTACTGAATGATGGTGGTGGGATAAAACGGAGTGACGCTTAGAAAATAAGATCGCCGAGACGTTGATTGCTCCAGTTTAAAAGGCTTAGCAAACTATGGTGATTTATAGTGGAGGTCGTATCTCGTTGGTTGTTGATTTTTGATTCTTGATCTTTGGACGTAAGTCACCTGGAAAATGGTCAAAGAAATTCTACTGACAGAGCCGAACGACACTTACTTAAGGATAAATTCTAGTGAGCATAGGGGTTATAGCGCATCATTCTCGTTCCTCACGCTCTCGGCTCTGGCTTCCTGCTTCGCTCTACCTATTGCATCCATGCAGTCGTGCGTGGGAATGCATACCGTACTTAGCATTTAATATTAGCGACGTCATTTCTCAGCTTTGATATGCATTCCCACGCAGAGCGTGAGGAACGAGAAGGTGTATCTGCCTGTAAGCTTTACCGTTATTGGGCTTAACTCTTAAGTAAGTGCCATTCCTGACACAACCCTCGATGACGATCTCTACATTCAACCCCGTAAACCATCAAACACTACGAGGTGTTTTGATCCCTATCGTAAATCGAGCTTGGCTGTGGTCATCAGGATTTATCGTCGATCGTGAAATCGGATAACTGGTTTTGACATAATCCAATGACGGGTAGTGGATGGTAAAACTCTGTGCGATGTGCATATTTCCAATGACGACTGTGCTCAGGGCTTTATCGATGTATTCTTGCGATACGCCGTCTTTAATGTGCTGAACCAATACAGCCGCACTTTCTACGGTCATATTGCTGCGTGCTGTAAAAATCGCAGCTAAGTCATCCCAGAGGGTTGGGCTGGTAACATCGATCGTTTCGGTGCTTTCTAGCCACATGTTCAATTGTATGACCAAATCATTTTCAGCGATCTGTGTTAACAGATAAGCCTGAAACTCCGATGGTGATGCCATAAACATGCGCAATTGGCTTGCGAGGTTATTCACCTTATTCCATTGGCCGATGGCAGCCAGACTCAGGGATGCTTGGTCCAGTGGTAGCTGGGTTATGGCATTTAGCCAAGCATAGTAAAGACGCTCGAAAAGACTGAATAAACGACGTGGTAAGTAGCTGACTAAAGCTTGCTGGTGAATCGGACAATGTACACTGATTGTTTCACCGATTAATTCACGAAAATCTCTGTTAGCAAAACGAGCTGGCCAGTCTGGCATTATGAAGAATAGAGACTTAGCAGGAACGACGGTGTCATAGGCTTCTAAGGCGTTTTCCGCGAATGTAGAAAACCGGTGTTGTAGCAAGTCACCTTCAATAATATAAAAGCTCTCTTTGTTTTTGGTCGCCAAAGGCATGCTCACATTTTTGTGTATGCCTAATTGACGTGAAATACTCTGGCCTAAGCCCGTAACAAAATTATGCTGAGGCTGTGCGTTGGTATAGATAAAACTACCGCAGCGTTGCTGACTCAATAGGGGGAATTCTTTTAGCCGCTTGTATAAATCGACAATTTGTTTCAGTAATACTAATTTCTGTAAACATGCCTCTCGACTTAGATCGACACCTTCCAATTCGTTGTAAAGCATTGGCTTGGACAGTAACGGAGTAAGATAACGCTCAAATAGCTCTTCGTACTTCAATACTTTCGGGCTCGGCATTGTCATAGCGAAACACGCGAGAAGATGTTCGTAGACACGCTTTAAGCGCTGTAGGCTAAGTGCTGAAAACGGCCTGTCGGCAAGTTTCTGAAACCCTTTTTGGGGGTAATCTGGATCGGACTCAATTAAATGTCGGCGACCGGCGATCCCATCCACTTCTTGTGAATGATATGTCTGAGGGAGATGGCGAATAGCATTCCAAAATAAAGCGATTTGGTGTTGGCTTAATCGCTGGTCTGCAAACATCCATTGAAACAAATCAGATAGTTGGTCTAACGCGGTATTATCGGGCAGTGAAAACAAACTCTTTAAATTGGCAAGCTGAGCCTGTTGGTCAGCAAGTACTTGGTCGAATAACAGTAAGTAGCCTTTCAATTGCATGAGTTGTCGCCAGCTCGAATCATTCGAGACTTGTTCAACACTCTGCTCTGCCAGTTGATACATTACCGGCATGGCGGCTTGTATGGTCTCATATTGACCTAATGTTCGAGCCTGGCTATCGATAAGCTCTATGGTGGTTAACGACTTTTCTACATAAGGGTTTTCGACGTTCGCTAAATCTTGAATCCGTTTTAAGAAATCATTCGCGGGCATTAGTAATAATGGCTGACCGGCAATATCCACTTTGAGTGATTCGTAACTCGACAAAACATCGAAACTAGCGACCTTGTCGGTAATCTGGACAAACCAATTATTGTTGCTTGTTTCTGATGTTGGAGCTGGTGTCGGTTCAGCCGGTGTTCCTGTGGTGTTCCCGTTTGCTGGAGGACCTAGTTCGCTTTTCAAATAGAATCCGCTGATACCTACCAAACCACCAATATTGTTAAGTTCGGCAAGCAGATCCGAACCATACAAACCCGTATTACGGGGGATTTCTAAGTCTTTATCTCGGATGAATCCATTCTTCAATAATGGCCCATCGTATATTTCTTCTTCGCTGATCGATTGTTGACGCAGCTGTTCCCGACTAAATTGGGGAACGGCTTGTGCAATACTTTTCTGTAATTTCAGAAATATCGTTTGTAATAGTTGGTAAGGGTCATCAACAGGGTCCAATGATAGGTGCATTTTTATGGAGATTAATTGCTTCTCCATAAAGTGTATGGCACTCACATCTTGGTTAACATTACGCTGTGACAAAAACTGATGGCGCAATTTATTGCGTAAACCATCCTTCTTTTTTTGCATGTCAGCTGGAGGATGAAACAAACCTGTAGCGGGGTCTATGTCATCAAAGCCAAAGTCGTCTTGCAGGTCAATATCGAGTCGATATCTTCCGGGTTCTTGCGGTATAGTTTGTATGGCAACATTTTTTACGCCTTGTTGGTCGATAAGAAGACGTTTAACATCGGATTCTGTTACCCAATTAGACGGTAATACTTGTTCGGCACTAAAGAATGCCTGTATAGCCTTGGCATCCGGTCGTTGCTGTAATAATTCTTTGACGGGTAAGGCGAGGTCTGCACTTATTTTTTCCATCTCGGTGCAGAGCAGTTCGAGTATGGTGATGCCGGGGTCGCTTATATGGTGTTCGTTCCATACGGTTGAATTGGCTTTTATGAGTGCGAGGGCTTGTTGTCCAAAATCTTGTGCGGTGATTGCGGGAACGTTTTCGGTTACTTGCGGTGCGGCCATTGAATGCTCCTAATGACGGTCCTAAAATTGCTTATGCAAAGACCCGTTGGGGGCTGAATTAGGTTTGTTTATTTTAAATCTGATGGACTATGGGTTTGGTCTGGTCCGCTAGAGGAATCCGGGATGCAATTCCAAGACACGCCACGAGTACATCCATGTAGGCTCTCTGTTGCCATCCTTGGCAACACAAGGTCTTTGAATCACATCCCGAATCCCTCTAGCTACGTGCGGGTATTGAGATTAAAAAGTTTCTGTTTTATTTTTTCGCATGGGGATAGATCAACCTAAGTGAAAAAATCTCGTCTGCCCAATTTAACAGCCAGTGAAACAGCCGTTTTAAATATGAGTAAGAGTGTTGAACTCAATACGAATGCTAGTTAAATAGTTTGGTGTGAACTCTTAATGCCAGCACGTAGCTAGAGCACTTAGGTAGGTACCTTCAAGACCGTCTAATGCCAAGGATGGCATTAGTGAGCCTACAAGGATGTACTTGTGGCGTGTCTTGAAGGTACCTGCCTAAGTGATCTAGCGGACCATGAACAAAAAGACAATATCAAACGAAACTAAAATCTCCTCTAAAACAATAACTAACCCACAACAAAATCATACTCAATTTCCCACGATTCAATTCCTTCGATAATGTCACTGGTTTGATTAACGATGGAAACCTCATGCTGACTTGCCGAGACTAAAACATGGCTATTGAGATTGTTGGAATTCGTAGTAAACCAATCTTCTAGGGTTAAGGTACTTGTTCCTGTGGTGGCTAAAACATTCGCATCAAGCGAGAGGATGACACTAACAGCTGGGTGCTGGATTATTTTACGGGCTATATCCGCGAGTTGAAGTTGAGCGGAAGAAACCTGCCCCGCTCCGCTTTGATGATTCCAGGGGCTGAGTACATCGATTAATAACTGATTAATCTCGATGACGCTACTGGCGCTGTCGAAACCCGCGTGGATGCGTATTTTCAAATTGACCTGAAGCTGGAGGTAGTTTGCATCGACAATACTAATGGACTCACCCACCATACAAAACCGATTGATATAGGCTTCTATACGGCGTTTTAAGTAAAGAGGCAGTTTAGGTTGCAGTACGCGTGCGTCATGGTTGATGGGAATCAGCATGAGTTTCACGTTGGTATTATCGCTATCGTTTGTGCTGCTCCCCGTGACGGGTGGGCTGTTATCGTAATAACAGCGAGCTTGATAGATGTCTGTAAATTCTGCAAGTACAAGACGTTCGATATCCCAGGCATTAAGCGCTCTCTGCCGATGGCGCAGTCGTTCACTTATCCGAACAGAAAAGCTGTCGGCTGATTCTTGGGCTTTTGCTGAAAAACTGGGGTAAGGCTGGACAACGTTTTCGATACGGTAATCAGCTGATTCTAGTTCACCAATACTTTGTGCCGCTAGGGGTTTGTCGAAATGTGCAGCCGCGTTGTTTGATGATACGAGTTCGACTTCTACACCTTGGGCCGTCATCTTCTTGATACGTGAATAGCGAAGCTGGGTAACGCTGTCAGCGATTAGGTCACGTGCACTTACTCGAATCCATAGTAAACCGTCTTGTAAAAAGGTGGAGAAATCCATTTTTGGTAATTCGAACACCATTATTCCGGAGTCTAATAAGTCCATGGTGCTGTCTTCAATAATTCGTACGCGTTGAACGCTGCCAAAGAGTTTACTACGCGAGCATCTCTGCCATTTATTGCCCAGTAAAAACTCCCACTTTAACTCTATTTGATCGGTGGTATTCGCGCCGTCTACAACATCCATTTCAAAATAGATGCGGCATTGTCCGGGGGCACTGATATTACCGATGCCGAGGTATAAGTATCCGTGTCGGTTGTAGCTAGGCGCGAGTGTGAAGGATGACAGTGTACTGTCGAAGGGCTGGTAGCCCATTAAATCGATTTTTTGTAATCCGCTTTTGTCGTTGCTAACCTTTGGATCAAAGTCCCAAACCTGTTCGCAACTGTATGACATTTCAAAGCTTTGCAACTTTGGCGTGTAAGGAATGGCTGTCACGTAGTCTTCGGGGGTTGGGTTAGTGCTTTGCGATGCGGCTATGTTTTTCTTTTGAGAAATTTGTGAATAGTCGTGATGACCGAAATCATTTTGTTTTAAGGTCAAGCTAAACCATCTTGGCCATGCAGATACAAGCGTTTCTGCGACTGGCATATCCTTGTAAGCGCCTACAAGACCGAGGTCATTTTTCTGTGCCGTAATAATATCCATTGTATCGCTGCGTAAGCTTGTGTCTGTATCAGCTGCAGGCGCGTTAACCAATATAGGCAGGCTCTCTTGTAATGTACTGCTTGAATCTGATGCAGTTACGTCCAGCAACCAAGGCTGTCCGTTGGTGGTTACCAGATCGTAGTCGCTATAGTAAGCGACTAGATCGGAGGCAGGAATGTCCATCCAATTAAGTGTTAGCGAAAATGTATCGATGTTTTTAATCAACAGTTCTGGATGGGTAAAATCCAAATTGTTATTTTTTCTGGGCGCTTGTCCAAATGCTTCGAAGCTTTCACTACTATCAATAAACCCTGCTTGAAAATTAAGGAGCGCATTACTTAATCCATCGACTTGAATCGACATCGACATTTTTTGCATGTGACGTGATTGAATCGTTTCGATAGCGCTCGAATCTGCCTTTAAAACAAACTCAATAAAAGGCGTTGTAATACCCCCTGGTGCAACATCGGGGGCAAGGTGTGTAATAGCCGGAAATAACGCAGGCAAAGTAATGTTGAGTGTATTGCTCACCATTGTAATGGTGGCCATTGCATCCAGTATGGCTTGGGTTGGTGTGGTGCTCATTACGGGGTTTAATAAATGCCTGCCTTCGGCTGTAGACATGTAAATATCAAAATTACTGAGTATGTCCGGAGTCGAAGCGTCATCATAGAAGGTTGTAAAGCCCAGTGTTATTTGACGCGTACCACCGGATAAATACAACAGTTCTGATATTATGACAAAGCCCAACTGGGGCTTTGACTGCAATGCTGTATTACTCAGTTCGGCTTCACCAAAACTAAAGATACCCTCTTCCGGCATTGTAAGTCCGGTTGATGCATCGATATGGTGACTCAGTAACAAATCGCCCGATCGACTGTTTACGCTGTTTAAACTAAACAGTTTGTCGACTTGGCTGTGGTTAATAACCGCGTTATCGAGGGTTTGGTAAATCAATGGGTTCCCGTCTGCATCATCACCGCCGTTAAAGCGCCGACCTTTTTCGAGTGTCATGCTTGGTGTAGTTGTGTCTAAAGTTAACACCAAGTGGGCTTTATCCGGTTGCGCTGGGCGCTGCTGTAGTCCCAATATATCACGGTAATAGAATTGCTTGTGCCGCTCACTAAAGGCATCGAACTGAATTTTTACGCGTTGTTGCATATCGATAAACGCTAACAACAAACTTATGTCTGGGCGCTCTCCCAAAGCCTGTATATCAGCACTTACAGGTTTCCCCGATAACCAATCCGCTAAACCTGCGAATTGTTCGGGGTCTGGCATTGTTGCCTGCCAGGTTTCTTCTTGGAACTGATTTTCAGCATAAAAACGAATGCGTTGAGCGTATGAATAGATATACGCAAGCCATTCCCCAAAGCTACGTTCTTGGGCTGAAAAATGATGGCTGTGTAAAGCGGGTTCAGCACGAAGATTTTGTAACTGCCCTACGCTCTTTTGCGGCAATGGTGCAAATGCAAGTGGGTCTGGCATGGTTGTACCCTTAAGGTTGATTCAGTGTAAAAGGTAGGCGCAGTTGATACTCTTCACCGTCCTCTAATAATTCATATGTAATATCGATGTGAAGCCGACCTTGAACGACTTCGCTGCTGTCAAAATTAATTTCTTGTAAACGAATACGTGTTTCATGGGCTTGAATAACCGTCGCCATCTGCTCTTTCAATTGAGATAGCGCCATAAGATCTAACTGACCAAATACGTACTGGCCGATATCACTGCCGTAATCTGTATGAAACGGACGTTCGCCCAATTGTGTTTTGAGTAATAGAGCCAAGGCTTGCTGTATACGTTCATGACTGGATACCATCGTCGGGCCAGAACGACTTGAAATGAAACGAATGGGAAATGCCCAGGCTTTATTGGTTGTTATATATTGCGGCATTATGCGATCTCCACAGTCGTCGCTTTCAGAACAATTTTATCCCCGCTTTCGAGCGTAATGGGCTTTTTCGTTTTTGCGGTCAGTTCTTCACATTCCACCGTTACTCCGCCTTGTTCGTCAGCTGTTATTGTTCCCTTCTTAGTCACACAAGTAATCCCTTTCTCAGCGTTTAATTCGACTTGCGATTTTTCCTTACTCATTTGCAGTACCAAAGGTTTGTCTCCTTTGTCCGTTAACATCAAACCTTGTATATCGGGTTTCTCAGCCAACTTTCCGGCTGGTAACCCTTTACCACTCAAATAACTGCCAACAACAACGGGGTAACGGCAATCACCGCCAATAAAATCGAGCATCACCGTGTCATCAGCCGCTGGCTGTAAAAACAAACCATGTTTTGTTCCCGCTAAGGGGCTGAGCAGGCTTGCCCATAGGGTGAAGGTTTTTGCCCCTGAGGGTAAAGTAACGAGTAAGCGATTGAGTTTTTCCGGATCTTCGCCTTTAAACTTCGCAACACGCGCCGTCATCATTGGCATAATTTCAGGCTTTGCGTAATCACTGTATAGCGTGCGTGCTAGCGGAATACCAAGCTCGATATCCATCGTCCATTGTTGATTGACCAATCGATGGTGGATCGCGCCGACTAGGTATTTTCCGTTCCGTAAGTCACTGAAGTTTTTAAGTTCAATAGCATCTAAAGTCTTAACCTTAAACCATTTTGATTCATCTTCTAACGGAAGGCTGATTTTCCCGGTAGACCAAGACAACTGCCGGAAAGCCGCATCGACCTTCGCGGGCAGTTCCATCTTCTCACCCTTTTGTGGAGGTGAAAGCTCGGTAATATTATTCGGAAGTTTATTCGCCGTTACAAACTTAGTTTTAGTCGCGCCAAACCCTAAAGCGTATTTCGCATTTTTCGCTTTTCCGGCAGTGCTCTTAGCTTTACTAGCATCCCAGGCAAATGCACTAACATTATCAACTTGAGAGCGCATATCGTGGGCTGTATTGATAGAGAAATATTCATCGAGCTTCTTATCCAGCTTATGCGTCGTCTTCGCTGCGGAAGCCTTGAATTTCACACCATCAACAATTTCCGTAGCCTCTGGATCCACGTTGAGTAAAAACCCGTTCTCTCGACAGCGCCACATCACCAAACGCCATCCACTTAATTGATAACTAAAAAACTGGTTAGACTCAATAGTAGACGCAGCGACTTTTACCGCCGTAAGACCGTGTTCTTTTAACACCGCCTTTATCAAAACATCGTCCTTCGCCTTTTTGTCATGAAAGTACAGTGACTTGGTTTGAGTCAACGTGATCAACTTACTAAAGCCAATGAGAACCAACGTCTCACCATACTCATCTTCACTAAACTCAAGGTTAGTCAGAATCCCGTCAAATAAAACAATCCCTTTTGCCGTGGTCAATTTCAAAGGCTTACCGAGATTTCCAGAAAATGTTTTCTCATGCGCGATATCAAGCTGCAATCGTAGACGGGGAATATCGTTAACAATATAATCCAGCTCCAAAGCGACAATATGCTCCACAGCCTTACCGTCAATTTTCAAATTGACCATAATACCTCCTCTATTTATTAGACGATCCGTAGTTATTGGTCGTGGCGGCTTATCCAAGACAGTGCGGCACTAATTAAACTTTATAAAACGTTCGGACAGCGGAAATAGTGAGACGGTACCGCCAACCCGTATTCCGTCACCCGTCACCCGTCACCCGTCACCCGTCACCCGTCACCCGTCACCCGTCACCCGTCACCCGTCACCCGTCACCCGTCACCGATATTTTTCTAACTTTCAATAAACAAACAGTCAACCCGAGCCTTAACCCGTTCACCCTGCTCATTGATCGTTTTATTAATGACCTGCATATTCAACAACTGCCCCCAGAAACCGCCTGTAGTACCGTCCATTAACGGCATATCAAATGCTTTGATAAGTAAGAGATTGGGTTGAAGCGTCTTTGAATCATTCGTATACCACTGCTTAATCATACTTTTTATGATTTTATCCGTCGTATCCGAACGCATCTTCAAAGCAAGTTCGATAGGGTTCATATAAATCGTGTCATCCAAAACAAAAGACACACGTAACTCCGCAGCACCCTTATTACGGAAATACGACTTCCGCCTTTTTACACCAACACTGTTATTCTGCTTAATACTATTACTAAAAGTGGTCTGCATCGTTAAAGGATCATACGCGAGCGTCAACGTCTTCATCCCAGAGGCTGGCTTTGCATCTGCATTCTTGTCTGCATAACTGTGCGCTTTTATTTCCATATAATGTAGATCGCGGTCTTTTAAGACACTTGCGTCAATCATAATTGCCACCGTAATTTATCATTCTCTTGCCGAAGCTTCCGTTTAATCTCATCTTTGTAAATTTCCATCGCCTCATCCAACTCCTGCGCGACATCCTGAGCAAGTTGGTCGATTCGATTCTCCCACTCCTTGCTCCCTTCCCCACCCTCACCGCCTTTAGCATCGGCTGCTGCTGTTTGAATGATCCGACTGCTGATCTTCACGTTTTTACACAATAGCGACATAGCAGACTCCTAAATGGGGAAATAAACGGTTTTTAAATGTGAACTTGTGACGAGATCGCATGACTACGGAATTACCGAACTAAGTGAGGTATATACCGTTTTCAACAGTTTTAACGGAAGGTAAGTAATACTGCGATACTTAAATGTCATCGTTTCGAGTAGTACCGCATTATTCGTCGCATTTAACGAATCCCAACTCCAACTGTCCATAAATGCATTGGTCACTACCCAGGCGCACACGGGGAAATCATCGCCATCTAAACAACAAATCAATAAATCCTTGCGCAACAACTGCGTTCGCCAAAACAAGCCTTCTATCGTATTCATAACCACTAAAGGACTTAAATTGGTAAACACGCCTCTCTTTAAAGTAAGCGACTCTGTGGAACTATCGCTATCCCCAAGGGTAAAACCTTTGTTATAGGAAACACTGCGACTTTTTTTGAGGCCGCTAATCTCCTGAAATTCAATATCAATTGGGTTCGGTATAAGGCCCGTAAAAATAACCGCAACAAAGCGATACCCCATTACGGGATAACCCTTATCTAAAAATGGGATGTCACTCATTATGGACATATAATTTATTACCTTGTGACGTTTCCATTAGTAATCTGACATACTGAACAGATTCGTAAAAACATTTTGTAAAATTAAAAAAACATTAAACACACAAATTCCCGCACTTAGCTAGAGTGGTTCGGAAGGGGTTTTCAAGACCATCTAATGCCATGGATGGCATTAGCAGAGCCTACAAGGATGTACTTGTGGCGTGTCTTGAAAATTCCTTCCGAAGTGCTCTGGCGATCCACAAACACTAAAACCAACTAGATTAGGCTGAGTGCTTAATAACAACGAGAACAAAAAAGGCAATTTCAAGCACAAACAACACAACATTGTTTGCGCTCAAAATCACTAACCATCAGTGGAATTCAATAGTGACTGCGTCAGCCATCAACTCCAAAGACTCCACACTGGCTTCATTAGATCCACCATTAATACTAGGAGCAGTAAGCTTCTTCGGAAAAGCATTACTTACATGCCACGTGACCAAATGGCCGCCAGCCTCATCCACAAGCGAAATATCAATATCGATCTTCTCAACCAAATTAAGACTAATAGAAGAAATCCAATCGTAAAATTGACTCTGCTGGCGAACCAGACCGCGTTTCAACGTAATATTAACGTCACTGGTTTGTCCCGGCATATGCATCTTGCCGCGACTGTGTTTATAAGTAATCGTTTCCACACCAATATCTAAGCCACTGACCTCAGAAAACGGAATGCTTTCAGAAGCGTAAGTGACCTCAAATCGGTAAACGGGAATGGGATAAGTATCAGCAATGGTTTGTGCGTCAACAGCCATGGTATTTCCTTTTCATTTAATAAGTTAAAATATGGGATTCAGTGACGAATCACTCTCGATTGAAACTCACTGAACTGTGACCTTAAAAATGCGATCATAAAAAAATGATCTAAAAATCGAAAAAATTAATATAAGATCAAAAAAGAAGAACTAAATATTAAGCTTCAATAGACTTGTGCGTAAAAGTCAACACAATAAACTCTGCAGGCCGAACAGCCGCAATACCAATTTCGATATTCATAATACCGTTATTGATATCATCTTCCGTCATCGTTTGGCCCAAACCAACATTGACAAAAAACGCCTGATCTTCACTTGCACCAAATAAAGCGCCCTGCTGCCAAAGACTGCGCAGATAGCTCGAAATCATGGTTTTTAGTTTTAACCAAGTAGAAGGCGTATTGGGTTCAAACACTGCAAAAGCAGTAGCTTTAGCAACAGATTCCTCAACCATATTGAAGAAACGACGAACCGACACATAACGCCACTCATTATCATTACCTGCAAGTGTGCGAGCACCCCAAACCAAGTTACCTTTACCCGTGAAGAAACGAATCGCATTAATCGACTTACCGCTCACGCCATCCACATTCAAGTTTTCTTGATCATCGAAGGTAATGGTTTTACTTAGCGTTACAACACGATTAAGCGGAACATTCGCAGGAGCTTTCCAAACACCACGGCTACCATCCACTTGAGAGTAAACACCCGCAATTGCCGAAGTGGGTGGAAGCGTAAGATAGTTTTTAGAAAGCGCTGCTTTAACCGCGTTATAAACACCTGTGTCGTAATCGGGATTAGTGACCAAAGGCGCATTTGGATCCGCAGGATCAGGAATTAATTCCATTCCCAATTGTGCCAGAGCAATTGAGGTTACTGTGCCGCTAGCATCCGTCACGGGAACCATCAACATATCTTCGTCATATGCATGAGCATATGAAGTATTCAAATTAGGATAATACGCCGCGCCATATTTAGCATTGGACCCATTGACTGCAGCTCGCAATGTAACTGCATCTTCAGCAATACGACCTGAGGCTAAAGTGGCTGTTGAAACTTCTTGTGTCGACATAATCACAAAACGATCTTGAGTATCCGCACACTGCATAAGTGCTTGGTTCTGAGCATCGTAATATTCAGTGCCGGTTAGATTGTAAGCATCCACTTGACACAACAACGTAATCTCGTCGATTTCTTTACAGGTAGCCAACGCTGCAAGCATAGGGCCTTTATCCGGCGTACCACTTGTAGGGTAAGTACCACAAGAAGCGATATAACAAGCACCACCACCATTAGCAAAGAACATCTCGACCGCTTGACGCAACATGAAAACTGGAATTGCAGAAGCGTTAGCGAGCGTTACATTGTTATTGGCATCGAAGCCAACAGTGATACCTTCCGTGTAGTAACCACCAAACAAAGTTTGGTAATCCAACATGCTACCAATCCGTTTAACTTCCATCGAATTATCTGTAGGATCAGTAAATTGAGTATTGGATTTTTCGGTATAACCGATGAATACCGGAATGGAAGTAGCGACTTCTGCTACCGATGGTGGCAAGGTTGATTTTTCCTCAACGTAAACGCTGGGGGTTTTATATTGAGCCATAGTATTTCCTATGTGATTGTTAGCCGGAATGGCTTTGGTGAGTGAAACTAATAGTGATAAATTCAGCAGGCCTTTGCGCCGCAATTTTGACGGTCATACGGACCAATCCATTATTGACATCGGCTTCGGTCATGGTTGACCCCAGCCCGATTTCCACTTGAAATGCATCCGATGGTGTTAGGCCATATAACGCCCCGTTCAACCATAAACCGTTCAAATATGTTTCGCATACCACCTGCATCTTTAACCAAGTAAAAGGCCCGCTGCGTTCGAATACCGCGAATTGTGTTTTTTCAGAAAGGGTTTTTTCTAACCATAAAAAGAATCGTCGTACGCAGATGTAACGCCATTCATCACTGTTGCCTAAGAGCGTCCGTCCACCCCATATTTTGCAACCCAACCCCGTAAAATTACGCAGCGCATTGACCGACTTACCCGCACTCGCATCAACATTTAAAAAGGCTTGCTCACTATCATCAAGATTAACCACCGGCCCGGTAACGCCTAAGAGCGTAATGTTTGCCGGAGCGTGCCACACGCCCTTCTGATCATCTAAGTTTTGCATTACGCCAGCTATGGCCGCCGACGGCGGTAATATCTGTTTATCATTCGTGAGCGCTAAGCGTATTTCTTCCGCAAGCGATTGGTTCGCTAAACGAGCGCTGGCATTGCCCAGGTGGTCGAGGCTAAAAAGTGATTGCGGCAATAATTGTTCATCTATCTTTAATTTAAAATCGCGTCCATTGCGCTTTTTACGGTGTCGGCTCGCAGGGCCTTGCATCACAAAACCTTGAGCATCGAGGTATTCCTGCCCCTTATCGTCGGTATAAATACCTACGGGAGCGAGATCGGGTAAGCGTTGTCCAAGCGAATCAATCTCAAATGCACCTTGGTCAACTAAGGTGCCAATGTTGTCTATTTCAATATAACGGTCTTCTTGTACAGGGCTTTGTGGCGAGAGCCTGCGCCACTTATTCTGAAAGTCTTGGTGTAAGCGATTCACCTTAGGCTGATACTGAACCGACACGTCAACCTCGGCATAACGAGGAGAAAGCTCACTGTGTAAATAGGGGTAATACGCGGCGCCGTAGGCTAAACTTTGTTGTAAGTGTTTTCGCAGTTGACGGGTGTCGTCTTTAAATACCGCTTGTTCTAAAGTGTTTTGATGAACGTCTATAATCGCAAAACGGTTTGATGTTTTTTGGCAATGCAATAACAAGGTTTGCATGGTCTGGTAGTGATGCTCAGCCTGTAAGCATATAGATTCAGGAATAGCGATAAGATTAACGTCGGGCTGCTGTTCTAGTCGTGTTAAAGCCTCGGCACAGCGCTTCGTCATCTCAAGCGATTGGCTCGCGTTGAGCGCTGAACTCGGCATGCCTGTTTCGATAAAATTAAATTCAGAAATACTAATAACGTAGCAAGTAAACCCGCCATTAACAAAAAACTGCGTGACGGCTGAATGTAAAAACCCCGGTTCTGGTAATCCTTTTTTTGGTACGACACGAAGTTCTTGCGTGTTATTGTCGTGGTGAATGTCAAAGCGTTTCTTGCGTTCGAGTCCAAACCTATCCTCAAACTCTTTGATGCTTTCACACAAAACTGGCGTATAGTTTTCGTCTTGCTTGGGTGCTCGTTCAGTAAAACCAATAAAGGCGACCTTTAATGGGGTTTGTTCGGTTAAAACACCCATATCATCTTGATTTTGCCAGTACAGGCCAGGCGTATTTTGATTAGACATAACTTGGCCTCAGCGCATAAAAATGAGCCGTAGTAGGTAAAGAGTAGTGTAAGGAGTAATAAATATAATGAATCAGTTGCTTAGATTGACGAGTGTTCGAATGTTTTACTATTAAAATAATGAAATATTCAAATAAAAGGTCGTCTTGTCTCGCGCTAGAAAATCATAATAAGAATAATGAGATGAATAATGATAACAAGAAAACCCAAGGTACAGACATTCACTGTCTTCTGTGTACCTAGTGCTGAAAAAAATCCAAAGAAGGTGTCGGGTCCGGGAGAACAGGTGTTACCTTGTCAAGGACGCTGACCACATTAAACTCCTGAATGTGGAACAGTTTGTCTTGCGTATAGCTGGCAATAACACGTTCACTTTGATGGTCAAATACCGCATCGTAAAATTGTTTCTTCGTATCATCCAACTGCCACAGTAGCAACAAGCTGTTGACATCAAAAAGATACAAGCCATGTTCACAAACGAGCAATATAAAACGCCCTTCAACATCTTCTCGAATGGTCACTGCTCGGCTATTGAGGGCCACACTTTTTATGGTTTCTCGCCATTGACCGTTATTTTCCAGATGTAAAATATAGAGGTAATTAATTGAGCCTCCCACCACAACCGCACAATCGCGCCCGCTGGTGTAGAAGCCTGAGCCATATTGTCGCCAACCATTAATGTTTGATGATGCATTACTCGAACGCAGCGGCAGTACGGCTTGGCAGTAAGACCCCAAAGCGTTTAAATGTACGTTTGTTTGTTGCTGTAATTCAATATCGATCCAGACTAGGGTACTGGAATTATGGGTTTCGATTAAGGCCGTGTAATTTCCGTCATGATCCAACGCAATTGAGAATGCACCCTGAGTTTGACCTGTCGGCATCGCTACGCTGTAATAGCTGTGTTCGAGTATGGGAGCACTGCTGAGGTCGTATACGACTACTGCGCCCTGTTCAACACTAACCAGTCGAGGTTTCTCACCTTGGTTAACTGCAAAGTCTAAGACCTTTGGTGGTGGCGCCGTTGGGTCACGGTGATCAAATTCATCCTTTGTCGCCAGTTTAATTGGCCCCAAAGCACCCAGTGAAATTTGATATAGAGCATCTGCCTTTAAAAAATAACCATTGCGACTATCCGCGCGTACTGCCACTTGATGGGCTGTTTTTAAACCCTTTAATCTCTGTAAGTCTTGCTTACGGGTCATATCGTACCAATGTAGCTCAGCGTCACTATCGTTGGCGGCATATTGATAAAACAGGTAGTCACCACTCGTACTGAGATAGCCTTTTGCTTGTAGGGCAGAATTTACTGGGCTTTTAGATATTGGTAATGGATAGCGGCGTTTGAAAACTTCCTGCGTTTGCTTGAGAAAATGATCGCGAAGATTGATTCGATACTGGTCGTTGGCCTGTAATATACTCAAGACTAAATGCTGACTTGATTGAACACAGTTTTTTTGGTGATTCAAAAAATCCAACATAAACACACCACGAAGATTGCTCAGTGATCCGCCTGTATTCAAGTGATGGGTAAGTTGGCCGTTTAAGCCATCTTTTGCATTCCCATCGAGAGTAAAAGACTGCTGATACGCTATCGACACTGAGGAAAGAAGAGGAGCGTTGCCGCTATGTGCTCGATGTTCACTGTTGATAAAGTTCCAATACCAAATACGTTGCGACGGCATGGCGGACTGAGTATTAGTCGACGTTAGTATGCCCTCCTCCAAATTTTGACGAATAGCTTGCCACTTTTTCTCGATGCCAGACTCTTGATCCAGAATGTATTGATCTTGTATTTGAAGTTTTCCCAGGTCTAGATTAACTTCTGCGCTGGAATTTTCCGGCCAAGTTTTAACGTCCATACCTAAGGGGTTATTAGCAAAGGCGTCAAACGATCTGTAATCCAAGTCAAAGCGGCGCAAGATTAGTATCTTTCCCCGTAGATCGTTGATCGTCGGTATATGCGTTTGGTTACGGAGGAATGGTACAAGCCCCTGGCATTGTGTTTCGAGTATTTGGCAGAAACTGCCCTGCTCGCTGCCGTTACTGTTTTCCTTTTTGAGCAGGATGATGATCCCTTCGCTTGGGTAGCGATCAACTAGCTGACTGCATTGTTTAATGAAATCGCTGAAGTTAATGCTGCAATCAAAACCACGATGCACCAGTTGTAGGTCGATACCTTGCTGGCGAACGGTAATGTCAAACACACGCGCACCGGCGTCAAATTGTTTTTGTATCGTTATATCCTGGCATTGGTGTAACCGTGCGTGACTGTCGCCCAGCTGAAGATTGTAGCTGGCACTGGCATGACTGCCAGGTATGGCCAGTTTATCTAGGCCGACTCCTCCGCTAATCTCAGCCATCCACTGTCTATAGGGATTCGTATTCATGGAACCTCTCTTTCTATCGTTCACGCCTAATGCTATTAGCGCACGAACAAATTATTTTTCGTCGAATTATTTTTGCATCGAATTATTCGGTTTGAATATTGAGTTTTGTTTGTGATTAAACTCGTGAGCTTAGATTTTTTTAATCGCATTATTGAGCGCGGTTGATATTGGCAATACTTGCTCTTCCCCTACCATGATCGGTAACGACAGCGATAACAGTAAACTCGGTTTAGGTGTAGTCCCTAAAGCCTGCCAAATTTGACCGCCAACATCACGTGCCTGGTCCGAACCGAATAAGGTAAAGCGCACACCATAGCGAGGGATGTTCATGCCTTGATCCGCTAGAATGGCTTCTGGCATAAAATCTATGGCACCAAGCCCGGATAACAAATAGCCCAGAACAATGTGTTCAAGCTCGGCACTACCGACAGGATCATCACACCAGACCGTGATCATATAGTGCATCTCAATAAAACGCGGTTCACGCTCGGTAATAAACGCGGTACCCCGTTCATTGCGCTGCTTACGCCGAGGGTCACTGTGTCGGCGACCCTTGTCTTCTTGGAGCGCAATTAAATAGCAATTGACTGTTGTGCTTGTGTTGAGGTTTTCGATAAAGATTTTGTTCGGTGCAACAAAACTGAGCTCAATCATATTGTTGGCTTGGTCTGCAGGCTGAAGCTGTAAAATTCGCTGTTCTATTAACTGAGTTAATGCTGATTGCAGTTTTTTTAAGATTAAAGGGTCCATTTAGCTAGCCTTAAATATTGTTTGCCCAGCTTTCTTTACCACAAACTTAACGGGGCCTAACGGTGCGGGTTTACCTTGGGGATCTTGCCCTTGGCAGCTAAGCTGAATTTCGTCACCTTCTACTATAGGTTTCTTTTTTTCAGTTTTTGTTTTTGCGACTGTTGCGGTTGCTGGCGCAGGTGCTAGTGAAACGATATTGACAATGGGGCCTTTTGATCCGCCTGCAAATGAGAACATTACATCTTCTGTAATGGGCTTAGCTCCACCGGCAGTTACCATTGCTGTTGTTGCTGCGAAGTTTACTTTGCCGCCTGCGATGCCTGACCCTGGGTCTGGCATTACCATGCCGCCCTCGACCAGAACGAGTTTGCTTGCCATAGCTCACCTGCCGTTTAAATGGTTGTTTGATTATTTTCGAAAGTTTTCGAATGTTTGACGTGTTTGAATATTTTAAAGACAATATCGATAAGATAATCGGAGCGAAACATTTCCGTAATGTTCGACATGAAACCTGCCTGGATAGATATTACTAATAGAACGTACAAAGCACTTCTTTGTTCTATTTATTTCGTTTGTTTATTTCGATTATTGATTCGATTTGTGAGGATGATTGTCTTTTTTATTTTAAAGGAATTTTTACAGCACTCGAATCAATTTGAGTGATCCAGAAGTTGCTGATGTAATGGTCGGCAGCGTCATATTGTAGAACTGTGGGTCATAGCCTGTATCACCTGAAGTCACAGTACGTCCGTCGGTCTCTACCCAGCCCGTGGGGATGGTCGGTGAAGCCTCAGGCGACCACCAATCGATTATCGACCCTATAGGAGCTGTTTGCGACTCTATGTAAGTTTGTACAAATGAGCCCATCCAATTCGTATCCACACTAATCGCGTGGTTTCCAGAATTTATCGCTGTGACTACCACGCCGTCAATTCCGTAGACGACATCACTGCGGCGTCGCCAGTCTAGTTCCGATAGACTATCCGGAATTGCATTTATTGTGGCAATAGACCAAATGGTATTGCCATACATATCGCCAAACAATACTTTAAGTGAGGTACCGATCGATAATGCAATACTGGGGCTACCGACAAGCGACTCGTCAAAATCATCTGCGACCACCCAGCTTCCAGATGCGCTTACTGCCCACACACGGTTGTTTCGTGTATCCGACTGGTTAATTAGTAATATGCGGTCATCTTGCGCTACAGAATATCCGTCTATTATTACGGGGTTATTGCTATTGACCTCGACTTGGGTATCCAAGATAAAATCGACATCCGTTAAGAAGTCAACACTGGCTTCTAATAAGGCCAGGCGTTCGTCCGTGGCGACTGCGGCAGTCGTTATTGAATCTTGAATATTCTTGGGGCTAACGACTACCCCTTCATCGGCATTTAGTAATTGCTGAGCGCTAGCGAACTGAACAATACCTGTAACGTCAGTGCTTGCGCTTGGCAGCCTTGCGGAACCTAATACGCCAGATGTAATCTTGTTTGCACTCAAACTCGGAATTCTAGCGGTCGCAAGTTGCCCTGAAGTCACTTTAGAAGCTGCTAGGTTTGGAATACGTGCAGTATCAAACTGTCCGCTATTTGTTTTACTCGCATTAATGTTGGGGATTAGAGAGTCCGCGAATTGACCCGTGTTTATTTTCCCCGCATCTAATGATGGGATTCTATTGGTGTCAAATTCACCTGATTCAATTTTCGAGGTATCCAGTCCTGGGACTCGGTCAGTATGAAATGACCCACTGGTTGTTTTATCCGCTGATAGATTCGGAATAATAGCGTCTAACAATACGCCTGAAGCTATTTTTGCGGCGTCTAAATTTGGGATACGATCACTACTGAACTGCGCGGATGTAATTTTTGCCGCACTCAGTTCTGGGATTTGGCCGTCCGCAAGAGTTCCTGATGTGATTTTACTTGCGTCTAAATTGGGAATGCGATCAGTAACTAGTGTTCCGCTCGCAACTTTGTCCGCGTCTATGTTGGGTATCGTGGCTGCTAATAGTAACCCCGAAGTAATTTTTGACGCATCGAGATCAGGGATTAAACCACTATCAAATTGGCCTGAGGTAATTATTTCAGTGGTCAGACTTGGAATTAAATCTGTTGCGAATTTCCCAGTGGTAATTTTGTCGGCTGCTAGATCTGGAACCTGACTGCTGGTGAATACTCCGGTTGTTATTTTCGCCCCATCTAATGAAGGGATTCGGTTGGGGTCGAATTCGCCCGTTTCTATTTTTGAGGCGTCCAGCCCTGGGACTCGGTCGGTATGAAATGATCCGCTGGTTGTTTTATCCGCTGATAGATTGGGAATGATTGCGTCTAACAATACGCCTGACGCTATTTTCGCGGCGTCTAATTCAGGAATACGATCACTACTGAACTGACCGGATGTGGTTTTATCCGCACTCAAATTCGGTATTAGATTAACGTCGATCGCTTTCACGCCGTCAACATCAAGAATAATATTGTCATCGACAAGGCTGTAAGAGGAATCAAATAGATCTGCAAAGTCAGTCTCTTTCGGAATACTCCCTGCACTAAACCTGCTCTTGAGGTGGGTGCGTGTTTGTTTGCTCATAAGGGTGTCCTTCTCGCTCATCATGGATGAGTCGATAGATAGAGGTTAGTCTTGGAGGGGGAATTCTAGAAGCCTAAGGTTCGCAGATCCGGTACTTAGCTGCGCGCTATAATAGGCGTTATTCGTAAAACGTTTAGACCCGTGTTTTGTTCCTTTCAATCGCACTATTTATGTGGAATTGTTGTTCATGAGGTTAATCTAGAAGAGGCTCTATTATTATTGAATAACAGAACAGGGTTATTATTGCTGGATTGGTTTTAGGAACTATCGGAATAGATAATGCTTTTACTAGTAGGCTGTGACTTTCGCCTACATCGGGCATACAGTTGCCAACTAATGAAAACCAATTTCTCTACTGATCCTTGACGGGTTTATATCCTAGACATAAATAAGTTCATTAAATAGAGAAATTGGTGGATTTACAAAAGGTCAATTGAAACCGTACAACTCAGGATTTACACATCTTCCCAAGCAAAAGGACTTTTCAGTTTCTTGGTAGTCCCGGCAACCCTTTTCAGTATTTCTTTCGCTTCAGTAGTGGTGTACTTAAAGGTTCCCGCTTGGACTGCTGCTTGTAACCAGGTGCCATCCGCTTTCTTAACCCAGACATTGGGTGGCCTGTTGGTCAAAACAGGACTGTAATTATCGTCGTCTTTCCAGTTGTATGAAATATCGCGATAATTGACGGAAACCCACATATGAGCGCGATCATTTTGTGTTTTATTATAAGTATTAATCGCTGTAATAATATCAGCCCTTAATTGAATCAGTGCTAAGTTGGCTGCTATGACGGGCGCATCGTCGCTAAACAAGATATCAAAATCATCGGCTTCACCCATATTGTTTCTAAAGGTTGTTCTGAATGGCCCCACACCAATACCATAGCCATTAGCCCTAGCAATCAGTTTCGGTATGGCTATCTTATGTTCATATATTTTCGAATGCATACTGACTGCAACTTTTGACGGATCGGCATTGGGTGCTACAGTGGACTTTCTCCTTCTATCAACCGCTTTTCGCCAATCCGATTTTAGTGTTGTATCGATGGTGTCTGGCGTTTGTTCTTCAGGCGTTAATCGTATTGGAGAAAAGCGCTCCTCTAGCGGAATAGCTTGTTCACCCTCAATGGTTAGTTTTGGCCTTAAGATTTCTTGCCCATCATCCAAACCCAGAGGCCGCCCCGTATTCACTTCCCCACCCGGTAGCCCCTTACGAATTTTTTCTAACCATAACGTTGGATTAGCTAATACACGGTGGCGTCCTGCTTTAGGAGTAACACCCGCTTTGGTGGCGACGTCATACGCTGTTACCTTAACGAGTAAGCGTTCAAGTAGGGTCTTCCATTTAAGCCCCGTCACAGAGCCATCGCCTACAGGCCTGAGCCGCGCGGGCAAGGCTTGACTGGTTTCATGTAAGCGTGTTTTTGATAAGAATCCCACAAGGTTTTTTGCTGTACCGCCTGCATCGTAATTACTGAGCTCTAAATTGTATGCCATTAAGTACTGAGTCAATAACGTCAGCCAACCAATAATGGGTTTTAAATCGTTGGCGGCATTAAACCCTAGTAGCTCGGTAACATCTGCGGTCATATCCGATCCTACACGGAAAGCGCCGCCAAGAACGTAGACCCGGCCTTTCATCACCACATTTTCGCGCTGATTATTTGTGCCCGCTAATTCCCAGATATCCCTTACTTCTTGTTCAAATAAGGCTGGGATTTCCGAGGGGAGCACACCACTGTTGGCTTGATAATACACAAAAGGTTGAATATTGGATTTCGCGGCATCTACCGCGGTACTCAGTGCGCCATTATCATCGTGGGTCAATTTTTTAAATGCGGTTTCAGGGAATCCTGTTTTGAGATCTTGCGCGGGTGCGATCACAGCTTGCGATCCATCTTGCGTGGCTTTTGTGGCTGTATCGGAGGCATGGGCTTTTACTGCATCGGCAATATTATTCACCAATGCGTCTGAACCCGAACTGCGTTCCTCTATGGGCGGCGTTCGGTATTCCAGGTTCGTCATGGAATTATACATAAAGGGCGTCTCAATATAGCCAGCAGCACCTAGCTCTCTGATGAGGGTTGCATGAAATCCTTTGTAGGGGCCGTGGTCTGCTGTTATATCGTAGTAATCATTGGGGTCGATACCGTAGTTTCTGCCGTACTTAAGCCCACCGCCGAGATAATTTTTAATGTCAGTGCGCTCGCCGCCGGACAGTGCTTGGTCAGTCTTTAATATATTGGGTTGTCGAGAAGCCGAAGCCGTGGAATAAGCCGGTACGTGTAATTCCACTTCAAAACCGGTTAAGCGCTGAATGACGGCATTGCCAGGCATTGACTTTTTCTGCGTAAGTTTTGATGCGGGATTTTTGAATTTATTAACCATTGCCGAAAACATAACACTGCGTTTTTGTAAGGGATGATCCGATTCATCACTATCGTCGACACGTTTTCTCTGAGAGGTCGATTGATCGTCACCAAGAGATGCCAATGGTTTTTCACTATTGGGATTACTATAGCGGATTGATTTCTGACAGACATTTATCGTTGGGCGACTTTTTACCTGCTTAATTTGTGCATACATATCTTGAACCTCTGATAGTGACCATTGGACGGGGTTAATTTCTTCCTTGCGTTAAAAGCACTCTCTCTTTGTATGGATTCCGTTGGGCGTAAAGAGTGTGTGAAAAACAGTTTTGGGGAGATTAAAATTTGGAATAAAACGAGAAATTTTTCTAAAGGGAAATATTAATAGCGTCTATTGGGTTAGATTATTGTTCTGAGCGAACCCTTGTGTATCGCCCAATGTTATCTTTTACATTGCTTCCTGCGTAGGTTCCTTTCATTTGATACCGGTCATTATTTCCCGCCATTTCAGTTTTATAACGTTTTGATCCGGTAACCACACTCCACCCAATGAAAACCAATCTCTCTATTGTTTATTAGCGGGTTTAAACACTGCGGTCAAATCCAGAAGCAGTTTCTAATAGAGAAATTGGTGTATTTACAAAGAGTCAGTCGAAGCCAGTCAGCTCTAACCAACTCCAGCCAACTCAGTATTTACACATCTTCCCAAGCAAAAGGACTTTTCAGTTTCTTCACAGTTCCGGACACTTTCTTCAGAATCTCTTTCGCTTCCGTTGTGGTGTATTTAAACGTGCCGTCATGAATTGTAGCCTTGAGTAATGAGCCGTCCGATTTCTTAACCCAGACGTTGGGGGGCTTGTTGGTCAAAATCGGGCTGTAATTGTCATCATCCTTCCAGTTGTATTGAATGTCGCGATAATTGGCTGGAGCAAATACGTGAGCGGCATCATTTCGGGTTTTGTTGTAGGCATTAATCGCTGTAATAATATCAGCCCGTAATTGAATGAGTGCTGTATTAGCGGATATAACAGCGGCATCTTCGGAAAACACGATATCGAAATCATCGGCTTCACCCATATTGTCTCTAAAGGTGGTTCTGAATGTACCTACATCAATACCATAGCCATTAGCCCTAGTAATCAGTTTTGGTATGGCTATTTTATGCTGATATATTTTTGCATGAATACTGATTGCAATTTTTGACGGGTCACCCTGTGGCGCTACTGTTGACCCTAACCTACGGTCAACAGATTTGCGCCAATCGGCTTTTAGCGTTGTATCAATGGTATCCGGCGTTTGTTCTTCCGTCGTTAATCGTATTGGAGAGAAGCGCTCTTCTAAGGGAATTGCTTGTTCGCCCTCTATGGTTAATTTGGGTGCAAAGTTTTCTTGCCCGTCATCCAAACCAAGAGGCCGCGCTGTATTGACTTCCCAACCACGTAAGCCCTTACGGATTTTTTCTAACCATGCCGATGGATTTGTTAATACACGGTGGCGCCCTTCATTAAGGGTTACACCGGCTTTGGTCGCGATATCAAAGGTTCCCACCTTCACGAGCAAGCGTTCAAGTAGGGTCTTCCACTTAAGCCCCGTTTCTGAACCATCACCTACGGGCCTGAGCCTCGCGGGTAAGGCTTGGCCGGTTTCATGTAAACGTGTTTTTGACAAGAAGCCGACAAGGTTTTTTGCCGTACCACCTGAGTCGTAATTACTGAGCTCTAAATTGTATGCCATTAAGTACTGGGTCAATAACGACAGCCAGCCAATAATGGGTTTTAAATCGTTGGCGGTATTGAACCCTAGCAGTTCGGTAACATCTGCAGTCATCGCCGCCCCGGTTTGGTAAGCGCCGGTAAGAACTAAGACGCGGCCTTTCATCACCACATTGCCGCGCTGCTCATTTGTACCCGCTAATTCCCAGATATCCCTCGCTTCTTTTTCAAATAAGGCCGGGATTTCCGAGGGGAGCACACCGCTGTTGGCTTGGTAATACACAAAAGGTTGAATGTTGGATTTTGCAGCGTCTACGGCTGTACTCACGGCCCCGTCATTATCGTGGGTTAATTTTTTAAAAGCGGTTTCAGGGAACCCTGTTTTGAGATCTTGCGCGGGTGCAATTATCGCTTGTGATCCGTCTTGTGTGGCCTTTGTTGCGGTATTGGAAGCATGGGCTTTGACTGCATCGGCAATATTATTCACTAATGCGTCTGAACCCGTAGTTCGTTCCTCTATGGGCGGTGTTCTGTATTCGAGGTTCGTCATATTATTGTAAATAAAGGGCGTTTCAATATAACCAGCAGCGCCAAGCTCTCTGATGAGGGTTGCATGAAATCCTTTATAGGGGCCGTGGTCTGCAGTTATATCGTAGTAATCATTGGGATCGATACCGTAGTTTCTGCCGTACTTAAGCCCACCGCCTAAATAATTTTTAATGTCTGTGCGCTCTCCACCGGTTAGCGCTTGGTCTGTCTTTAATATGTTGGGTTGTCGAGAAGCCGAAGCCGTGGAGTAAGCCGGTACGTGCAACTCCACTTCAAATCCGGTTAAGCGCTGAATGACGCCATTGCCAGGCATTGATTTTTTTTGTGTAAGGTTTGATGCAGGTTTTTTGAATTTATTAGCCATCCCCGAAAACATAACGCTGCGTTTTTGTAAGGGGTGATCCGGTTCCTCGCCATCATCGACACGTTTTCGCTGCGAGGTCGATTGATCGTCACCAAGAGGTGCCAATTGTTTTTCACTATTACGATTGTTATAGCGGATTGATTTCTGACAGACATTTATCGTTGGGCGACTTTTAACCTGCTTAATTTGTGCGTACATATGCTGAACCTTTGATATAACCATTGGGCGGGATTAATTTCTTCCTTGCGTTAAAAGCACACTCTATTTGTTGGGTTTCCATTGGGCGTAAAGAGTGTGTGAAAAACAGTTTGTGGGAGGTGGATATTGAGGATAAAACGAGACGATTTTCTAAGCAGTTGGCGAGCAACGAACCATTTCTAGAGACCTATTCCTGGACAGGCATTAGCTATATGATTCTGGCAACGCTGATTCCAATCCTACTGACCTAAGAATCCCTATAATTACCACAACAGCTAACCCAGCAGCGGCCAATGCGGCGAATGGTGCTGACGCAGACAAGGCGGCTACAATAATCGGAACCAAGACCAAACCAACACCTAGCGACAGTGCGATAATTGCTACCGCATCAGATATTTGCGGTTTTGTACTTTCGTTAAAGTCTATGAGTTGATCTATCGGTGTATCTTTTCGGTTTGTATTATCTTTTGGCAGGACGAACGGCATGGTACTCCTTGCCGTTTGTCTTTTCTTTTTCTTCTTTTTACCCTTACAGTCATAAAGGTATAAGCCCCGGTCAGTCACATCTTGCTTCAAGCAGATATTTACATCGGCGTCTGCGGCTGGGTCTACCTTGTCCAAGGCTACTTTAAACCCTGTTGCCCATGCGTTTAAGTTTAATTGGTTACTATTACCAAGCGCATTGGTTCTATCATTAACGACATCCGCTATCTGCCGTCGTCCTTCGCCTATCCGAGTGTTTGGCTTTATTTCACCAAACCGATTGATATTTCCCGTTGCAATCTGCCTAACGATTAAATCTGGTTTATGCCCCGTCAAAACTTGTTGCTCGACCTGACGCACATTACCAATCCCTGCACCGCCATAATTGAGATAATCGTATTGAATAATACGATGAATGGCAGACCCCACATCTATAGGAGTCCCAATGCTAGGACAATTACAATTTGCTGCGCTCGCACGCTGAAATACTTTTGATTTTTGGCTTACTACATATGTTTTACTGGTTCCATTGGTACGGTCAAACGCAAGTCGACTATTCGTTTTTCTATGACTTTTCTCAGAAAAACTACTACGTTCGCTGCTGTCGGTATACGCAGAATTTTCTTTTTTATTTTCTGCCTGTATAAACATTATTTCCCCTTTATGAATCTCGTAAATCTAGTTGATATCGTTATACGTAGAAATTCATTTGCACCTATGGTTGTACAATTTTGTTGTATGTATGAACTAACGGTTGTTGGCTATTTAAATCGGTTCGACGGTCACCGCGGTAACCATATGTTGTAGGTACATTGCCCCTTTTTTTGCGTTGAACAGGAGGGTCGTAGTAAATATTTACCCGTAGAGCTAAATCTTCAGTTAGAACAAATAACTCTTTGATGTACGCTATACAATCAGTTGTAAACTGTACGATGCGATCTTTACAACCGTCACAAGGCCCACTACTGTCGTGTAGATTGATAGTAAGTCGTTCTCCATAGCTTATTTCGGCAATCTTATGCTTTAATCCTTTCATTAAACTGGTCAACAATTTCCCGTCGGCGTCATTTTTTGAAACCCTCTGTTCTGGCGTATTTTCCAACATGCTGTAATCATTTAGGGTGTCATCTCGTCCGGCTCTATAAGGACCGTCCCACAATATTATTCGGTCATCAAGAGTAACATTTCCTGAAATGTTAACCGTTCTATCGGCTCGTGCACCATCCAAAACCTGCCATTGCTGTTTCTCATTAAAAAAATCACTTATACCCCTAATCCACGCTCCCGCATTCTCACCATTCTCATTCGCAACATCAGATTGAAATTCATATAAATTGTCAAATGAGGCACCTCCGAGCATTTGTCTGATGACTGCCATATCATCTATATCCACGGTGTTGAAATTTCCAATAGTTACTTTTTGAATTGGTTTTTTTTGGGGTTCTTGAATGGGAATCGATTTATTTGCTTGCAAAGGCCTCTTAGATTCCTGAGCAGTGTTATAGATACTACTCAAATAGTTACTCAATAATGGTGAAGTTGATCCCGCCATCATTCTTTGAATAGGAAAACGATAATGAATATTTGTCTCCTCATTTTTGTAATTTTTCGGTTTCACTTTTTCTGCATACATATATAAAACCTTTTTATTTTGACTTTTATCATTATTTTTGGATTTCCTCTATGACTGGAAAGGAGTCGCTCTTCCGATAAAACATCAACCATTGCTTAGCCGCTAATATCCAAGCTATTCATCATCAGTAGGCGGCACGGTCATTATCTGCAATAGATTATGTTCCGCATAGACGGTTAGTTTTTGACCTTCCTTACAACCCATATCGATCAACCACTTGCCACGTAACACGATACACAGCTCTAGCTGAACAGGAGAAAAGGTTAAACCGACACTGCGAACCATCTTTGTGGGTTCAGTGATAGTCTCTAAGTAAGCGCCGAACCAACCCACAACAGGCAAGGTTAATGTTCCAAGGTAGCAACGCTTCGACATCCTCAAGGCTCTCCG
>JAWSUZ010000123.1:0-688 GCA_033852165.1 Agarilytica sp. | reverse complement strand
ACATGGTAAATTCATCATACAAGCGTATCTTGGTCGAAATTTTGGCCAAATACGGGCGTTAAATGCCTAAATCGGGGGAAGAATTGAATCCAATAGAAAAAGTCCTAGAGTTCATTGTTGAAATTGAAAAGCTCAAGAATGTTCATCGGAAAACAAAGCCTGTTGGTCTTGATCGGTACGAAAATTCTGCTGAACACAGCTGGCATGTCTGCATATCCGCCCTGATGTTAAAAGATTACGCGAATACCGAAATCAACATTGACCGTGTAATAAAAATGTTACTAATTCATGATCTTGGTGAAATCGATGTGGGCGATACAATTATTTATGCTAGCGAAACGAAAGAATTAAAAGATAAAGAGGCTGCAGGCCTTAAGCGCGTTCTTGATATCCTTCCTGGCAACGCCTCTGATGAATATATGGCCCTCTGGCATGAATTCGAGTTAGGCGAATCCGCTGACGCTAGCTATGCAAAGGCCATTGATAGGGTTCCACCTTTGTTACACAACCTTCACGGAAATGGGCATAGCTGGAAAGAGACCAATGTCCCCAAAGAGAAAGTATTCGCATTAAACAGTCGAATTGCGAAGGGTAGTGAAAAACTCTGGTCGTCACTTGAGAAAAAACTTGAAACAGCGGTTACCGATGGCGTTCTTAAGTAGGCATTTAACGAATAAGGATAAATAGC
>JAWSUZ010000065.1:0-25313 GCA_033852165.1 Agarilytica sp. | reverse complement strand
TGGGTTGGTTCGGCGCTTACGAAGTAAATTAATAAACCTCCCTGTTTTGAGGTTTTTGGATTACTTTACTTGACGAAACGGGATCGTCCATATATGTCTTGTTTATTCTTGAATTTTAATCGGAGAATCTCTTTGATGTGTCGCATTGATAGTCTCTTGTTCGGCATGGCGTCCTCAGCGTAAAAAACGTCAGGATACTGCCTTAAAAACCAATAGAATCAACACTTGGGTACGGATGATCATGTTCGTCCGAAATACGCACGGGGTTCGGTTGGCGTTTGCAATAAAAATAAGGCAACTTATTTAAAGTTGGTCTACAGTCTTCAAATTTTCTGCTTTCCCAGAAAATAAAGGTGCGTTTTTTTTCACCACTTCTGCCAAAAAATCTGCTACAAGCCCTACACTTTTCGAATGGCGCATATCTTGATTAATCACTAGCCATATTTCCTCTTGCACTAAATCACCTTTAAAGGCTATTTTGGTTAATTCTTCGCTTGTATCACCCATAAAACAAGGTAAAAGTGCAATCCCAAAACCTGCCTTAGCTGCAGAATATAAGCCTTGGAGACTGCTACATTTTATCGACGTTGTACTGTGATTCATAAATTGGTTGAGCCAGCTTGGTACAGCTAGGGATACCATTGTTTCTGACCAGCAAATGGTTGGGTAAAGCTGTATACTACTTTCAGTCAGTGGTTCGGAAATTTCTAGATTACTGCGTTTCGATCGATAAAACGCCCACGCCTGCACGCCAAGTTTCCTTATGAGTACATTACCCCTGTCTGGGCGTGAAAGCCGCAATGCAATATCAGCTTCACGCTTTCCAATATTAATAGGTGGAATTCCCGTCAATAGATCAATTGTTATCGATGGGTAAGTTTGAAAAAAATCCGACATTGCAGGGATTATTATTTGATTTGCGATGTTTTCGGCAGTCGCGATGCTCACCGTACCTGACGCCTCCTTATTCCTGCTCTGGGCGATTGCCTCAAAGCTTAATGCGGCATCTTCTAGTTCCTCTGCCTTTTCTTTTAAAGCTTGTCCATGGTCGTTCAAAATATAACCGGACTGGTGCCTCACAAAAAGGGGAATGTTTATCGTATTTTCCAGTAACTCCAAGTTTCTACTAACAGTAGAAGCGCTCACATTGAGCTCTTTCGCGGCACCGGTCAAACTCCTATTACGAACTATCGCCAAAAAATAGCGAATCGAGTCCCACTCCATCTTATTCATTGTATAACTCCTTCAATTCTTTACCTCAAAATCACTTTATGCAATCTTAGGGTCGAAATTAATATTTCGATACTACGAGAGAATTTAGTATCTGTCTGTTGTATCCACTGCAAAAATGGAAAATGGTTTTTGATAAATCATTATTTTCATGTTCCACCGTACACTATAAGATTAGACATCAAGCTTGGTTAAGCGGGGTTACGCTAATATTTATTAGTGAAAAGCAGTTTCAATAAATGAGGATGCCTTACCGTGCAGAAAAAGTGTCCCAATCTAATCAACATATATTCTAACTGCTCCATGCTAGGAACTGTTAATTTTACTGGTTGAGCTGCTATTAGGTTTTTATGGCGTGCATCAGTTCGTTGTGACGCTATATTTCGCTTTGCAGTACCAATTTGCCCAGAAACCATGCCCATATGATTTACCCGAAAATATTAACTATCAAATATTACAAGAGGTGTTTATGTTTAGTAAAGGTTACTATATAACTGCAGAGTTGAAAATAAAGGATATGTCACGACTCGATGAAACGGTTAAAGAAACAAAAAAACTGTGTGTGGAGTCCGTTAAAGAACCCGGATGCAGTATATTTATCGCTCACCACGATAATAAAGATTCGGATAAAATCCTTCTTTGGGAGCGTTTTGATAGTGAATCGGATTTTAATTACCATTTTGAACAACGGCATACTAAAGACTTTGTTTCAAAAGATCTGACACAAATCGTTCAATACTCTCAAAGCAACGTTATTTAGCTGCTCAACAATACTTTCGGCGCCAGCTTGCGTAAAAAAGTTGGCGCCGAGATTGGTTAAGGGAAAATAGATGCTGTAAATGGTGAGGGCGTACCTGGCGGGACATTGGGATCATCGAGGCCATTTATATTCCCCCAAACTGGATAGTTGTCCGTTAGAGTGTGCAAAAAAGCAACTATACTCGCTTCCTCTTCGGCACTTAATTCTAGGTCACCTACAGCTCCAAATACCATGCTTTCAGGAAATTCAGGTGTTGGCCAACAGCCTATCGAAAAACCAGCATCATTTACCGATGTGCAAACCCGGAATTTTGTATCTCTTGAGTTATAAAAGTGTACTACCTCGTTCAGCGAACTTAACACACCATTATGCATGTATGGAGGAGTCAACGCAACGTTTCTCAAGGTCGGAACTTTAAATGCTCCTAATAGCTTACCTTCCTTATCACTTCGTTTGACTTCTTCACGGCCACCAATTCCTGGATGTGGTGGCGGTTGATTCTGGATATTA
Organism: Agarilytica sp.; assembly: GCA_033852165.1. GTDB lineage: Bacteria > Pseudomonadota > Gammaproteobacteria > Pseudomonadales > Cellvibrionaceae > Agarilytica. The sequence continues at coordinate 22,813 of JAWSUZ010000065.1, read as the reverse complement.
ATATTGTAAGGTGCGCCAATATTAAGGTACGTATAGCTACTAAACAATGCTGGGAATTCGCTGCCGTCAGGAGCATTTCCCATTGACGAAAAGTGACAGCGTGCACATTGAGCCTTACCATTAAATAACTCAAACCCCATTTTCTCCTTATCGTTAAAGTTGGTCTGGCCTGCTATTACATAATCATATTTTGAATTAAACTTATTGAAAGTAGAGCTATTTTGAAAAGAGGCTAACGCTTTTGATAGGGCATCGAAAACAGAGAATACTCCTGGTGGAGGAGTAATATTTCTGGGCGCAAGCTCGTAGGATGGTATGGCTTCAATATCCAGATCGTATATCTTTCTAAATTTCTTTACGTATTTTGGGTTCTCTTGTAGCCTGGATGCAACAGCCCATTTGCTCGGCATCGCCATTTCGAGCGGGTTCAAAATTGGTTTGCCCGCTTGATCACTCAAGTTCTTCGCGCGGCCATCCCAAAATACCCCCCCTAACCAGCCAAACTGATTATCCCAGCGGAAAAATGGGCTAAACCTTCCATACGCTAAAGCAGGTGTGTTTAATGTACCAAAACGGCCGTGGACGCTTCCCTCAGCGACGACACTACCATGCCGAATATTATCTGGGTGAGCAAACGAAGGGGCTGGCTGGATAAATAAATTCTTGTCATCATTAAGTTCATTGACAACGATCTTAAGCCGTTTTAGCGAATGACATGATTCACAAGACTGATTTCGATATAACGACAAACTCTTATCTGTGAAAAGCAGCCTTCCGAGCTTTTGCTCTGGCGTCTTTTTTTCACTGTACGATGAAAGAGGGATTAAAATTAAACATGCTAGTAGACAACACTTAAAGTATTCCATACTTATTCCTTTCACTAGTATATTTTCTTGCACAACTATGCCAGCCTACTACCAGAATAACGCGATAATAGGTTTGACTTTGTAATAGAGAAAAAGCAAATGCATCCTGTAGGTATTCATCTGAATCAACGAGATGTTTTGGAGAGCCAATTCACTGGCTCTCCAAAAAGTATTGCGGATTATTTTTTTGGATTTAAGATAATATCCCATTCGGTACCGAAGAAGTTTCTGCCAATAGTGATATTGACAAAGTTGTCAAAATTAAATGTATAAAGGGGTTCTCCTTTATAGGTTAGCTGTGACTTCTCCGCAGAAGAATCCCAGATAGTACCGAACGGGTAGCCTGCCTCATCTAGTTCGACAAAAGCTGGGGTCCAAGTATCTAAACACGCTCCCACACACACATCAACGTTAGAGTTAAAATAAAGAGGTCTTTGGCGTAAAATGAGATATTTTTCCCGATCATTAATCAACTTCATTCGTGTTACATCATCTAAAACCGCATTTTTATCGCGTACGATATACCATTGACCCAACCCGCCACCTTCGAACAGGTAGCCGTTAAAATCTCCTGATTTCACATCATGCAAGAATGTATATAAAGGCCAGTCATTGAACGTGAGCTGACGTACGCCATCACGTCTGACATGAACACCGAAAGGTTTTTCAAGCTTATCATTCATGCCGACTTCCAAAGGGGGCCAAAAACTTTCGCAAACATCATAACAAGCTGACTCTCCTGATCCTTGATCGTCAGAAAAAGTATATAATGTGCGGCCGTTCATATCTGTTAGTAGATCTATTTTGGTGCGACGTTTGTAAACCTCTACGCCAACGTTCGCAACTTCATTAGGCAAATTTAAGTTTGTTAGCTTCTTGCCATTTTTATGGATATCAAAATCATCAGCATTGCCTAAAGATGAAATTAAGAGCGCGCTACTCGCTAGTGCGGCGCATAAGAAGCGATTGATTGTAATCATAGTATTTCCTTTTTTTGATTGGTTGAAAAATAGTCCGAACATTTAGCCGTCATATCCAAGAGCAATACTTCAGACTCCTATACAGTTATTATCTATAGGTTTCAGAAAGCCGATGGATATGTCTGGCTTGATTTGTGTAGAAAGTTTATAGCAAGAAGTGTCAGTTAGATTATCACTACTAGGCTTCGTTCAAGAATTTCCACTTACTTCTAGAAGTAAACAGCTCCATGTAAATCCAGCCCCGGCCCCAACTACCATCACCTTATCCCCGGGAGAACATTTATCGGTGTCGATAAGGTGAGAAAGAGAAATAAATGCATCTGATGCTCCAATATGGCCGATGGTCGACCCCAAACTCCAAAGTGTCCTACTAAACGTTATGTTTAGCGCGGTCAAATAGCTTTTCTCGATAATAGATGTACCTAAATTTGGAAGGATTACCCATCGAATGTCTTCCATTCGGCACCCCGTTTTATTAAAACAACGCTTCACTAAGCCTTCTACTTCTGTAATAGATCGGTTAGCTAACGAGTCTGAACCGTATTGTTCAAGATAATTTTTTTTTGTGCGTTTTATCGAATTTTGAATTTTCAAGGACTTTGAATCTTCATTACTTGCTCCCGTTAACCTATGAAGTTCTTCAAGGTCTCCGCAGCAAGAGCTTTCCAAATGGAGAATTTTAAAATCCCCGTGATCCTTTGAAATTAATCCGCCTGCAAAACCGTCGCCGTAAACAATTCCGTAATCAGCGTTCCACCGATCGAATTTATTAACCCCAAACAAATCGCCGGAGATTGATAATGCGTGATTGGCGTTGGGGTTTGATCTCAAATAACTCGAAATGAGCTCGAGTGCGATCAGCTGTGAATTACAACCTTGATGTAAATTGAATGTTAGGGCGCGACGATTGTCTAATGTTTTTTGTATGTAAGATGCGGGTTGCCAAAACGCTCCCATGCCTGCGCTATACAATGAAGAAAACACAATAACAGAAAGATCCTTACCCAAGGTAACGTTCTCATCAAAAATATTATTAGTTATCTCGTCGAGCAAGCTGGCGACAGATTCATTTTCAATAACAGATATACTTTTGTATCCACTTTTTTCAGCTTCTTGTTGCAAATAAAGTCCATTCTTTACTGCATCGCCCACTTGCCAGAATTTTTTTGAAACAATTGATCGTATGTTGGAGATATATAGATCATCCATAATAGAAGCACTACCTGTCGTTGCATATGATTTTAAGCATATCACTCACCTATAATGAATAGTACATTGCATATTAAAAAACAAGTTTCCAAATTTGGAAAATAGCCATCGCCTAAAGTTGGCGCTGTCGTTTCAAAAATGGAAATTGATTTTTTGTTTTTACCTGTTTAAAAATAATGTTGTGGTTGCTAATATTCTTGGGGCTGGTCATTCATTCCGAAGTAATTGTAGTTAACGTGGTAGATAATAGCTTTGTGAGATGGATTTACGATACATTTTGCTGTATTTTGATGATGGAGAAAAACATGGAAAATAAAACTGTTTACGTTGTTGGCGATAAATTCGAGCTTTTTAGTCAGAACTCAAGTGTTTTAAAAATTAAGACCCTTGAAGATAGGTTAAGCAAAGGAGATTATGTCCCTGATCGAGGCACCCTATATGTGTTGTCTCAGGGTATTTCTCAAGATCGTTTGAATTGCATTGTCTCAAAAGTAAAGGCAAAGGGAATTGATAGATTCTTTGCGTTTCCTAAATCACCTTTGGCAGGAAAATTACTGAGCCACAAACACCAACAACAAAATATAATGATAAGCGATCCTAGGCAGATTTCGGAAAATGAGTTTCAGCTTGAATTGAGGCTGGATGAAAACTGTGCTGACATGGCTGATCATTGTACTGGACAGCATATACAGGGGATGGTTCTCATTGAGTCTGCTAGGCAAGCATTTCTTGCTGTCACCGAGAAATACTTCGTCAACCAAAAAATAAAATATTATTTTGTAATAGATTCATTTAATATTAACTATATCGGATTTATTTACCCTTTAGGTGTAAACATCTATTATCGAATAAACAAATCAAAAACAAAAAATCAAAATCGAATGTCCTTTTCAGTAACAATGGAAATTAGTCAAATAGGTGGTCTGATAGGTTGCCAGGTTGATGTTGAATTTACAGCATTTGAGTCAAGCGTTATCGAAAAAATTGAAGCCAAGCAAGCAAGGGATTCAATTTCCAATGCGAGATCTGTGCTGACACAGAAAGAGTCGAAAGTTTTTAGTGAAGACGTCGTTTCTTCGTAACCTCTTTGGCAGTATGGGTCGCCCAAACATTCCCCCCCCCCTTACTGATTTTTCATAGGGGAAATCTACTTTTACGGACTTTTAGAATGAAATACATTTCTGAGAAACATACTAAGATAAAAGATACGACTCCACGTTATATTTTCTGTGATGTTGATGGAACCATTATAAATTTCAAGAGTATGTTTTCATTTCTTGAGTTTTTTAAAAAGAATATCGATTTTAACAAAGATATTGACAGGGATAGTTTTATTAATAATTGTCGTAAATTTGATTCAGTATTGAAAAGTAGCGCACACCGAGAAGAGGTGAACCGAGCTTATTACCGCCAGTTCTCTGGAATACATGACAGTATGTTTTTCGATCTTATAAAAAAATGGTCTGAAATACAAAAAATAAACATTAAGTCTCTCCTAATTAATCCTGTTGTTAAAGAGATAAATGAGCTTCGTTTATCCTTAAATGCAAATGTTTGTTTTGTTTCTGGATCGTTTATAGGTCTTATTAAGCCGTTTATGGAGGAGCTTGATGTTCAGGAGTGCCTGTCAACTAATCTTGTTATAGATGGAAGGAAAATTAGTGGCGAAATCACAAGCCCTCAAACAATTGGCGAGGGTAAAGCCAAAAGCATACTTAGCTTTCTGTATGGTAAAAATATAGATCCAGATGATTGTGTTGCCTATGGCGATCATTACAGCGATATTCCAATGCTTGAATGCGTCGGAAAGGCCGTTGCGGTCATCGGTCATGAAGAACTTCGGCTTGAGGCTATCAAAAGATCATGGCGGACAATTGACGTTTGACGTGTATTGCACGCGAGCGTAAAACCGTTGCCATATAAGAATTTAACGCTATCACGGAAAGTTATCACATACTTCAAGTTATCACATACTTCAAAAGAGGAAGTACCAATATGAATTTCGCACGCTCTTTACCCAGAATCATTGTGGCTAGCATTGTTTTATCTATGTCACTTTATAAATCAGCTATTGCGGAAGAAGTGAGGATACGAGGGCAAGTTATAAATCTCGTTAAAAATACCGTTGAAGTTCAAAACTCAGTAGGACAAAACATAAAGGTAAGCTTGGGTGATGAATTTAAAATACTCGTCTATCAAGACATTAAGCTTAGCGATCTTGAAAGTAATGATTATCTATCAATCCCATCAGTTACCATTAAAGGAAAAAACCATGCTCTCGGCGTTCATGTTTTCCCCGAGGCTTTTCGAGGTTTTAATGAAGGCAAGATCGACTGGGATCTAATCCTTGGTAGTAAAATGACGAACGCAACGCTAGCCCAATTGATTGATAGGAGCGATGACAAGGGTATTCAAGTGAGTTATGGGGATGAAACCTATTTTTATTCTGTTACTGAAGCGACCCCAATCACTACATTTGATATTGAAGAGGATGCGACCATAAACATCGGGCAAAAAATCGTTATTTTTGCTAAAAAATCAAAAAATGGATATACCGCAGAATTCGTCGGAATACACAAGAGCGGGAAGCTTCCTCCAATTTGATAAAAAATAGGATTTAAATTGTGGAAAGTGGCCGTGTTCCTATTTATGCACTTTGGCTGAGAATATGTCATATCGTTCATGCATTCTCGGCCATAATGTTAATGTCAAGTGGGTGGGCAATTTATAATGCGGACCCTCTATATGATTTTTTATTCCCTAAGCATATCAGCTTAGGGCTCTATCTAACCGAAGCCTTAAGATGGCATTTCTTGCTCGCCTGGATTCTCCTTCTTACATCAGTAATCTATTCTGTATCACGGTTAGTATTGAATCTGGGCGGACCATCTATAAGGCATTTTTCCTTAATGTCGATTCTTGATACGCTGTACAACGCAATGCGATTTAGTCTTTTCTACCGAAGAGGTGAGTACAATCCTTTGCAGCGCCTCATGTATACAGGTATCTTTATTTTAAGCCTTATGCTTGTGTTTTCAGGGGTTGCACTGTGGAAGCCGGTTCAATTCAATTTACTTATCGATATGTTTTTTGGATACGAAGTAGTACGCCACATACATTTCTGGTTAATGATTGTTTTGTTTTGTTTCTTAATAGTTCATGTGTGCATGATACTTATACATCCTAGTACCTTAATGAATATGATATTTGGTGCTACAAGAAAAAAACTCGATAGCAACGTTAAAGAAAGTAAGCCATGACAAAAAAAAGTGATAGTCATATTTTCGTTTCCCGAAGATCCTTTATCGCAAACTCACTTGGGCTCGCCTGTCTAGGCGTAGGCTCATATTTTATCAGTAATAATGAAAACTTCAGAGGAAAAACCCTAGATGCAGCATCAAGATGGAATGATTCGGTACAAAGCGTCATTTTTTCACCAGATAAATTGGCTCCAACCTACAATTTGCGCGATATAACATCACCATTTCCGAGTAACTTATTTTATCCGCACACCTACGCCCCCGACCTAGACCATAGCGCTTGGTCGTTAAGCGTATCTGGCAGAACAATCCACAAAGCGCCAATAACGTTGCAGGAGTTAAGAGGTATGCCGCAAGAGTCGCAAATTACGCGTTTGATTTGCATCGAAGGGTGGAGTGCGGTTGGGCAGTGGTCAGGCGTCCCTTTGCGATATTTGCTGGAAAAGATTGGCGCGGATACAAATAACACTTTTGTACGTCTGGATTGCGCAGACGGTTATTTCACCAGTATAGACGTAGCTTCAGCTATGCACCCCCAAACCTTACTAGCACTCGAGTTTTTAGGGAAACCTTTAAGCCGAGAGTATGGTGCGCCACTTAGGTTACGAATACCCACGAAATTGGGCTTTAAAAACGCAAAGTATTTAACAGGAATCAGTGTTCATAAGACGCAACAGGGAGGGTATTGGGAAGACCAAGGATACAACTGGTTTGGTGGTCTTTAATGGCCGCTGAACTCTCCTTGGTGTTTTTAATATCGGAATGAGCCTTAGATATACCTTACAATTCATAAAAACGGCACTCAACAGCTGAGTTATGCTGTCCCTGTAGGCTAAACACGTATATTTCTGCGTTTCTAGATTGCATCCTGGGTGAACTCCAGGAAGCTAGGCAAAACAAGGAAGGTGAAAATATAAAAGAAAATTAACATGACAGTCAGTGCGCCGAGATAAATCGGTAGAAGAGCGGAGGTGAAAGTCCTCTACTCGGTAAGGTCTAGCCAATCGCCGAGACTCCGAGTCATGGGCCTGATTGTCTGTCACATTTATTTACAGTACTGCTTAACGGTTCGTCGAATGATGAATTAGACAACTTATTACCTTGGAACGTAAAGCTCCCAGCGTAATTGGCTTAATTCTTGTGGGTTGGTTGATCGCTTACATATGTCCGGTAAAAAAATAGGTTGCACTCTACCACTGACACTTGTGAGGTGGAGTTTGTTGCTATACAGTAATCTGTGTTCTGATATAGATCGCAGCCAAAACGTAACAAATCTATAAACAAAGGCACCAAAAAGCGACGTTTGTTATAGCGACGTTATGTGAAAAGAAGAAAGTATGTGATTTCCAGCACCTATAAATAAGACACAAATATAAGGTAACGCACGCTGTGCATATCAATATGAAATTAGTACCTAAAAGATATACTTCATATGTATTTTCATTTTTCATGGCATTATTAATGTCATGCATAATGTCCTTTGTAGTAAGTATATTTAATGTCGGTTTTATTGAGGGTATTATCTTTGTTTGGTTGAAAGCTTGGGGGTTTGCTTTCGTTGTTGCATTTCCAACAATTATAATTGTTTCACCAATTGTACGAAAACTGGTTAACTTAGCAATTAATGACAATGAATAAAATACATAACAATTGCAGGCAATGGAGCGCCCACTGCTGCAGGTGTTCAGGCTGTAGGAAATTCAATTAAACCCGAAAGATACTCACCTTTTCCTGTAAAATACACCCTTTAATCGCTTATGGGAGTATTTGTGGCGAACTACCTCGATGACGATTTAAATCAAAGTGTCTTTCTTGACATTAATTATCTTGAAGTCCTCGGTGAAAACACCGTAAGCGATCAACCAAGCACATTCTATTCGGCTAGCCTTATCTGTAGTTAACTTATCGCTCCTAAACGAAATGGAGCCACCCGCCATGAAGATCACTAAAAACGACAAGTGTAGCTAGACCATAGCCGTCGATGCGAAAAAATCGCATTGTCCATGTCTGCTTATGCCAAACGCCACGCACTCAATCTTCCCCAACGCTATCAGATAAAGACCGTCCTCAATAAATCAGACGCAACTAGACCAAAAGCCAATCGTCAACTCCAAGCAGTCTTCAGGATTTACCAAAGTGAAGATCGCACCGGTTGCGCGACAAGATCTGGCCTCGTCCAGTTGTGAGATTACCATCCACATGTGCACGTCATTGTTCCTGGCGGCGGGATTAATCTTGCAAGAAATGAATGGAGAAAAATAAAAGGCGATTACCTGTTTAACGGGTACAAGCTTGCAGCAGCATTTAGGGGTTGCATGTTGAAGGCAATCGTACAGGCAGGCCTGCATCCGCCAGCTACACCCAAGAAATGGGTAGTGCAGTGTCAGAATGTTGGGCGAGGCCTGCCTGCGCTTCAATATCTGTCCCGGGACTTGTATCGAGGCGTCATCAGCAATAAAAACATTGTGGATGACAACGGCTCGCAGGTGACATTCCAATACCAAAACAGCGCGACAGGGAAAATAGAGACTCGCCAATTGGCTGGGGAAGAGTTTATGCAATTGGTATTGCAGCACACTCTGCCAAAGGGGTTTAGGAGAGCGCGTGACTATGGTTTTTTACATGGAAATGCGAAAAGGATTTTAAGGATTGTGCAGTGGATATTAAAAGTCGCCATTCCCATTCATGAAAAACTGAAGCGGACAAAGTTTATCTGCGCTAAGTGTCACGGTGCAATGTCGATAGTTGGGTTTATTCCGCCCAAACCGAAACCGAGTTAAACCAATAGCTAACCCTTAATGCATTAAAACTGGAGGGCCGAGATATGAAACAGAAAGGATTGCTTTTATCGTTCTGATCGAGCGAGGGATTTTCTCGGTCTTAAAAAATAGTGGTGACTGACTCCACCACTATTCAGCTAAGAATATTTTTATTTATTTACTATAAAGAGAAATGTTGTGGACGGGCTCGTTCAACAATGTGATAGGTCGCGGCTATCGCGCGACATATCCTTATTTGTTTTTACTGACAATACTCGTGGCTATATATATATATATATATATATATATATTCAATACGTAGAGTCCAATCAGTAAAGTCAGTTACAACTTTTATCCATTTTTATTAATACTAACCTAGCCTTCACTATTAAGTTGTTTCTGGCACTACTTTTTAAGCCCAAAGAATCACGACGAGCAACTAAGATGGGACAATCCACCCACCTCAAAGAACTCAAGCGGCTTTAACCGATAGTATTTATCCTCCACTTCCTTCGACTGCTCGGCATATGGTTGTGTCATCACGTCTTGCAGCTCTCGAATTAGAGAGAAATCCCCCGCAGCTGCTTGCTGATAAGCCGGCATAACAAACCACTCTCGCAAAATGTATTTTGGGTTGACGAGCTTCATCTGCCTAGAGATTTCCTCACTGGATCGGGGCGAAGTAGCATTCGCGTCACTGGAGCTGTTGAGGAGCGTTTTCCATTTTGCGAGCCACTCTGCCCAGCGCTTGTCCATCTCTTTGGGGTCTGTATCATGCGCCGAGTTATTGTAGAAGCTTTTCTTGAGCGGGCCAATGTCGTCGGGTATCGACGAGAGCTCGCGGAAGAAAATAGTGTAATCGACAGGTGTTTGCATCATGAGTGTTTCTAGCTCGCTGAGCAGTGCATCGCAAAGTGCCTTGTGAGACGCTGTGCTCAAAGTGCTAAGGCCCAACTTGGCAGCCCACATCTTTTTCATTTGCGTGTGCATTACTTTCGCAAATCCACTTTGAATCTCGTCGAGCTCTAGTAAATAATCCTGATGTGACGCCAACAACGGCCGTAACGCAGAACAAAACATGTCGAAGTTACTTTGCGCTGCGCTGGGTTGGTTCATGAACGAGAAGTGATGACCACCACCCGTCCAAGGCTGATAATGCGGGTTAAACACATCGCAAAAGCCGAAGGGACCATAATCAAGTGTAAAGCCACCGACTGCGCAGTTGTCGCTGTTGAAGTTACCCTGGCAGAAGCCGACGCGGATCCAGTTCGCCACCAGTGACGTGAGGCGGCTACGAAACTCGCGCGCCAGCAACACCACTTTTTCTGGGGTGGTGAGTTGCCTATCGACAGCGTCAGCGTACTCACGATCAATCAAGTGCAGCACAATCTTCTCGAGTTCTTCCATCGCTTTCGGGTGTTCGTTTTTACGGGTACGGCGAGCGAAAAGTTCGAGTTGGCCGACGCGGATGAACGACGGTGCGACACGTGTCGAGATGGCGACGGCTTCAGATATAAGTATGTCGGGATTCTCCGAGCGCGAGCCCTCCGAGTACCACGGTCGCGTTACCTTCTCCGTTTTTGAAACGTACAAACTCAAAGATCGTGATGTGGGCACGCCCAGTGCGTGCATGTGCTCCTGAGCCAAGAACTCGCGGATACTCGACCGCAAAACAGCGCGACCGTCCGCGCCGCGGCAATATGGCGTACGGCCGCCACCTTTCAGCTGCATTTCCCAGCGTCGACCGTTGATGACGGCCTCAAGCACAGAAATTGCACGACCGTCTCCATATCCGTTGCCGGTTTGGAACGGGCACTGCTGGATGTATTCAGTACCGTAGATGGAAAGTGCGTACCCACTCGCCCAACCGACCTTGCGCATCGGCTCTGGAACCTGAGAAATGTCGCCGGAGAACATGCGGACGAAGTCGGAGGACTCCGCCATACTGTCGGTGAAGCCAAGCTCGGAAAAAAAGTTTTTGCTGTGCGCTACATACTCCGGGTCTTTGATTGGAGTAGGATTGACGGGGACATAATGGCCCGTAAAGACTTGTCGCGGCGCGTGGTCGACACCGTTTTCTGTCGCGTCAGGATCACAGTTGAGCGTGTCCATGAGGGAATAGTTTGCCAACTTCGCAAGATCGTCGAGCGTCGATATAGTCGAGGAGGTTTTCTGAGGCAGTCTGTTTGTCATAGTTGTTGATACCAAGGCTCGTAAAGATAAATTTTAATACTTTGTATCTGACCCCGTTATTTGTGTAGATATCTGTACTTGTTACAGTAATGGTAGGAACTCCAATTTCTTAGAGCCCCCCATGCAGATCCGGACGTACGGTTTTCCCGCATCCGGCTCCTCGGTTGTACTCGCTCTCGCAGCGCAAAGCTCCATAATCATTACCACCACACCCTCTGGTTTGATGGTCTTGCTTTACATACCGGTAAGGCCAATTCTCTGTACGCAATTAAACGCTTCAGCTTGGCCCAGGTCAAACTTTTCCTACCACTTCTACGATTCAGCCATTTATATAACATCCCCACCACATGATGATAAACATCGTACAGATCGCCCTTATTCCCCACAGCCCCGAAGTAATTATAATGACCTCGTAGCTTTTGGGTTAATTTATCCAGTAACTTCGGCGTTCTCATATGCCGCGACTTCTTGGTAAACTCACTGTACTTTTGTTTTGTGGCTTGTCGTCGTTTTCTGGCCGGAATCAAAGGGTCGCGGAATCAACGGGTCAGAGTAATCGATTTTTTAGCTTCGTTGAATATGTGAAATATCAATTTCTATTACTCTGACCCTTTGATTGGAGCGAAGCAATGCGGGTCAAATTGACCACTTTGTTAAGCCGTTTTCGCATGATCTATATATTCTTCCCAACGCGGGTCAATTAATTTACCCCATGTTATTACATTTGGAATTTCAAACTCTTTTAAAAGACTTTTAAACCTACCTGGTCTTGCTGAGTACAATAGCCATTGATATTTGTCGGGATATTCAATAGCGGCCACTAAAACTGTATGATCACTTAGGTCGCTTTTCACTTGAATTTGATCTCGTATATCAACAAATGTATGTAGCTTCTTATTTCTTTCTGATTCAATTAAAAAGCAATTTCGATATTCCATAAAGGGTATATCTACTAAATCAAATTTTCTAAACCACACGGACGCAGATTTTTCATCCTCAAACCAATTCCCCCAATTGCTACCAAGCTCTAACTTGTTTGGCGGAGTTATCGATAAAAAGATTAGCGGGCCAAAGAATATTAAAACAATCCCGATAAGTACGTAATCTTGAACATCCATAGGCTTAACGTTGGCAGCAAACGCTGCGCTTTTTGCAGTCGTTTTGACTGCCTTTGTTAAGTTCGGATTTAAACAAATCTGTCAAAATCATACCAATGAACGCTCTCTAGCGCCTTTTCCATTTTTTCAGTTTCTTTTAAATAGATGTAGAAATGAGTCTTCTTACTTTCAAGAGATTCCGATTCTGAAATATTACCAGGGTCAAACAACATGCTAACCTTACAAATATACATTCCCTTGGGAAACTTAAAAATTCGATCATTGTAGGCTTCCGGAGGAAACGATTCATAATTCGAAGCGTCAATTAATTCTTCGTGAGTAAGAAAAATAAGTTCACCGTCCGATATTAAACTCCCCTCAATTGACTGAAATTCTCCTGCGCAATCTTGTTCAGTCGAAATCGTTATATTCCAGTTTCCTCTAGCAGCTCCCCACACAAGAATATGGGCAGTCTTTGCTTCTTCTAAAAATTCTTCTGAAGACGGCATCTCATCTTTAACCGACTTATACCGGTTTGGATTGATTAAGGCTATGCAGCCATCATCTGACGATATACTTTTTTCAAAAATCATCTTGATCTCCGACAAATGGACACTTAACGCCGAGTGAATGGGCAGCTTTGTGGCGAAGCCACGCTTAAAGCTGTCCAGCCCGAAGGGCGTTCATTGCACGTTTTGTTAAAAGGCATTAGGCACGGCCTCTCAGTTTGTTAAATAAATCAAGCCAGTAAGTTGAATTGCTAACCAGCCACAACCCAATGACCAATTGAAATGCCAGGCCGACTGGCCACAATAAGCTGGATAGCGATATTTCTATGGTGCCTGGGATAAATGACAACGATCGTGGTAGATAGGCTAGAGCGTTAACTACAAAATAAAGGCCTGCAAGTTGAAATAATACCTTCTGCGAGTCGTCACTTAAAGTTGCTTCTGATTCAGATTTTGCACGCGCCAAAACAGAGGTTGCTGCCTTGTTGATTAGAAATGCAGCCAATAAACCAACAAGGATAAATGAGCCAATCATACCGACGTAGACAGCCGCTGGTATTTCTTGTTGCTGATAATCCTGCATGCTAGTGAAATATAAAATTAAGCTCGGAGAACTCAAGACGAGCTGAATTAGAAGCCATATCGCAAGTAGCCTTAATGCAATTGCTGTGATTTGCTGCGTAATCATGGTTTGCCTTTTAACGCTTAAAGCATGGGCGCGGCTTTAACGCGTCCAATGCCTTTACTTGTTAACTGCTGGTTAAGAAAACTGTTTTTCATAAGCTTCTCGGTGGTGCTTGAAGTAAATATCATATTCTTCAGCAGACTCGATGAGAGCCGTGACTTCGATACACGTTTCTCCCATTTCTTTAGTAAGATCTTCGAAAGAAATAGATTCACACTTTATCTCAACATCTTGACCTTGCTTATATAGCCCAGCTTTCACTACACCAGATAAGGGTTCATATCTTTCGGTTGGAGTGACATTGCCGAATACGAATCCCATCGGGGGATCACCGCCTTCTAGCTTAGTAGTACCAATAACTACATCGTCGACTCGAATTTCGTAGCTCACTCTAAACCTCTAGGGCAGTTAACGCCGCGCGCACAGGAGAGCGGAACGCAGTGTAGCGAGTCCAGGCCCGTAGGGCCGATTGTGCCGCGCCGTGTTGAACAAAGCCGCTTCACGGCAAAAACACCCATAGTAACCTTCACTTTCCTTAGATCCCTCAATCTCAAGGGTTCTCTCAAAGAGTCTAAGGAAAATCACTATGAACACCTGCGAAAAACGTAAGTTTGCCACAAAATACCCTTTATATGAACGCCTACTTGTACTTCAAGGCTACGCAAAAGCGACTATCGACAATTATTGCCGCTCCGTGCGACGACTCGCGGAGTGGGCGGATAAATGCCCCGATAATCGCCTAAAGAAGGCGGACTTTGAAGCCTATTTCAGTCTACGTATTCACTCTCACTCCTGGAGCGCTGTTAAGGTTGATCGCAATGCGTTCATGCGATACTGGGAATTGGTTTTAGAGCGAGACTGGGACTATGTATCTCTCGTCAAACCGCCTGTCGTTCGGCATCTTCCCGACATCCTAGTGGCTGAAGAGATTAATCAAACCCTCGCTTGCGTGCATCGCGCCCATTATGAAGTCTACCTCTATACGGTATACACCCTCGGGATTCGATTGTCAGAAGGTTTGTACCTACAAGTCGGGGATATAGATGGCAAAGCCCGGCGGGTTCATATCCGGGAGGGAAAAGGCTGCAAGGACCGATTTGTTATTCTACCGGACAATACCTATAAGGTTCTTCGACAGTTTTGGAGTACCCATCAGAATAAAAAATGGATTTTCCCCAGCTTGCAAGCAGACAGACACAACACGCCAATGGATAAAGGAAGCGCACAAAAAGCCATGCAGCTCGCCGTTGAGCAAGCCAATATTCATAAACATATATCGGTCCATAATCTTCGCCATAGCTTTGCGACACACTGCATCGAACACGGTATGGATTTATGCAGTTTACAAAAACTCATGGGCCACGAAAGCCCCAAAACTACCGCGCTTTATACTCAGCTGACTGAAAAACTCGAGAAGGATAATCACGCTATTGTGAACGAGCTTGTCAATCTCATTGCGATGCCCCGCATCCCAGTGTCTCAGGGAGAGCGCAATCATGAAGCTTAAACAGCTCATTCAAAAGTATTCAAAACCCTTTAGTCAACGTTACGGCAACCGTCTACTGCCAAGCCATCGCAAAGCTTTAGATGCAATCCTGGCTTGCCGTTCTCAGTGCGGTGAGTTTTATGTGCACTGCGAGGGCTGTGATCGACGCGGCGTCTTTCCACTTTCTTGCGGTCATCGAAGCTGCCCGCAGTGCCAACATCACCTATGTGAATCCTGGCAGCAGCGTCAACAAAGCAAGCTGCTACCGGTCAATTATTTAATGGTGACTTTTACCATTCCTAAAGAGCTGAGAGACTCCGCATGGCGTCACCAATCAATCCTCTATGATATTTTATTTAAATCTGGTATTGAGGCTTTGCAAACAGTGGGAAAAAACAACTTCGGCGTATCGTTTGGTGCAACGGCAATTTTACACACCCACAAGCGTGACAAAGGGTTTCATCCTCATATCCATGTGGTCATGCCCTGCGGTGGCATCCCTCTTAAAGACAGTTCACGACAATGGAAATCGCTGCCACATAATTTTTTAATTAATGAGTTGGCGTTAGCACGAATCTTTCGCGGAATCTTTTTACGTCAGATGTTTGAGCAAGCGATAGAGCTTCCCAAAGGCCTCCCTGTACAGTGGGTATCTCACATTAAAAATGTCGGGCGCGGTCAAAAGGCCTTCAAATATCTCGCTCGATACCTTTACCGTGGCGTCATTAGCGAAGAGGATATTATTGCTGATGAAGGGGGAAACGTGACCTTTCGCTACCAAGAAAGCAAAACGCGAAAGATGAAAACCAAAGTCCAACCCGCAGAAACATTTATTTGGTCTTTATTGAAGCATGTTCTCCCGAGGGGATTTAGACGAGTACGCGACCATGGATTTCTTCATGGCAACGCAAAAAAAGCACTTGCCAAAATTCAGCGGCTACTCGGCCAACCACAAGCACCCGACGATATTCAGAAGCGCACGTTGATCTGTCCCGAGTGCCAATCGGATATGTGTATTGAATTGGTTATACCGAAGCGGATTCCCATGCTGTTTCATTTCTATACGAAGAATCCAGGCAGGCCGGCATGGATACCGACGCAGGGATAAAACTGCAGGTCAGATAACGATAGATTTCTGGGGGAGTTTTTTTATTGGCGTATTGGCTAAGGATATTTATCGCCTGCTGTCCAGATAGAGACTATAACTAGAGAGTAATCTGGCTTAAATTCCCATTCATTCATGTGTCAGATGTCACACACGGTTAATCAATAGAATTAGAGGCAGCCAAAAAGTTAATTTTAATCTTCAATCGATCTTTGACAAAAACCCCTTCAAATATTTATTCCCTTAATAAGAGACTACGCCAGCGATGAGACCGAGCTTGTCCAACAAGACGGATTATTAGCGGCAAAACGCTATTAATCCTTATTCGTTAAATTTTTTATTGTTAATTCCTGGCGGTATCACGAATAGATTTATATGTATCTTGTTCTATTTTCTCGAAAATATTGTCAAGATCGTAATACGATCCGTCTTTCGTGTTCGAACCACATGATTTATTTTTGAAATTATCGTAGGATCCGTCGACTCTCAATGTCACAGTTAACACTAACGAATTGGAGCATACAATAATCTCATCTAGTGCTTTAAACCCGCTAGTTTTAACTGCTGGCTTGCTGTCATTGATGCGTGACTTCATATGATTACGGAGATCGCTTTTTATTCGGTTAAATTCACCAGCATTAAACACTCCTCTTGATACAGAATGTACTATACCGGAAGGTAAATTGCACAGTCTTGAATCTTCCGATTTTTTGAGTGTTCTTTTAGAGCCATCTTCAACAAACGTAGAGCATAATATCTGCACTGATGGCCGGTGAATAAGAAAGCTTTCATCTTCAAATGCATACAAAGAGAATTTACAGCCAACCGATGAACACCCTGACTTTTCTAGCATAATAAAGTCACTTTCGTTGGCTTTAGCGAATCCAACGAATATAAAAGTTAAAGCTAATACTACCGTAATGAACTTCAAGGACACCTCAATTTTGACCTACGGGTAATTTAACGCCCACAGTTGCGGACGGAGTGTGATGGCGGTTTTTGTGCTCCGCACAAAAAGTGACAGCACACGGAGTTCCGCAAGCCGTGCTTGTTAGTGTTCACAAGCACGTTTCTCATTTGACCTTATATAAGCGCCTGACACAGAGAATAGCAATATCTTTTTAGTCTTTCGATAGTGGGTAGAACCATCGTCATGATTTGTGCATGACTGACGCTCACCATACGGTAAAGATATTTCAATGGTGTTTTTGTCACTCCAGCGCTGAATATAGGAGATCTGTATTTCATCAAGATCAACCCCAGAAAGACCACGGTATTGGCCGTCTTTCACTAGAAGTTTTGTACCACTCACGGAGACCTTTAGTTCGTCAAGCTGCTGTTGATTAGATGGAAAAGGCGATACTTTATCAATATACCCAGCCACCAACCGGTAGGTAACAGTTTTCAGCGATCCCTTCTCACCAATAACGCCAGAAATATCTATCTTAGTTGCAGTCGGATAAACCAGTGCAGAAGAATAGACTGCGCTAGACAGTAAGGTGATTATTAATAATGTGATGATTTTCATATGAGACACTAACATTTGTATCAGACGCCCTGTGGCCGCAATTCCCAGCCCACGCCTATTTCTTATTTGTAAAACCCAAAATTAACCACAAAGCCTTACACAGTCAAGGTCTCTGAATTAAACCCTGCCTTTTTAATATCTTACTATGGAAATATGCGGCTCCAGCGCCGGATATCCTCCGTAAGTACGGAATCACCAACCCTTTGATTTTGTTAGCTAAAACACTAATTTTGACCAACTATACCGGATAAGCGGAACCCTGCCACGAACTATTTTTCAGTCAAAAGCGGAATCACGATGCTCTTTTTTAAGCGAGTGTCATATGTGGGTGAACCTTAATTTAGAAGAGAAAATACTGACATCCGCTTTCGTTGACTTAAAAGGGGCTTGCCTTGCATCTGGCTTTAGGTTTTTTACTCTCACGCCGAGACCCAACCAAAAAAGGAAGCGAACAGCCCGCAATCTTGCTGCCCGCTCCCGGTCGTACTGCCCTTAACACATTACCTACATCTACTACTTAATGGGCAGCTTAGGTCTCAGCGTTATGCAATCGTCTGTCGCCTCGACAGTCAACTCCATATCCACCGGGAAACCCACCTGATTTAGCCAAACCCCTTGCAGTTGAATCCACGGCACTGGTGAGCGCAGTTGGATTCGTCCGTCAACGGGCGTGTTGTTGCTGCTTTCTTGAAAATATCCCCGGTAGACTTTGCACGTAAAATACTCTTTAAACCGTGCTTGGTTTTTCGGTTTCGCAGGCGCGGTCTCTGACCGCCACTTGCCTAGGTTAATCATTGTCAAATTCGCAATTAACTTCGGCCAACACTTCGCCTTTGTCGTCGCTCTCGCTTCCGTTTTCACTTCCATTCCTGCGACCATTTTCGCTTCCTTGCGTGTCCCCATTCCGGCCTCTCCTCACTCCTTGTTTTTTGTCGTCGTTTTCCGTTTTGATAGCGTATTTTTCATCCTTTAAGTCATCAAACGACAAAATTTCATCTTCATCACCCCACAATCTATAACTCGTAAGAGCAGGCACCTTGACCTGTTCCACTTGCAATACATTGCGCTTGGCAATAACCCGGATGGGCTGCCCTATTTTAAATCCCATCTTCCGCACCCACTCACCCTGCAACAGAATGCTGGGTTCGTACTCTCGAGGAATAACGGACATGGCAAGGCTGCCAATGCCTGTAGGGGCAGCGACAAAGATTTCTTGAACTATAAGGTCGATAATAAGGGGAGAATTTTCTTGGGCCGAGCTGGACTCTAGCGTATGATCTAAATCAGCCATTTTGGACTCCGTAATAGTCTATTAGGGTTAGCAGCCTCTGAGTGTTGAAGCACTTAGGGGTTGCGATTTTTAAACAATTAAATTGATGCTTGGGTGTTCACCTCCTCGTTAATTTCATGAAATATTTTTACCAATGCTGCTTAGCTAGAAAGTCACCTATTAAGCAGCACCGTAATTCAAACCTAATCGACTCATTAAATCAACCTGCGATTGGGGTTTTTGAGCAGTTGTGATGTTAATCAAAACATTTTGTCATCTGGCTCTTTATCGTTGTGCATAAAATATAAAAGCAAACAAGGACAGAAATAAAAGTGACGCTAAAAATTCTCTAACAAACCCTTACATATTCTGGGCGTAAATCTACAAAATATTTATTCAACTCACGCATGCCTTCAATCGAAGAGAATGTTCGGATGTATTTTAAAGGTCGGAGGAAAAACACCTAAAGATTTTATTAGTAAATTACGCGAAATAAGGAAGCGGGCAACAAAGCTATCAAACTAATCACAGCCCTTAAGCAAAGCATCCTTCAAAACATCAGGAATCTCTATCGGCTGTTTTGTTTCTGCCGAAACACAAACCTGAGTTTGCTTTGCTGTAAATACAACAACACCCTCTTCAGTCACGGCTTCGATGCTCATCGAAAATGAACGCTCTGAGATATTCGTAACTGCAATTTTTATATCGAGCACATCATCCCACTGGGCTGGCCCGGTGTATTCTATGGATAATGCTCTTGTGAGTGGCAGAACGCCAAGTTCTAAAGCCGCGCGAATGGCCGGTTTTCCGAGGAGAACCGTCAGAAATTCTGTAACGGTCTCGACCACATAATACGCGACTCTTGGGGTGTATATATAACCCGCGGGGTCGCAGTCGCCAAATTGAATGGTACGTTTGAAAGTGGTCATATTGGCTTTATGTCTCAGAAAAATATTCGTGATGCCGGAGCGAGTGGTCTTTACGTTGGTACGCCTCAGCAATCAATCATCCATTAGAACGAATTGTCCTTGAGCATCGCGCTCAAAGCCGGTACCGAATGGCGCATCTAAAAATTCAATAATCGTGGGATCATAATTGGCTATCGTATTCACATCGTAGATGTGGAGGTTTTTCGGATTGTTCATATAGTCTTCCGTTTCGTCACCCGATAAGAATACCCAGCCGCTATCGACGCTGTCCTTGGGATCATCTCGATACATAAAGGTAATAGGCTTGCCTTCTACCGTCACCATATCCGTTGCGAAGCAAGCCCCTCGACCAAGAACGAGGTCTTTTATATCTTCCTCTTTTAACATGACTTCTTTTAACGTGATGTTATTCGACATAATTTAACCTTTATTTACGACCACATACGGCCTCACTCAACCACAGCGTTCTGAATATTCATGGACCCGCTGGTATCCTTGCCCGCCTCTGTGAATCGTTAACAAGCGGTCTAAGCGCCGCCAAACCGTCAAGGCTGTGTATGATGAGGGCTTTCATCATACACTAGGGGCGTCACTTGTCGCCGCCCCTATTTTGAGGACATCTATAAAGCGGCCTTTGATCTTTTTTTGTTGTTAATCGCGTCACCACTCTTACATTTTCGTTTAACATGGGCCAAACTTTTGCCATCTCGCAACAACATGCTGCATTCTATTGCTGCGAAGTGCCTACACCCAATTAGACGCAGACACTATGCAAGGTGAACTGCGGCCAGCTAGTCGTCACGAGATGAGAATTTTGCCGATAGAATGTTCGTTTTTAACACTCACTTTGAGCTAACACGGAACCGTTCTACTGCTTTAGATTTAGATCACGATAGATGGCTGTAAATCGTCGATAGGTCGATAGCCAGCCTATAGCTATTCGTTAAACAGGATTTTGAAATGCTTAATCGCCGCCACATCGCTTACTACCTCACCCTACTTACCTTTACCATTGCAAGCCACCCTAGTTTTGCTGGCTCGGAGCTTAGCCCTTCTCTTAACCATGCTCCTGGCTCAGCTCCCGCTTGGCTGACTGAACATTGCCCAGCATGTGAAGAACATATCGCGGATAAGACTGGCCTTTATATTATCAATAAAGGTGAAGAGGCGTTATTGGCCAGAGCCTGGCTGACCCAGAACGCGGTGAACTCTATCGATGTTCAGTACTTTATTTGGAGTACCGATAACATTGGCATTCTCGCCAGTGAGGCTTTGCTAAGCGCTGCGGAACGAGGTGTTAAAGTTCGTGTTCTGGTAGACGATTTTTTAATGGCTGCTGACGATGAAATTTTATTAGCGCTTGCCACGCACGCCAACATTTCGATAAAAATTTATAACCCTCAGTCGTCTGTCGGGGTTTCCCCCATGCGTAAGGTCTTCAATATTGTGAAGGGGTTTCGTGCGGTGAATCAGCGTATGCATGATAAGACTGCAATTTTTGATGGCGTGGCGGGCATTACCGGCGGGCGCAATATGGCCGATGAGTATTTTGATTTTGACCATGAGTATAATTTTAGAGATCGCGACATTTTGTTATTGGGGAAAGCCGTTCCTCAAATGCAGACCAACTTCGACGAGTTTTGGAATAGTGATCTTTCTTTTGAGGTATCCGATATTCTTGCCAAAAAGCTGGCTCGAATATCACCTGAGACGCTGGAAAAACACCGACAAAACTTGCACGATTACGCCCAAACATCCGAAAACTTTTCGCCCCTTGTGCGTCAGGCTCTTGCAAACTTGCCGAGTCGATTTTCATCTTTAATTGAAAATTTGGTATGGGATGATGCCGAGTTTATCAGTGATATTCCCGGTAAAAACACCAATCAATTTTTCCTCGACGGCGGGGGCGAAACCACCACGCGTTTACGCGGTGAACTGCGCAACGCGAAGCACTCGGTCATTATTCAGTCCCCCTATTTGGTTTTACCTAAGGGTGGCGTTGAGTTGTTAAAAGAACTGACAAGTCGCGGGGTAGAAGTCAAAATTTCCACCAACTCTATGGCTTCCACCGATAATTTAATGGCTTATAGCGGTTACCACAAACAACGTAAAATATTGCTCGCTGCCGGTGTCAAAATTTATGAGTACAAACCTTCCCCTGCGATTCAGTCGACTCTGATTGAGCGTTTCCCACAGTTAGATTTGGAGAAAACGGTTTTTGCGATACACGCTAAGAGCATGGTGATCGACCGAGAACGGTTTTATATCGGTACGTTTAACTTGGACCCTCGATCAGCCAATCTGAATACGGAAGTCGGTGTGCTGGTAACCAACGCTCGGCTAGGTGAGCAGCTGGCCCAAAGTATTGAGACGGATATGCACGAAGATAATAGTTGGGCCATTAGTGAGGACTCGACTCAGGATCAAAATGTGCCTTTTGGGAAGCGTTTTAAATTGGGTTTATTTAAACTGCTCCCGATGACAGGGGTTTTATAAATCTCAGTATTTGTGTGCTCGGTCTGCGTTACATAACACAATAAAAAAACGCCCCACTGAATAAGCTTTAATGGGGCGTTTATTTGCTTTTTCTTTTGTTTACTTTTATGTCTGTTCTTTCATTTATCCCTTCATTTTATTTTTTGTCCTTTTACCCGTCACCCGTCACCCTTTTATTCTCCTTACCCTCGCATTGATGATTAATATCGAATTTTTCGATGCCCCTCGTAAATGCTCCACTTTGATCGCCCTCACAAATACATGGTTTAAACGGGATTAATCGCCTTTTCCTTTATTGAGCCTGTTGCGCACTCCCACGAATAACAATGGTAAGAATATAAGCAGCACCCATGGGCCTGCTGCGCCGCCTCCACCACCGCCACCGCTGGGGTATGATCGGGGAGATTTAAACGCGGGGTTGTGGCTGATGAGATGGACGCT